>CAZGNL010000013.1:0-53191 GCA_964527475.1 uncultured Syntrophaceae bacterium
CGACCAAAGGGGATCACCCGAGGTGCCTCCTTTCCGTTCACTCGTCATCGCTGCACCCACAGAGTACACATTGTGGAAGCAATCAGAACATGCTACAGGCTAAGTACTCCGTAGCACAAATGCGGTTGCGTATTCCACCCAGTGTTGTTGTCTGAACGGGCCTGCTCACAATACGGCCCCCTATCCGTCATTCCGGCGAAAGCCGGAATCCAGTCTCTTTCAAACCTTTCTGGACCCCGGCTTTCGCCGGGGTGACGGGCTGGGTGATTTGGTGCTATCCTTGACTCACTATCTTTGCCAGTCATATGGCGCCGTATTTGTGCAATCGAGCACTAAGGCATTCCAAAAGAAGGCTCAAGCACAAGACCAGGGATAAGCCGTCTGTGGAAACAAAAAGCGCAAGAGAGTAGTGAAATGGAAGACACAGTGTTGGTCGCGGTCAAATCCGGTAATCTCGGGGAACTGAGAGGACTCCTGACTTCAGGCGCTGATATCGACGTCCGGGACGGCCTTGGTTGGTCGGCCTTGATGTGGGCTTCGGCGATAGGTTTTCCGCAGGTCGTCAGAGTCCTTCTGGAGAATGGAGCTGATACCGAGGCAACCGACGAATATGGGTCCACCGCGCTGATGAAAGCGTGCCGTCAAGGTTTCGTCGAGGTTGTAAGGCTGTTACTCCGCTATGGAGCCGACGAGGATGCAGTGGACGCGTTGGGTTGGACAGCTCTGATGAGAGCAGCACATCGCGGCTATGCTACAGTGGTAGATCTCCTGCTCAACCAGAATCCGGACGCAGAGTCCGCTGACCACAGCGGCGCCACAGCCTTGATATTGGCGGCCTCTGAAGGCCACGTACAAGTGGTTGAATCGCTTTTGGATTGGGGCGTGGAGATCCAAGCCACGGATGTAAACGGCAGAACGGCACTGACGCGGGCGGCCTCGATGGGCCACACCGCGGTAGTAGACGTGCTGAAACAAGCCGAGGGAGCGTAGAACAGGAAGCTACCGGGCGTAGGGCCAATTTAGGAGCCGGTCGGAGTGGGAGCTTCATTCCGAAGTTTTCCCCGGGCGGGATTTTGTGTCGCTATGCTCTTGAAATCGCCCGGATTGGGGCGGCGAAGATGTCGTCAACATTGAAGCGGGCGAATAACGTGACGGATTGTAGGATGGGGTGAGTGAAGCGAACCCCATAGATCGAGGAATTATCCGGGTGAGGTGTGGGGTGAAAGCCTCGACCGATGGGATTCCCTGCGGTCATCCCATCCTACGTGCTAAGCAAGTCAAGACCACCCGTGATAGCAATAAGTTAGCACGGGATCACTTTTTTCCGTGCCGAGATTTTCTATGTTTCCCATTGTCCTCGTAGGGCTCTCGCCCCGGCTGTGAGCAGCTTATCCTTGTGTTGGCGTTTTCTTGCGCCGGCTTCTTCGGCCTTGGCCAGTAATTCCTCTAATGCGAAGGGTTTTGTGAGATAATCGGACGCGCCCAGTGCCATACCCTGGATGGCCGACTGCATACCGGTGAGTCCTGTCAACATTATCACTTCCACGAGCGGATGAGAGTTCTTCATCTGTCTCAGCATCTGGAGAGCATTTATGCCGCGCATCTCCACGTCAAGGATGACCAGATCGGTGTCAGGCTTCAGGTCAAGCCATTTCAAGGCTTGGTCAGCACTGGAAATGATGGACACGGAGATCTTCCTCTCGGACAGGCAGTCTCGCACAGTTTCAACGTGGGCCTTTTCGTCAGTCACCAGCAGGATTTCTGTTTCGTTCATATTCGGACCTCTCGGGTGATCCCTCCGAACCGGTGAAGGGCGCCAAATCGCACGCCCTGAGGAGATGCCAAATCCGGGGGACAGTTCCTGGCCGGCTCCACTTCAAATGCTATTCGGGATTTTTCCGTTCTCTTCTCCCCAAAGTTTCTTTTTGTGCGCGTCTTGAATCTTATACAGCAGTTCGTCGATATCGGTGGGTTTCATCAGATAATCAAATGCGCCGAGTTCAATCCCTTCGATCGCAATCTCCATATCGGCATGGCCCGTGAGCATGACAACCTCAGTGGAAGGCCGGATTTTCTTTATCTCCCTCAAGGTTTCTATGCCGCCCATGTCAGGCATCTTGACATCGAGCACTACCACGTCAATAGGCTCTTTAGCTACCATGCGCACAGCCTCTTGGCCCCCTGTGACCGAGACTACATCCAGTTTGCGCTTTCTTAGCCTCTTGGTGAGGGTATCCAGAAAATCCTTTTCATCGTCAACCAGGAGTACGCGGCACTTATTCATTTGAATGTCCCTTTTCATAGGCTTCCCGGATCTTCTCAACAAGGGCCTCCAACTCATATGGTTTGGTCAGATAATCAAAGGCGCCGAAGTCTATGCCCTCTCGCGCAGATCGTTCCGATCCGTGACCTGTGAGCATTATGATTTCCATACTAGGAAGCATTTTCCTGAATATTTTCAGTACCTCAATGCCGTCCATGTCTTCCATCTTGAGATCGAGTATCACCACGTCGAAATCTTTGTTCCGAACTGTCTGAATCCCTTGCGACCCACTAAACGCCGTGGAGACCTCGAAGTTCCTTTTGGTCAACCTCTTGCACAAGACACTGGCGTAGCCTTTTTCATCATCCACGAGAAGAACCCTTATTGGACCGCGGTCTTGCATCTGAGTAGCACCCGTTGCCTTTCTTCAATCGCCTCGTCTCAGGACGATTTCTTTGATTGTGGCTTCAACTATCTTCTGTTCGTGGCTCCCTTTCTTGGCACCAGCTTCGGCAATTTGGGTGATCAAGTCGTCCATGTTGCAAGGTTTCATGAGGTAATCGTAAGCCCCTTGTCTCATGCCCTCAATCGCAGAGTCCACCGTAGCATGGCCTGTCAGCATTATCACCTCCACAAGAGGGTAGGACTTCTTTATCTCTCTGAGTGTCTCGATTCCATCCATGCCCGGCATCTTTACGTCCAGGATGATGACGTCTATGCCTGTGTCTTTTGCCAACCAATTAAGTGCTTCAGTTCCACTGAAGGCCTGCACCACCTCAAGATCTCTTTTGGTGAGACGTTTACTTATGGTCTCCACAAAGGGAACCTCGTCATCCACAATCATCACTTTCAGCGAGGGCATGATAGCTCTCCTTTCTTCATTGTGCCTCGGTCGGCAGAAGATTACACTAATAGCCGTGTGAAAATCGTCTCATACTGTATCGGTGTAACCGTTCACCGTGAACCGTATGAGCTCCCGGAATTACGTATGGGGGACCATTACGTATCCGTCATGGTGGGCAACGGAATATGAACGTGAAAAGTGGTTCCAACGCCCACCGCGCTGTTGACGCTAAGCTCACCGCCCATTCTCTGGACGACACCATAGCAGATGGAGAGCCCCAGTCCTGTCCCCTTGCCAGGCGATTTAGTTGTGAAAAAGGGATCGAATATCCGCTGCAAGTTCGCCTTGGGGATGCCGGGTCCGTCATCCTTCACATCAATGGTCACCATGTCGCCGTTTAACCTGGTCATTATCCGAAGAGTCCCCCCCCCTTGTTCCAAGGCATCAAGCCCGTTGTTGACAAGGTTGAGAAGAACCTGTTGGATTTCCGAAGGCGCAACATTTATTTCCGGCAAATCGACGGCCAAGTATGCCGCCAAGTCAACGTTGCCGTATTTGGCCCTCTGTTGAGACAGGGCGACCACCTCCTCGACAAGGTCGTTCAACTGGACCGATTTTTGAATGGTATCGGTTTTCCTGGCAAAACTGAGGAGCTTGTGGGTAATCTCTTTGCAACGCTTTCCCTGGGTTCCGATCTGATCCAAAGCTCTTCTGAATTCACCGAGATTCTTCAACCCTTCCTCATTCTCCTCCTCCAAGAGGTCTCCTATCCAACCTGCTTCTTCCACCATGATTGCCACGGGATTATTAATCTCGTGTGCGACGCCGGCCGCCAGCTCTCCAATCGAGGCCAATTTCCCTGCGTCAATAACCTGTTCATTCATCATCTCTTTCTGACGGTCGGCTTCTGAGATACGAGAGACCATTCTTCTCGACATACTTGTGGCCAGGACAACTATGCCGAGCACCCCTACGGAGAATATCATCAAAGCTATATTTTGCACATAAGACACTACCGAGTACGCGTCTTCTCCTGTCTGTTGATAAGCCAGCAACCAATCCCCTTTTTTTATGCGGGACATGATATGAATATGGTCAATCCCTTTCTCATCGGTGTTTTCAACAACACTGACTTCCTCCAACGGTTTTGACGAGTGTCTTAGAAAATTCAGATAAAGATCTTTCGAGGACATGGCTTCAATGCCTGATTTGGTCTGTAACTCGCCCTCTTTATTCACGATGAAAGCAAAGCCGGTTGCGCCGATACGAATGTTTGTCACGAGCCGATTGAACGCTTCGAAGTCTACAGTGGCCCTCAGTATCCATTTGGCTGCCTGACGGTCTTGACAAACCGCGACGATGAAGTGTGGAGTGCCCCGAAGACCGTGGAATACGTCGCTGACATAATATTCGGCATTCGAGGCTTCCTTGAACCACGCGGCCTTAGAATAGTCTGCTCCCTTTAATCTGAAGGGTCCGGTATAGTTGATTTGAATCCCTGCCTCGTTTACTATCCCCAAATCGACAAAAGAGCGACCGTATTCCCTTTGGAGTGTAGACAGGCTTTCCCTCAAGAATTTCTCCTGGGAGAGCCGCTCCAATCCGGCGGTCTTGGCCAACAGGCTGATGTCGGCAAGCCTATTGGTCACGAAGCTATCAATGTTCTTCCCGTGCTTCTTCACCACGATTGTCAAATAATCCAACGTCTTCTGGTGGTAAGAACGTTGGAAGTAGAAGAGAGTGGTACCCATGATCACGATCAAAGGCGTGATCGACACGAGGATGATCATGATAACCATTTTCCTTGTCAAGGATCCGTAATAGTCTTTATTCCCTTTGTTCTGTGTGTCCACAGCCCACTCCTTTTCCCCAATTCCTCTTCCCGGGAAGGCTAAACTCGGAAGGAAGTCAGGGAACATGATCCATTTTCTCAGGACCTCTCATCACGAGTGCTTGGTCCCCTGTCCCTTAGGATCGTGGCAACGTCCTCAAGGACCCTCAGGCTCAGGCGCCGGGCAAGCTCCGTTTTCCGGCAGGACCTCGAATCGCCATTGACTCGCGTCCGGTGATGAGCCTCTTTTTCCATCTTTGGAGCATGTAGCGCCCAATGTCAATGGGTTGCCTGTCGGGCGGTTCCTTGACGATGTCCTTCTCCTCATGGTCCCGATTTCCACGGAGGTTGTCTAAGTATGCTCATAATCACATTTCCATATCGATAGGGATTATGTTCACGCTGATGTCCACCACGCCACGAATCTCTTCCGACAAACTCTTGAACTCATCGACCAAGCGATCTCTTTGAACCAGCGAGGCCCCAACATCCACACGGATCCTGCCTTCATGGGCGTTGACAAACATATTGCGGGCTACTGTAACCAATTTGGTCTTCACGTGGGCGGCCAGAACCAAATCGTCCATAGCTCGCTGAGACTCGGGAGTAGCCTTGAAGCGATCCGACTCCACCATGTGACAAATGGTCTCAACCGCATCTGCCACCGTTGTGTTGTGCAAGTCAAGCGCAAGGTCATACACACTTCTGACCCTATCTTCAATCCTCGGGAGAGTGCAGACGTTCAGCACGTGTTTGATGCCCTTGAGGAAATTGCCCATCGGACCATCATAGACAATATTGTCTATCCGAGCATGTTCAAGAAGAGCGCATTCTACGCAGGCCAGATATTCTTCGTTAGTGTAGGAGGGTAGGTTCAAAAAGGATGTAGCTCCATTTGGAGCACCCGTAAGCTTGATCAAGGGAAGGCTGAAATGGGCGGAGGCATCAGTCAGAAGCCGCTCGTGAGATATGTAAGCGTAGCCTAGCCGTTGCGCAACCCTCGCAGCTATCTCTTCTCCTTTGGTAGACAAGCCCCTATATATCGTGACAGAGGACATTGGTTGATCCTTTTCCGTCCTGACGGAGCCTCCGGGAAGCATGTTTGTCGTTTGAATCCGAGCCGAGGAAAACCGGTCTTTTCCCGGCAGGGATTCCTTGACGAGTTATATGCATGAATTGTGCCAGTTCCGGGCTTGCGTATTGTTGGGGCCGGAATACTGGGAACTGTCCACAATATTAGGACGATATGCTTCATGCCGCGCTCTCTTCATCTCTGGCGGGGATAAATGAAGACTCGTTTGAGACGGGGAGAGTAAAAGGACCTGACAGTTCGTAAGAGACTTCTGTATCATTTGACCGCGTGCGGAGTGGTGTATATCCGCCGGATTGGGGCGGTGAAAATGTCGTCAACATTGAAGCGGGCGCATAACGTGACAGATTGTAGGATGGGGTGAGTGAAGCGAACCCCATAGATCGAGGAATTGTCCGGGTGAGGTGTGGCGTGAAAGCCTCGACCGATGGGATTCCCTCCGGTCATCCCATCCTACGTGCTTGACCGCGTTGGGAACCTGGGGCCTTGCGATGAACGATCACGTTGCTTCCTTACCCCGCAAGCTAAGGACGGAGTTGATTTCATCTCGGAATTTTGTCCGGTATGTTTCCACGGAAACCGGGTCGGACATGACCATATCCAATTGGCGTGTGTGAATGATGAGGTAGCCGAGGATGCGGAGCCGGTCCTTCATGAATTCAGCGTCTCCGACCTCAAGCCGAGCAGCGAGGTTGTCTTCTTTCAACTGGATACGGAAGCCGAATTCTTCCAGGATACGACCAACCAGGACGGTACGCTTCACTCTCCTGGAATAGTCCGCTGCTCCTCCCTTGAAGGTGAAACTCACGTAGTTGCCCGTGGGACGATTACTCACAAAGGCCTCTACCGTAGTGAAGTGGAAGCCGAACCGCGAAGAGAGGCTGCAAAAGTTCTTTGAGATCATGAAGTAATTGCGGGCTGCATAAGGCGAATGAGCAGCAGGTTCTAGGGCCGGGTCAGCGGTGGCCTGCACCAGAACCGACATGAATCCTCTGGTATCCACCGGCGGCGGACCTTCCCACGGGATGGCTGTTGCTCCCTCCCACAAGGCCAGCATTGGAATAGAGGCTATGTTGTCCAGGTGGACGAATTTGCCGTCCACATTCTTTTTGAACCCGTCGTCCAGATTGATAACCCACCACTGCATGGGTACTTCGTGTACGAGCTGTTTGCTGGATCGCTCTTCAAAGTGATGTTCCTTGCCGAACCTGAATATTTCGTATACGGACTTTTCGTGAACAAACCGAGTGATGTCGTGGAGAGTCTCACACTTTGTCGGATGGAAGTGAGGGGAATCCGGGTCCAGCAGGTTCAGAGGAACTGTTTGGGCAGCCACGCCCACGAGAGTTTCGTAGACCGGACTGCCTTGCATGAGGTTTCTCTTCGGTTTCTTGTACGTGAGAAGAGATTCTACTCGACCCCGGTACACCGTCAGGCCCTCGGCATCCACAGTCACTAGTTGACCCTCATCCAATAGCTTGGTTGCCTCAGGAATACCAAATATAGCCGGCACTCCGAATTCTCTTGCCACGTTTGCCAGGTGACCCGCCACACCGCCAACTTCAGTAACTATCGCTACCGCCCGATTTAGGAGCGATGCCCATCCGGGCAAAGGCTGAGAGGTCACCAGCACCGCCCCCTCAGGGAATTTCAGCTTGTCGATGTCCTTCTTTGCAACGAAAACCGGCCCACACGCGATGCCCGCCGCCGCCGTCACACCGCCATGTATCAACACCTCTTCCTCAAATGCCTGGTCTCTGACCACTCTGCTCGGGCTCGACTCTTCATCGTATTGCGGAAGGGGACGAGACTGTAGAATGAAAATCGAGCCGTCGTGGTGTGCCGCCCACTCAATATCCTGAGGAACTCCGTAATATTCCTCGATTGTTATAGCCACTGAGGCCAGCTCAAGAACCTGCCGATCATTTATGGACTGGGCCGCGCTCTTCTCTCCAGTCAGGTCCACACGGCTGAGACCTTCGCCGGGATTGCAAACATACTGTTGTTTCTTCAGCATGATCCGCTTATCAACTATCCGCAAAGGCTTATCTCTCACCACCACAAGAACGTCCGGATCCACGCTGCCGTCCACTACCGCTTTAGGCAAACCCCAAGCAGAGTTGACAATAACCGAACTATCTTTGATGTTGAGCGGATTCCTGGAATACATTACTCCGCTTGCCACGGCTCCGACCATGTTCATGCACCCCACGCACATTGCCACCTCTTCATCAGGTATTCCTTGATTCAATCGGTATGTGACGGCAGGCAAACCGTACATGCTTGCCACAACTTCCTTGTAAGCACCAATGATACCTTCCCGGGTCACATTTAGTCGGGATCGAAATTGACCGGCGTACGATGTTCCCGCCGCGTCTTCCCCAAGTGCGCTGCTGCGCATGGAAACCCTGACTTCTTGTCCTGCTTGCCTTTCCAGGTCTCTGTAACCTTCCAGGATGGCTTGTTCGACCGTCGCAGGGACATCGGCATCAATGATGAGGCGCTGAATATCGGAACTCAACCGGTAAAGATCATCCATCTTTTCCACTTCCGTTGCCTGAATTCGGCGGTTGATCTCATCATTCAAATCATTATGCTCAACAAATTCCCGGTAGGCTGACGAAGTGATCACGTATCCGCTGGGAACGGGCAGATGAATCCTATTCTTCAACTCTGCCAGATAAGCCATCTTCATCCCCACCAGGTCAACGAGGTCGCGATCTATAGAATGGAATGGAATAACCAACGGGCCGCGGTCCGGCGCCTTTTTTTGGATGAGCAGAGTGCTTATGCGGTCTTGGATAGTCTTGAAGCGGTCGAAGAGTTGAGTGTATTTGCCCGGAGCCATCTGTTCCAGGTATTTTATCATCCGAAAGACGTTTACTGAGATGGCCGTACAATTGGATCTGACGAAGGAAAGCCCGAAGGGCTGATTCCCTTCCAGGGCTTTTTGCAGATCGGCCATAAGTTCGAGGGCCCTGTTATTGGCCGCAAGAAGAAGCTTGAAGTAGTGATAACGGGCTGAGAATGCGGCTTGGAGTTCCGGAGGGCCTGACGTTGGACGGATCTGCCGGCCCCGGTTCTTCCATATATATTCCTTTATGAATTGAATCAGTGAGGTCATTGATTCGTCCTGTGAAGGGTATTCCTATTGACTGTCATTAACTTGCCCGGCCATTTGGTACCCCACCCTGGGCCACCCTAGCTTTCAGGACTGATTCTCGAGTCCAAGGCCTGGTCTTTAGGAGGGAGGATCCAATATCTGAACCGCGACTCAGAACCGATCCGAATGGTTTACCGACATTTGCTCGGCCGTTGATTTCGCTGAACACCGGACCTTCCCTCCCAATGGTTTTTACAAAGTGTCAGGTTTTTTTACACCTCTGTTTTCATTTTTTGTTTTCGCGCTGCTTCCTGATCCTAGCAACGGGAATTCGGCTAAACCTCTTTCTTGGACCCGGCAGTCATTTGCAGTCCGAACCCCTCGAACAAGAACAGTATCGCTATTCCCCACCATAGCGTGTATATGACGTAAAAGATCAGTGAAAACGTCAGGATGCCGGCCTTGGAGCGAGCGGTTTGCGGCTCAATTTGGTAGAAGTTGTAGCCTACTTCCACGCCTTTCTTCACTACAACCGCCAGAAAAGCCGCTTCCTTGAATCTTTCCTGTTTTTTCAGGTCCTTGTCTACTTCCTTGAACGCGCTCCACCACAAATACAGCACTTCTTTTCCGGGAAAGCCGTACTTGCTCGAAACCTCCGCTTCACGGTTGTTGAACATGGCGTAGGAATCTTCAAGAGCTGCGCCCGATATCCGTCCCAGATCACCTTTGACCTTCAACTGGGCGCCGGCGCCACTTGCCTGTGCTCCCGCCGCGGAGAACAACTTTGTGACTTTTTGCGCCATTTCCCGGTCCTTCAGTGTGACATTCACCTCCAAGGCTGTGCCATTGTAGGCTTCACTCTTTTTCATAAGGTCAGGAATGAAATTGGTGGAACCCTTGGAAATGGAATTGAAGAGCTTGTCCGCAGCCGTCAGCGCGGTGTCTCCATCGAGCAACGGTAAAAACATGATCACGAGGACCACGAGAAATCCTATGGCCAAAACGAGTCCTTTTATGAAAGCTCGTTTTTCCTTGATGAGCATCTTATTAGACCTCCCCTCTAAGGTATCGTATGCTACCGAAAAACTTGCTGATTACCCAGACAGCGAATATCCCTATGACAATGAAGAACAGCCAGGTGCCTACCAGGGTCAGAGTGTAGGCCAGGGTTTGGGAGATGTTGATTATCTCCATCTGGTTGAGTTTCTCCGGCAGTGCGAAAAGCCGGTTCATGAACCCCGCCATTATCGCGGTAGCGTAGAATCCTCTTATGTAAATGCCTTTTACCACCTTAGTGGTAAGCGCTCCGATCTGAATTCCGATCAGAGAGCCCAGGAGCATTCCCATGGCCAGAGTATAGAAGATGAACCCATACACCGCGTACTGGGCTATGGAAGCATAACCCGCGGTGAAGATGATTTGGAGAATGTCCGTACCGACTGTGGTGAAGGATGAAACTCCCAACACGTAAACGAACATGGGGAAAGTGAGAAAACCGCCTCCCACTCCCATTATGGCTGCCGCGAAACCTACAATTCCGCCGCAGACTGCAACGAAGAGAGCCGGGATCTTCTTCCCACCGGGAACGAGATCTTCATCAAAGGTTATGGCAGGCGGGATGTTCGCGGCCTGAAGTCTGGCGGGCAGTCCCACCTTGCCGGACGCGACTTCTTCTCCATGTGGGCTCTCCCCCGCATGAACTCCTACATCGCCTTCGATCTTTCTCAGCCTCAGGAAATCGATAAGCGAGTAAATGCCTAAGAATCCCAACAGAACGACATAGACAACACTTATGAACGTGTCGCTCAAAACAGGATTGGTTTCGTACAGGGCTCTGTTGATGGCCCCGCCACCGGTTACCCCAAGCCCGGCCCCCACAAGGAACGCAATGGCAAGGGCTACGGACACGTTGCCCAACTTTCGATGCACCGCGGTTCCCATGATCGCCTTGGCAAAGATATGAAAGAGGTCTGTGCCAACGGCCAGAATGCCCTTTACCCCTGCACTCATCAGAGCAGGCGTGATAATGAACCCACCGCCCGCGCCGATGCAGCCCGTGATCAACCCCGCACATAGACCGATCACAATGGAAACCAGAAAGATGCTGGTCGAATAAAAGGCCGGTGTATACGCCTTGTGCCCACCGAGGACACCGGGCAGGTCCGTGGCATAAGCCACCGAAACCGTGATAATCGGCAACAACATCAGTCCCAAAATGATGAGTTTCCTTTTGTCCTTCAATATGTTCATGGATGTCTCATAGTCCCATCTTGCATGGGCCACTGAGGCTATCATGAACATCCGGTAAAGTTTTCTACCCCATGTCATCCTTGATCTCCTTCCATTGTAGTTTATCAGCTCCATTGGGTCGGTTGAGACTTAAAAAGAATCAGCAAGTGATTGCCTGTTTCAATCAGGTGGTCCTGATGTTTGGGGGCTGCTTGATTAAGCCTGACTCCTGACTCACGGCCTCCATCCCAATTACTTCCAAGCTTGTGAACACTTCCCGGCCCCGGGAGTGTCTGCCTTAATTCTTCCGTTGCTCGAATCGTGCCCTGGGTTCCTACAGCCCGCTGCCGCCGAGAGCCGCCATATTACGCATTCAGCAATCCCATTCCATTGAAAGGGGATCAAAACCAGCGACGGCGTGGCACGATTTCCCAAGAGCATTGCGTTACGCACAGGCTCCTGGACCCCTTTAAGCCATGCAATCTGCGTGCCAACCACACCCGCGGTTGAGACGACAAAAGAACCGGTCTCACGGCACTCGCAAGAAAGGAGCAGTGTAGGATTTCAAACTATAGCAAGTGTCAAAAAAGTTGACCGACATTTCAGATCCGGTTCCTGTGCTCACAGTGAGGAAATCCTCCCTGCCCCCCTTTTTCAAAGCTGACTCCGGGACACACTTGACACAGAGGGCGCCGCTCGCATTCAGTCGTCCCTCCGGGACTCCAGGACTGGGTGTGCCTGGATTGAGGAACCCGGCTAAAGCGTCGAGCTACTTTCAAGTGTCCCTACGGGACACATCTTCATGCCCCAGAGGGGCATCTGATAGTAGCCCGGTCATTCATGGCCGGGGACGAGAAACCACAACAATTACCGGTCTTCAGTCCCGGAGGGACGACTGATTCTTTCTTGTATGCCACCCACTGTGTCATGTAAGGGAAATGGTCAGTTGTCAAAGGGGGGCAGAGGCGGAAGCTACTATGTGAAAACATAGCTATGTTTCCGCTGCCCCTGCTTGGCGTTGGACTGGGGAAATCTGAGAAAAGTGAGGTTGGAATTGGAATCACAAGCGCTCAGGTCCGAACCACTCTTGGACTGTGGCCGGCTTGGCCTGGATTTCCGAGATTGGAGGATGGACTGGTGGCTCGGTCAGATGGATACCGTGTAAGAAAACGAACAAGTGCCTATCTTCGGAAATCACCACTGGTATCAGATTTTCATTGACTGCCGAGAATCTCAGCGCTGAGTTGAATCTTGCACCCCGAGAGTGGTCCTCATTGTCAACAGATGAACCGTCCAGGATGCAACCAAAGGCATGCAGGAAGCCTCGAACGTCGATGTGAAGGGCTCCGCCAACTTTGGCCATGGAGAAGGCCAATCTCAAGGTCTTAGCCGGCTTCAAATCGATTGCCGGTTCCAACCTTTGCCCAGCAAGATCCGCTGGGGTCTCTGTCGGATCAATAACCAGCGTACAGCCATGACGTTCTTGAATGGCTGTCTCAGCTATTCGTGACACAATGCCCAGCAACCTTTTTGTGGCCTTCGCTCGCAAGGCAATCCGGTTTAGGGCGGTGCCTAGAGCTTCCAGATTTGGCGTAAGCCGCGAAGAATAGAAGCGTCCATCGGACACAGTACAGACCGGGACCCTGTTAAGAGAGATTTCCCCTCTTCCGCTTTTGAACTCAATGGAAAGTGCATAGTCTGGAAGTCTCCCGCTGGATACCCCTACTATTCTATCACCATCGGAAACCAATCCCAGAGGTGTGTCCTGGACGGTTGAGAGTAGCTTGCGAGTGTGTTTCCAGTTGCCTAATCTGAGAGTATCACTTTGAGGAAAGTAAGCGAGGAAATTTAAATTTGGCAATAACTCTTCTTCCACAATCACAAGTTTTCCGCTTGCCCTTCGTCCCTCTTCGTACGTCGTGGATATTCCGGCAATATCGCTAAGAAGATCATCTATGGACAGCCGACTACTCCTGCCCACCACGCCGTAGAGTTCAGACTCCAAATGCCCTTGGATGGCCTGTAACGTATACCATTCCAGGGCAGTGCCCAGAGTACGGGGATGAACGCGTGGTCGCCCCCAACGGAAAGGCTCACATGACAGAACATAAGCGCAATGGTTGAGCCAACATTCGATCACACCCGTGCCTGGTGCACTTTGATGATGCTCCGCAAACCAGGCTTGGTAGAATAACCCTGTGGAACTGTAACCCACTGATATGGTACCGGGGAGTTCAGCGCATCCCACCAACTTGCCCGAATCACCTGACGAGTCATTGACGCCTATGAGGTTTTGTGTCCAGGCGTTCTTTTGAATGTAGTAGTCGAAAACCTCTCGTTTGTGCTCTTTGAGAAGATCCTGTGGATCGCATACACACAGCGGATCATTCGGCTTTACGGCTACAATGAGAGCTACGCGGCTCTGCCCCGAAAACCGCGAAAGCCCTTGATGCAGACCGCTCAATAAATGAAAAACCGTGAGATTGAGGTCCGTTTCAATCACTAGTTCCGGCATCGAATTTTTCATGTTGGACTCCCGCAGCAGATGAACAAGAAACATCAATTGTTTGGGGCACGGACAGTTGGTCTCTCACCGATAACCGTAGAGCGTGGGCCTTCAGATGCTCACAATCCGGCACATTGCTTGGAAGGGCATCTTCGTCATTGTTGGAACCTTTTCCCTTCCTTTCCCCGCCCGGGAATATTAGCGGTCCCGGCTGATGCTTCAAACGGTTTTCTATGTATGTGGCCCATATGCCCCCTTTCAGCGGATTGAATCACTAACCGCAAGGCCGATGGCATTGGAGATCGAAGCTGCTGACCTTTCAAGGCGCCTTCCAGGGCGTCCCTGGGGACGGACCACTCCATGAAGGGGCTTCGGAGAGATAGTCCGATATTGGTTCATAGTCTTGAATTGGTGGATGGTATCTTTCCGCCCTGCCGAGCTGCAATGACTTCTCCTGCTCTAAGCCCGCTCGCCGAGGCCTGCAGGAGCCCCCTGGTGATTCCCGCTCCATCGCCTATGGCAAAGAGGTTGGGAATCTGAGTCTCTAACTCTGAAGTAAGCGAAATCCTATTCGAGTAAAATTTCACCTCAACGCCGTAGAGCAAAGTGTCACGAGCAGAAATGCCGGGAGTGAGTTTGTCCATTGCTTCGAGCATCTCGATGATGCTTTTGAGAAAGCGATAGGGCAGGACGAAGCTAAGGTCTCCCGGGACCGCGGTTTGCAGAGTCGGCCGCGTGGTCGATCTTGCAAGACGAGCTGCATTGGAACGCCTTCCATTGAGAAGATCTCCCAGGCGCTGAACGATCACCCCCTGTCCCAGCATGTTGGCAAGCTCGGCGATATACTTGCCGTAACGAATCGGATCGTCGAACGGCTCCGTGAAGGATGCGCTGACAAGCAGGGCGAAGTTCGTATTATTGGTTCGTCTCTCAGAATAGGAATGTCCGTTTACAGTCTTGAGATCGTTCACCTCCTCAATAACTACTTCGCCATACGGATTCATGCAGAAAGTCCGTATGCGGTCTTCAAAAGTCCGTGAATAGGCCACGAGCTTGGCTTCGTAGCAGGTTTCGGTAAGCTTGGCGAGAATAGAAGCTTGCGTCTCTATTCGCACGCCTATGTCAACGGGATTCGGATGTGACTCCAGATCGATTCGTATGGCCTCCTCCCGCATCCACTGGGCTCCAACCCGGCCTGGGGCACACACGACTGTTTCCCCGGTGATTCTCTCGCCTTTTTCAGTGACAACACCTGCAATCCTCCCCTGCTCAACCAGGAGTCTCGCTACGGGAGTCTCAGTCAACACATCCACCTGTCCGCCCAGGACCTCTCTGAGCTTACCGAGAACATGGTAGCAGTTCTCAGTTCCCATGTGCCGAACTTGGCTGGGAATCAGCTCCATGCCGGCCCTGCGAGCTTCGTTCTGCAGATCATCCAGATCGTCTGACGGATTGCAGTGAACCTGACTTGGCGCACCATATTTCAGATAGACCCCGTCCGCTTCATGCAGGACTTTCAACAGACTCTCTCGGTCCAGGTAATCTCCCAGGAACCCACCGACCTCTGGGGAAAGAATAATTTTGCCGTCACTGAACGCGCCCGCTCCTCCCCACCCGGAGACAATGTCTCTTCCTTTCCTGCGCCGGTTGAAAATGTCCTTTCCCCTGTCAAGAAGGAGGATGTTCTGAATCCCTGAGTCAACGAGCTTCAGCGCGCAAAATATGCCTGCCGGTCCTGAGCCTACTATGATCACGTCATAGGATTTCACTAGAGGTTGAGCCAATTCGGATCCTCCATGAGCCGATGTATCTTGAACGTCGGCCATCTTACACTTATCACCACTTCAGCCTTTTAGGTAGGTCTTGACAGCCGTTACGACAAACTCGGAGAAAGGAACTCTCCCTCTCCTGGCATCTATCTCCTCGATCAGGCTTACCGGCATGGTGACGGCCTTTGCCCTCGTTATCTCCTGCCGATCCTCCGTTAGAGTTACCGGTGCGGCTTGGGACCCTTTTTCACGGACTGTTTCATCGAAGACGGCAAAATCATCCGGCTTGTCCGCAACATCCTTTGACAGCACCTGGAACTCCGCGTCGGACAATGCCAACCGGCCAAACCCCACGGTAAATTTTCCGCTTGATTCATCTCTGGTCAGCCAGTCAATCCTAGCGTGGCAGGTCATCCTTATTGTTCGATCATCCAGGAGCATTCTCAGCTTGACGTTGCTTCCCTCTTTCAGCTCGACATTGCTCCCTGCCTGCAAATCTTCTTCTACCCGCGCCAAAACGCCAATTTCATGAGCAGTGTCCGAGTTGATTACTGGTGGTGTGATAGCGTAACGACAATAAACTGGACCGTCCACGGGTCTGTATTCCATTTCTCAGATCCTTTCCTTGTGGATGGGTTGTTGGCTTGCCATCATCAGTGCCTATCGATTCCTGCTTGAGACCGAAGTTCAAGCGCTTCTTCAAAACATGAGTAGATCCGGAGGACAGTCGCGTCATTTGTTTTCACAACTTCCCCGACTGGACGGATAGAGTAGTTTTCGATCCAAGACTCTATCGGACTCATGGAAGAAACAGAATATCTCATCAACTTCTCTCTCATACGATCCCGGAGTAACATCTGTACGAATCCGGGTCTGTGGCGATGGTGCTCGTACCAGTTGGCCGGTATCCAGCCTAACCCATTTTCAGTCGGGGATCAATGTTGTCCGGGCCTCTGAAATCCGGTATGTAGGAAGTAATACCAACTACCATCGCAAGAGAGCGACAACGAAGCATAAAAGTCCTTTCCGTTGTTCACTCGTCCGTGGCTTCGCCTCGGAGAGGGTACACGAAGAGCGCGCACACTGCGCATGGACTTGGAGGGGAGACTGATCTCCCCTCCAAGGATTGGTAGGATTCGGGTCAGGTCTTGCTTCTTGACTTTTTCCTTTCTCAACCATGAAGCGGATCAAGATACAAGACCTGATCCGTTTCTTTGAGCGCGCTCCAGCGGGAGGCGGGGCATTTGCGCCAGGAGAAATGTTGTCAGCAATGATGATAGGCACTTGGGCGGTCATGGGGTAATTGGTTACCCCATTGCGTGCCTGACAAAGTGCTTGCTGGCTTGGTTTGAGCCTGCTAGAAATGCCTAATGACAAGAAAAGATCATACCATTTTCAGACGAGCAGCCGGCTTCACAGACTCGCCCGCACACCTGGTTATTGCGGTTCCCAGACGTTCGGCGAGTACGGGGGGGCGGCCCCATTTAGAAGGAGGTGACGGACAGGCGCAGAGGATTGACGAGATCGGAAAGGAACAAGGTGTTAGGATCATGGCAGGCAACGGTGAGCATACGGCTTTGGTGAAAAGAGGTTCTTCAAATGAGAATCTGGGCTCCCCGTGCGGGACAATCAGGTGGTGGATCTTGGGCAACACGTTTTCGTAACAAAGAGGTTCACGTCATTTTACTGTTTTCTGATAATCATGGAAAATTGAACAAGATAGGCCGATGGCTATGGGGCGAAGCCTGTCCTGCCGCCGCTTGGGGTGGGTAAGGACACAGCGTCCCTCAACGAGCGACTCGGACAAGCAGCAGCGCGTGGCGATCTAGGTCTTGTTAACACTCTATTGGCCGAGGGCGCCAACGTCAACGCCCGGAACAAGATGGGCGTGACGGCATTAATGGAGGCCGCGCTTACTGGCAAAAGCGATGTCGCAAAGGTGCCCCTCGACAAAGGGGCGGAGGTGAATGCCCTCAACCGCTTGGGGATGACCGCCTTGAAGATTTCACGGGAGAGAGGCGCCGAGGATATCTTGGAACTTCTCAAGGCACATGGAGGTGCGAACTAGACTCGCGAGACACTACGCTCAATCCGTAGGGTGCTCGCAGTTATTCGGTAGACTGCGACTAAACCGCAAATGATCGGGATCAAGTCGTGAAGGTGAGGTTTCTTGGGCCCTATTTCCGGAGTCCCAATCTGGCAGCGATTAGTGCAGGCTGTACTTGATTGGGCACCCACATAAAGGCTGGAGTGAGAGCCATGGATTGTCTGCAGCAAACCTCGCGATGTTACAGCAAGATCGCGACCCAGAGAATAAACAGGAGCAAGCATTATTGGCGGAGTAGGACCCCGACAACCACCCCTAGCATGGGATCTAGTGCCCTCATTCGTCACTCGTGCACCACGAGGCGCAGAACAATATCCTCGCTCGAGTGTTTGCAGCATGAAGACTTTCATGGACTGGTGCGCAAGAGACACACGGCGTATTGACTGGTACTTGAGAGCCCTGGAGATACAAGATCAACGAAGAGAGGAAGCAGAGGCTTGGCGCAGAGATACCGAGCAGGAAACAGGGAAATTGCCCGACATTTGGATTTCACAGGCTCCCTTGATGTCCCGGTTTCAAGCAGGCCGCAATAGAGATGAGAAAAACGTACCCAGGCTTTGTTGAGCCGGTCCCGCCCTGTTGGCCGCGTTTGGACCCTGGGCCATGGCTCCGCTCGAAACAAGCGACCGCGGCGCCGCCCCCGCCAGATCCTTTGGTGCTTGACCTTAACGGTGACGGCATCCAAACGATCGCCATTGACGCCGGCACCTATTTTGATCACAATGGTGACGGTTTTGCTGAGCTCACTGGGTGGGTCGATTCGGGAGATGGCTTACTGGTCATGGACAGGAACGGTGATGGGTTCATCAATGACGGCAAGGAACTGTTCGGTGATCAGACGATACTTGGGGATGGCACGCGGGCGGCAAACGGCTTTGAAGCCCTGGCCGAATTGGATAACAATGAAGATGGGATAATTGACGCATCCGATGCAGGGTTCTCACAACTAGGGGTGATGACAGCTTCTACTGAAAACCGATATGAGATTCATAGCCTTGATGAGCTTGGCATCAAGTTCATCAATCTCGACTGGACCACTACGGGTATCATTGACTCGCAGGGCAACACTCAATTCAGTTCGAGCAGCTATGAGAGGAATGATGGCACAAGCGGCGTGATTGCCGAATACGGATTCGTAACCGACAGGTCATCCGCTGCGCCGGTCCAGTGGTATTTTACTTCCGAGGATATCGCGGGTCTCCCGGACCTTCGCGGGAGCGGCAATGTGTACCATCTTCATCAGGCAATGGCCAGAGACACCATTGGTCACCTAGAATCCCTTCTAGAGCAATTCATCAGTACTGCAGATCCAAACTCACGGAACGGGGTGATGCAGGAAATTCTTTTCAAATGGGCCGGTAGTGACGGCGTCCACCCCAATAGTAGAGGTCCCAATATAGACGCACGCTAGGTGGTAACGCTTGAGCACTGGTTTGGTGAGCCATGGGTGGGGTTAACTGGTCAAGATCCCAACCGAGACGCTTCCATCCACCTCAATGAGACCTACCGCCATCTGTTTGAGATGGTGTACGCCGATATGATGGCTCAGACCCATCTGAAAGATTTGTACGATAACCTCTCATATACGAGGGATGACCAGGAACAACAGTCCGCTCAATCGCATCGAACAGATCCAATTTATGGACGGCACAATGTGGACTCACGATGACATCATTCTTGAAATCGCGACCGTCACCGATGGTTCGGATATTATCTACGGCACGCCCGGAGAAGATGACATGCACGGCCTCGGTGGTAATGACTGGATATATGGTCTTGGAGGGAATGACATTCTGCAGGGTGACTCGGGCGATGACAGAGTCTATGGGGGAGCGGGAGCCGACACCCTTGTGGGAGGACCCGGAAACGACCGGCTCGACGGAGGATCAGGCGCGGACACGTACATCTTCAATCTCGGTGATGGACACGACACCATATATGATAGTGACACCACCGCTGAAAACAAGGGCACCATTGAGCTAGGCGCTGGCATTCTTTCCTCGGATATTGATTTGCAGCGAATCGGCAATGATCTGAAGGTTATCGTCGCAGGGGCATCGGATTCCCTTACAATAAAGAACTGGATTCGGAACGACACGCCTAGGATCGGTGTAGGATCTATCACGTTTGCGGATGGATCAATATGGGACACGGAAGCTATCACCGATATGCTCGTCCAGGGTACCGAAGGCGACGATCTCATGTACGGCTTTTCCGGCTCTGATGCCATGAACGGGTCTGCCGGGAACGATCTACTCTACGCCCGCTCAGGCGACGATACACTGAACGGCGAAGCCGGCAATGACACGCTTTCCGGTGGAGACGGGACCGACACCCTCGATGGCGGCTCAGGCGAGGATACCTTGGACGGAGGCTTCGGAAACGACACGCTTCAAGGCGGGCTCGGCGCCGATACGTACCTCTTTGGCCGCGGTTCGGGACAGGACACCATAATTGACCGTGACAAGACAGCGGGCAATCTCCACACGCTTCGCTTTGGCGACGACATCACCCGATGATATCATGGTTGAACACATTGGCGAGAATCTGGAACTTATCATTAACGACTCGGGCGAAAAACTTATTGTCAAGAATTGGTTCTGGAACGATTCCCCCGAGTACCGGGTTGAGAGTATCGAGTTTGGCGACGGCACAATATGGGATGTACACGAGATAAAGCAATAGCTGCTTCAAGGCACACCTGGCGATGATGTGCTCATCGCATACCCTACGGATGACACTCTCCAGGGATATGAGGGGGATGACACGCTCTACGGCCGTGGAGGAGATGATTCGCTTGACGGCGGAAGCGGGAACGATGTTCTCCAGGGTGAGACGGGCAATGACACACTCTCCGGCGGCTCAGGGAACGACATGCTCTACGGCGGGTCCGCAATCGAGCTATCCTATGTCCCAACATGGAGTAACGGGGACGACACCTACCTGTTCGGTCGGGGATCAGGCTCGGACACCATTTTCGATCGTGACGTCACACCGGGGAATGTGGACTCAATCCTCCTCGATGTTGATCTTTCTCCCGGGGATGTGGGAATAGGGCGCTTAGAGGACGACCTGGTCCTGTCCATAGGCGACACGGACGATACCCTTACGGTGAAGCACTGGTTTCGCAATGAATCCATCGACTTTCAGGTAGAGGAGATCCGATTTGGAGACGGGACTATCTGGGACGTGGGTGCAATCAAACTCATGGCCCTTCAGGGCACACCGGCAGACGACGCATTGATCGGATACTCATCAGCGGACACAATTAATGGACTGGCCGGTGATGACGAGATCTCTGGTGGAGCAGGCGCTGACATCCTTGACGGTGGAGCGGGCAACGATGCGCTTAACGGAGGGATAGGAGATGATACGTACCACTTTGGCCGGGGTTCTGGACAGGACGTCATAACCGATTATGACATCACATTGGGTAACCTTGATACCATACTACTATCCGCCGAGTTGGCTCCGTCAGATGTCACCCTTAGGCTGGGCGGGCGTGACCTGTTCATTTCCATCAACGGCACGGATGACAGATTGCAGTTGGCACAGTGGTCCGATGATGAAGCACACAAAGTAGAGCGCTTACAATTCGGTGACGGCACGGTCTGGGACACAGCGCAGATCCTGGAACATGCAACTATCCCTACGGGAAGCGACGACTATATTGTGGGCACACCGGACAATGATGTGATCGACGGCGGCAGTGATGAAATCTACGGGCGGGAAGGGGATGACACGCTCTTGGGCGGAACAGGCAATGATGCGCTGACCGGCGAATCGGGAACAAACCTCCTCCAGTCCAGGGCGGCCCAGGCAACGACACCATTGTGGCGAATGAAGGTACCAACACGATCACCTTCAACCGCGGCGACGGCTTCGACGACGTGACCTCCCATTTCTCCTCGTCCGACGAAGACGGGGACACCATCGTCTTTGGCCCTGGCATCACACCCGAGGAGCTACGGGTGCAGATGACGCATGATACCGAGGATGTCGGCCCAGTTTTGGTGAAGGACATCAACCCCGGGTCCGGGAGCAGCCGCCCCTGGTTTATAACCAATGTGGACGGCAACGTGTTTTTCAGGGCGGATGACGGGGTCCACGGGTACGAGCTTTGGAAGACCGACGGGAGTTCCGTGAATACGCACATGGAGCTGACAATCGGTATCGGAGATGATGAGGGCCTGGTCATTCAGGCCGATGGCAATGATGAATTCACTCCGTCAGACCTCGCGGTCAAGCGTTTCGTCTTTGCGGATGGGACGGTGTTGACGCTCGAGGACATCCTGGCCCGGGGCTATAGTGTCGAGGGGTACCAGGAAGGCGACACGGGCGACGACGTCCTCGTGGGCGGCGACACGGATGATGAAATCTACGCGAATGGCGGGAATGACGAGGTCCACGCCGGCGCGGGCGACGACACCATCAATGCGGGCTCAGGCGATGACACCGTATTCGCCGGACAAGGAAACGACGATACCATTTATGGTGGCGCGGGCTGGGACTGGCTCGACGGTCAGTCGGGGAATGACATCATCTATGGCGAAGCCGGCATGGACTTCCTATTCGGTGGAGCAGGGAATGATCTCCTCGACGGCGGCGCTTTTAGAGACGAGCTTGTCGGCGGCAGCGGTGATGACACGTATGTGGTAGACAACCGCAGTGATGCAGTCATAGAGCGTTACAATGAGGGGATCGACACAGTACGGAGCCCACTCTCCTATGGCCTGGGATTGAACCTTGAAGACCTGACTTTGACGGGTACAGCCTCGATCAGCGGTACCGGAAACTCATTGAGCAATATTCTCATGGGAAACAGTGGAGCAAACAGCCTGTCGGGCGGCGCCGGAGACGACACCCTGCTCGGCGGTGGCGGGAATGACAAGCTGTACGGCGGCAAAGGATCAGACACGTACATGCTGAATCACGGTTCGGGACAAGATGTGATCCGGGAGCACCGCTTCGACCGGAACAGCACGGATGTGCTGGCCCTGCTGATCAATTTCAACGTTCCCTTGATCAAGAACGGCATCAAGCGCATAGCTCTTTGATTTCTTGGTGTCTTCGTGCCTTGGGGGTTCAATTCCTGCTTATCTTTACGAGTGAATCGGAGGTATTCCACATCAGCACACCACAGGTCGATACGGGATTGGGCTGCCTCGTGATGATTGCCAAACTCCATGAGATGGCCGCGGACCCGGATCAACTGGCCCATCAATATCAGCCGGATGGAGAGCCGTTCTCAAAGTCGGACATTTTGTTGGCTTCCAAACAGCTCGGTTTGCAGACCAAGGCGGTCAAGACGGAGGCTGGTCGGCTCAATAGGACACCGTTGCCTGCCATAGCGATCGGCAAGGACGGCGATTTCTTTATCCTTGCTCGCCAGGAGGGTGAGGAAACTCTGATCTTCGACCTGGTGACGGGCCGACCCGAGAAACTCTCAATCACGGATCTAGCGACCCGGTGGACGGGCGAAGTGATTCTATTCCAGTCGCGGGCCTCGGTCGCGGGCGAAATGGGCAAGTTCGACTTCACCTGGTTCATCCCGGCGATCATGAAGTATCGCAAATTGTTCACCGAAGTACTGGTGCATCGTGGTTTTACCACACTGGACGTGATCGCATTCGGACTCTTCGTGGTGGTGATCTTCCAGGTCGTGCTGACAACTCTTCGAAGTTACGTATTCGCGCACACCACCAGTCGCATCGACACTGAGCTTGGCGCTCAATTGTTCCGCCATCTGATCAACCTGCCACTGTCATACTTCCACGCCAGGCGGGTGGGGGATTCCGTTGCACGGGTTCGTGAGCTGGAAAACATACGAAGCTTTCTAACCGGCAACGCCATCACGGTGCTGCTGGATCTGCTGTTCTGCGGGGTCTTCCTCGCTGTGATGCTCTACTACAGCCGCTGGCTGACCTTGATCGTAGTGCTGTCACTTCCCTGTTATGCTCTTTTTGCCGCCTCCTTTACTCCTGTGCTCCGATCCAATCTCAACGAAAAATTCAACCGCGGGGCCGAGAATCATGCCTTTCTGGTGGAAACCATATCAGGAATCGGCACTGCAAAGGCGATGGCCATTGAACCCCAAATGACCCGCCGTTGGGACAACCAGCTCGCCGGCTATGTGTCATCGAACTTCCGTACCACTACTGTGGGCAATTTCTACATCAGCTCGCTTATGCTGGTAGGCAAGCTGGTAACGGTAGCCACCATATGGCTGGGCGCTCGCCTTGTTATCAGCGGTGAAATGACTGTGGGGCAACTCATCGCGTTCAACATGCTGGCGGGGCAGGTGGCGCAGCCGGTGATGCGCCTGGCCCAGCTCTGGACCGACTTCCAGCAGACCGGCATTTCCATGCAACGCCTTGGGGACATCCTCAATGCCCGCACCGAGATCGCCGGGGCCAAGAGCACGTTGCCGCCCATCGAGGGCCGGATCGTGTTCGACGACGTGGTGTTTCGCTATCTCCCGGGTTCCCCTGAAGTGCTCAGGGGGATCAACCTCGATATCCGAGCAGGAGAGGTCATAGGCATTGTCGGGCCTTCCGGTTCCGGCAAGAGCACGGTTACAAAGCTGGTGCAACGCCTCTATGTGCCGGAACGGGGCCGCGTACTGATCGATGGTCTCGACCTGGCCCTGGCGGACACTTCATCGCTGCGCCGACAGGTCGGCATGGTGTTGCAGGAGAATGTGCTGTTCAACCGAACCATTCGCGAGAACATTGCGCTGGCCGAGCCCGGGGCAGACATGGAACGGGTGATTCAGGCCGCCGAACTTGCGGGCGCCCATGAGTTCATATTGGAATTGCCGGAAGCATATGACACTATGGTGGGCGAGCATGGAGAAACACTGTCGGGAGGCCGGCGCCAACGAATCGCAATCGCCCGGGCCTTGATGACCAACCCACGGATCTTGATTTTCGACGAAGCGACCAGCGCTCTGGACTACGAGTCTGAGCGAGTGATTCAGAACAACATGAAGGCAATCTGCGAAGGACGCACGGTCATCATCGTCGCGCACCGGCTCTCTGCGGTGCGCGTGGCCGACCGCATCGTAGTGATAGATCACGGGCAGGTCGTGGAGACAGGCCCTCACGCGGAACTGCTTCGTAACAAGGACGGGTACTACTTCCGCCTGCACGCTATGCAACAGGGTTGAGGGGGCACGCATGAGTATTAGTTTCAATCTCCAAGCCATACGGGATCTCATGAAACGTTATTGGGGCGCCACCAGCCGTGCGTGGCAGCATCGCAAGGAACGCGATTCCCCCCACCGCTTGCCCCACGAGGCGCAATTCCTTCCCGCGGCCGTCGCGTTACAGCAGACGCCTGTATCTCCCGCCCCGCGCGTGGCCATGTGGCTGTTGATAGCCTTTGCTGTTCTGGCCCTGCTGTGGGCGTTCTTCGGACGGCTGGATGTGGTGGTCACCGCGCAAGGCAAGATCGTGCCCAATGAACGGGTCAAGGTCATACAGCCCATCGAGACCGCAACCGTCAAGGCAATCCACGTCACCGAAGGACAAACTGTGAAAGCCGGCGATACGCTCATCGAACTGGATGCCACCACAGCGACCGCGGATACGACTCGTCTGCGCAACGACCTTATCACAGCCAAATTGCAGGTAGCTCGCGCGGACGCCGTTCTTGAGGGACTGGATGGAACCGAGCCGGTGCTGAAGGATTTGCCGGGCATTGATGCCGCCAGTATACGTGATGAGCGTCGGCTGCTGGAGAGCCGGTGGCTGGAATACAACGCCAAGCTGAAGCGCATAGAAGCGGATATCGCCCGCCGCGAAGCGGAGAAACGTTCAACGGGCAGAGTGGTGGACAAAATTAGACTCCTCCTGCCGATAATCGAAGAACGCGCAGAGGTCTTCAGGGGCCTGTGGGAGCGGGATGTTGCCACGAAACAAGACTACCTGGAACGCGAACGGCTGCGCATCGAGCAGCAAGGTGAACTGAACGCCCAGATCCAAATGTTTCAGGCAATTGACGCCTCGCTGCTGGAAGCGAAGAAACAAAAGGCCGTACATATTGCCGAAACCCGTCGAGTCATCCTGGACAGCCGCCGCGAGGCAGAGCAAAAGATCAGAACCAATGCCCAGGAACTGATCAAAGCCGAGCAGCGGGCCAAGCTCATGAAGCTCCTTGCCCCTGTTGACGGTACAGTACAGCAGGTTGCAGTCCACACCGTCGGCGGTGTGGTGACTCCCGCGCAGCAGTTGATGGTCATTGTTCCCAGTGATGACCCGCTCGAGGTTGAAGCCTTTATCCAGAACAAGGACATCGGGTTCGTCAGTGCAGGTCAAAAGGCTGAAATCAAGATAGAGACCTTCCAGTACACCAAGTACGGCACGATCCACGCGGAGGTGAAGCATGTGTCCGGCGACGCAATCCAAGACGAAAAGCGCGGGCTCATCTACGCGGCGCGGGTAAGTCTGGAACGCACGACAGTCCCGGTGGGAAAAAGGGTCGTAAACCTCTCGCCCGGCATGTCGGTGACGGTAGAGATTAAGACCGACAAGCGTAGAGTGATCGAGTACTTCCTGACCCCGTTGATTCAACATACTTCCGAAAGCCTGAGAGAGCGATAGCCGTCCTAATTGTTTCTATTAAGGTAACCGTTCACCGTGAACCGTACAAGCTCCCGGGATTACGTATGGGGGAGGTTTGAAGGGGGAGCTACTGGGCTTGATACCAAGTTGTGGAACAACAAGTACGTATACCGTTACGAGAGTAGGAGGACTGGGATTCTATGTGGGGTCGACTCTCCAGTCGGCCGAGGCTATAGTGCGACGCATTGAAAAAGGGTTTTCCAGATGGGAACCCCCTCACCCTAACCCTCTCCCGCCAGGGGAGAGGGGACTCCTCCCCCCTCCCTTGACGCTTACTTTTACCCACACGTGACACCGTGGGTGGTGTAGAAGGGAGAGTCAGTCGTCCCTCCGGGACTTAAAGAAGGGAAATTATGGTGGTTTCTTTTACCCGGCCATAAATGACCGGGCTACTGTCAGATGCCCCGACGGGGCATGAAGAGGTGTCCCGTAGGGACACTGGAAAGTAGCCCGGTGCTTCAGCGCCGGGTTCCTCAATCCACTCTAACCCTGTCTGAGAGTCCCGGAGGGACGACAGAATGCCGGCGGCGCCCGCGGTGTCACGTGTGTCCAAGTGTAAGCCCTTGACGGGAGGGGCAGGGGGAGGGTGATCTTAGCACCGAACGTCAATCTGCATCACTATAGTTCATTTCTGAAAGCAACTCCTATAAAAGTCCTCTTTGTTCGCAGAGCCGCCGGCCCCAAGTTAGGGAGGCGGAGCCTCCCGGTATGCATTTCCAGGCAGAGCCTGGGAACGAGAGGAAAGGACTTTCATGCTTCGTTGTCGCTTTCTTGCGATGGGAGTTGGTATTAGGGGCAATTTCCGAGCCGGTTGGTGTGGGGAGCTTCATTTATGGTCCGTACCGGCCCCCCGGGCGTGGGTGCTTCGAGAAAGGTTTTGGGTTTGTGCTTCGCACGGGGACACGGGGATATGGAGGGATGGGCCCACTTGGTCGAAGAGGATATATCGTGGAGAACCTATTGACACCACGTCGAGTGGCCATTATCTATTAAGGTTACACCCCGGATTCGTGTAAGAATACACTAACTCCCTGAACGGCCTCGATCCCCGGGACGAGCGAAACATGATGGATGGGTAGCGCTGCCGCGGTACACATGAGATTTGCGGAAACTGATCCTGATCCGTGAGCTGCCCCGGCAGTCATGACGGTGAATAATGAGCTTGCGGAATTTTCTTTTCCTTTTGCGACCGGTCTGGTAATCCTTATGAGAATAGTGGAAATTCGTTTTCGCCACTCCCCCTGATCTTAGTACTTCCGGGAGCCGGCGCCCGTCATGCAACACTCCCACAGGAACGAGGACGCCTGCCCATGTACCGCATCCTAATCGTCGAAGATGAAGTCCTTCCGGCCAGAGGCCTGGCCGGGTCTCTGAAGAATCTCGGCTACGAAGTTATCGGAATGGTCTCTTCAGCCGAAGAAGCCGTCCAAATAGTCGAAGAATCCAAGCCTGACCTTGTTCTTATAGACATCAAACTGGAAGGAGGGATTGACGGCATCGAGGCTGCCGATAGGATTCGCTCTCGATTCGATATTCCGGTCGTGTACATGACCGGGTACGCGGAGGAGGCGCAGCAACAGGCTCACGATGAACTTGAACGTAGAGTGGAGGAGCGTACTACTGAATTGCAGGAGATGAATGAGAAACTCCGTCTGGAAATCCGGAAGCGCGAAGAGGCGTCGGAGGCGCTGAAGGAGAAAGAAGAGCGCTATCGGCTGCTGACTGAGAATTCTTTGACCGGAATATACATTCACCAGGACGGCATTCTTTCCTTTGTGAACGACCGATTGGCAGCAATTATAGGATACACTCCGGAAGAGATGATAGGCAAAGAATTCTGGGAATTTGTTCATCCTGACTACAAAGAAATGATGAAGCGGAGAGGCGTGGCCAGATCTCGGGGCAAAGCAGTCACACCATCCAACTACGAGTTCCGTGCCATCTGCAAGAATGGAGACGTAAGATGGCTGGAAATCTTGGCTACTACCATAAGCTATCATGGCGGCACAGCCAACATGGGAAACATAGCCGACATTGACGACCGCAAACGCGCAGAGGAAAAGCTACTACAGGCCCACGACGAACTTGAACAGCGAGTGGACGAACGCACCGCTGAACTCAGAGAGACAAATGAACAACTGAGGAACGAAGTCAGCGACCGCAAGAAGGCTGAAGAAGAAGTCAAAGCCTCTCTCAAAGAAAAGGAAGTCCTACTCCGGGAAATTCACCACCGGGTCAAGAACAATCTTGCCGTCATAAGCAGCCTCCTTGTTCTCCAGTCAGGATACGCCACTGATGAATCGCATCGCAAGATGTTCGAGGATGCCGAGGCACGAGTGAGATCTATGGCGATGGCCCATGAGAAACTCTACCAATCGGAGAGCCTGGCCGCGCTCGACATCCCCGAATACGTGAATGGATTGGCGGATCACCTGATCGACTCGACCGGTCTGGGATATCCACTGGAAATCAGGAAAGATATAGAGGATGTATCCTTTGGGATTGATACCGCTATCCCCTTGGGGTTCATCCTGACTGAGTTGCTTTCCAACTGTTTGAAGCATGCTTTCCCTGACGGAAGGGAAGGTGAAATCAGAATAGTCCTCCGATCGGTTGGCGCGAAAGAGTTCGAGCTTGTAGTCAGCGACAACGGCGTCGGGATGCCGAAGGACATTGACTTGGAGAATCCCGAATCATTGGGCTGGGACCTGGTGAATGCCTTTGCCGGCAAGATCGAGGGCGCCATTGAGATCCGGAGAGAAGAAGGAACGGAGGTTCGGATCAGATTCAAGGAACCCAAGCCCAAGAAACGGAGGGCAGCATCATGACGTCATCAATACTCGTCGTCGAAGATGAAGTACTACTCGCCAAGAGCCTAGCCGGGTCTCTGAAGAATCTCGGGCGAGGTCGCCGGAGTAGTGTCTTCCGGGGAAGATGCCGTTCAGAAGGCGAGGAATCCAAGCCTGACCTCGTACTGATGAACATCAAGTTGACAGGCGAGATGGACGGCATCGAGGCTGCTGACCGGATTCGGAGTCGGTTTGATATTCCGGTTGCATACCTCACCGCGATGCAGAGGTCGGATGACCACCGTAGTCCACTTCAGCCCTCCGCGATTGGAAATGCGCCGACCACCGTCTGAATCGAAGGCAAGAGAAGTCAACATGAAATCGAAACCATCAAATAAAACTGCGGCTCATTACTATGAATACGATACAGAATCGACACGGATTCGCGCAGCCCAGGTTCAACTGCTTTATCGCCAGGGACACATAGGGTTGTTCTCGGCCCTGTTATTGGCGCTGGTAATGACTGCCACATTTTGGAACGCTGTGTCTCACTCGCTTCTTGTTGCGTGGCTCGCTTGCAGTGCCGTAATCTACATGGCCCGGTACGGATTGGTCCTAGCATTTTTCAAGGCATCTCCTGTGGGGGGGGCCACAATTCCCTGGGGTACATGGTCTGCCGTCGGCAACCTTGTTACGGGCCTCCTTTGGGGCGCCTCCGCAGTTCTCATATTTCCGAATGTCTCTGAAACTTACCAAACCGTTCTTTGCTTCTTTTTAGGCGCCATCGGGATCGGGACCGTCACCGTGTATTTTCCACGGAAGGAGGTCTACACGCCCTTTGTTCTGGCAGTGGGCCTGCCGCTGGCGGGGATTCAGATTCATCAAGGCGGTTCCGTGCATGTCATTATGGGAGGGTTGACACTGGTGTACGTGACTGTTCTCATAATAGCAGGCAACCGCATGCAATCCACCCTCACGACGAGTCTGAAACTGGGGTTTGAGAACCAGGATCTGGTCCAGTCCCTGCGGGAAGAAAAGGCTGCAACTGAAGTCCTGAATGAGTCTCTCCGTGCGGAAATCAGAGAGCGCAAGAAGGCCCGAGACCAAATCAAGGCCTCTCTCAAGGAAAAAGAAGTCCTACTCCGAGAGATTCACCACCGGGTCAAGAACAATCTTGCCGTCATAAGCAGCCTCCTCTCTCTCCAGTCAGGATACGCCACTGATGAATCGCATCGCAAGATGTTCGAGGATGCCGAGGCACGAGTGAGATCTATGGCGATGGCCCATGAGAAACTCTACCAATCGGAGAGCCTGGCCGCGCTCGACATCCCCGAATACGTGAATGGATTGGCGGATCACCTGATCGACTCGACCGGTCTGGGATATCCACTGGAAATCAGGAAAGATATAGAGGATGTATCCTTTGGGATTGATACCGCTATCCCCTTGGGGTTCATCCTGACTGAGTTGCTTTCCAACTGTTTGAAGCATGCTTTCCCTGACGGAAGGGAAGGTGAAATCAGAATAGTCCTCCGATCGGTTGGCGCGAAAGAGTTCGAGCTTGTAGTCAGCGACAACGGCGTCGGGATGCCGAAGGACATTGACCTGGAGAATCCCGAATCATTGGGCTGGGACCTGGTGAATGCCTTTGCCGACAAGATCAAGGGCACCATTGAGATTCAAAGAGAAGAAGGAACGGAAGTCCGAGTTGAGTTCAGAGAACTAAGGCAGGGCTGAGAGGCTGGTGAGAGATGACGGGAGCACGAATTCTCATTGTCGAAGATGAACCGGTTATCGCGATGACACTGAGTCGGTCGCTCAAGAATCTAGAATATGAGGTTGTCGGAACCGTGACCTCCGGGGAGGCCGGTGTCCAAATAGCCGAGGAGTCCAAGCCCGATCTGGTACTTATGGACATCAATCTGGCAGGCGAGATGGACGGGGTCGAGGCTGCCGACCGGATTCGCTCACGGTTTGACATTCCGGTGGTGTATTTGATCGGGTACACGGAGAAGGATGTCCTTGAAAGGGCCAAGCTCACGGAGCCTTTTGGGTATTTGGCCAAGCCGGTTTCCCCGTTTGAAATGCGGGGAACCGTGGAGACGGCTCTATACAAGCACCAGATGGAGAAACGACTGAGGGAAAGCGAAACACGATGCCGTCAGATCCTGGACAATGCCAACGACTCCGTACACAAGACAGACGAACAGGGTTTCTTTGTCTGGGTGAATCCGGGTACCGTCCTGAGAAGCGAGTATTCGGAGGAAGAACTCATAGGAAAATATTTCCTTGAATTGATTCATCCTGAATACCAAGAAGAAGCCGGGAAGTTTTTCGCATCTCAATTCGCCGACAGAATTCCGGAGACCTATTATGAATTCCCTATTGTAACGAAGAGTGGAGAAACGATCTGGATCGGGCAAAATACGCAGCTTTTGACAGAGGGTGACGGAATTGTTGGATTCCAGTCGATTGCGAGAGACATAACAGATCGCAAGAAAGTTGAAGACGCGCTTAAAGAGAGCGAGGCCGGATACAGGGACTTGTTCGATAACGCCATAGATCTCATCTATACTCAGGATCTTGACGGTAAGTACACTTCGGTCAACAGGGCTGTAGATGGGATTTTGGGTTATTCTCGTGAAGAATTTCTAAGACTCAATTTTCGGGACATCGTTGATCCAGAACACCTGGCCATCACTGAAGAGAACTTCCACAAAATAATAGATGCCGGGGTTGAGACAACAGGACCATATGAGATTCTGGTTCGCTCCAAGGACGGCCCCTTGGTTTGGATTGAAGTAACCTCTCGGATTATCAAGAAGGATGGAAAGCCGGTGCGCGTTCATGGTACCGGCAGGGACATCACCGGACGCAAGAACGCGGAAGAAGATCTTCGGGTCAAGACACATGAACTCCGGGAGCGGGTCAAGGAGTTGAATTGTCTCCATGGCATTTCCAAACTTCGCGAAAAGCCGGGCATTTCGTTGGAGGAAATAACTCTAGGAGTTGTTGATCTCCTTCCCCCTGCCTGGCGGTACCCGGAAATTGCCTGTGCTCGAATTATCCTCGAAGATCGAGAGTTCAAGACGAAAAGCTGGGGTGAAGTCTTCTCGAAACAATCTGCGGACATCATTGTGTATGGCAAAACAGTCGGCGCATTGGAGGTCGGTTACCTGGAAGAGAGGCCGGAGATCGATGAAGGGCCCTTTCTGAAGGAAGAAAGAGACCTGATCAATACGATCGGCGAACGATTAGGTAGAATCGTCGAACGCCAGAAGGCGGAGGAGGCGCTGCGGGCAAGCGAAAAGCAGCTTAGGGTGGTATCGGATTCCTTGATTTTTCCCGTCGCACACGTTGACTCGGAACAGAGATATGTTTTTGCCAATAGAGTCTACCTGGAATGGTTTGGTGTCTCCACCAATGAGGTGACCGGGCGATATGTTTGGGAGGTGCTTGGCGACGATACTTACTCGAAGATTCGGAAGGATATCGAGTCTGCTCTAAAGGGGAAGACAGTCACGTTCGAGACCAGGATTGTCGCCAAACAAGGAGAATCCCGCGATGTATTAGCCACGTATGTCCCACATATTCTAGAGGATGGGAAAGTCCATGGGTTCTTCGTACAAGTAGTGGACATCACACGTCTCAAAAGAGGCGAAGACCTAATCAAGGCATCCCTCAAGGAAAAAGAGGTCATGCTCCGTGAAATCCACCACCGAGTCAAGAACAACCTTGCCGTCATTGACGGCCTTCTCGCGCTCCAATCCCAGTACGCCGCAAGCAAACCACCCGAGGAGGCATTCGAGGACATCCAGGAACGAATACGGTCCATGGCTGTGGCTCACGAAATGATTTACCAATCCGCAAACCTCGCCTATCTCGATATCTCAGATTATATTGGGAATCTTGTGGGCCACCTTCTTCTTTCTCATGATCGACTGGACACACTGATCAGTCTGGAAAAAGAGATTGAGCAAGTGTCGTTTGGACTCGATACCGCAATCCCGCTGGGATTCTTGATCACTGAACTGGTTTCCAACTGTCTGAAACACGCGTTTCCGGAACGCGGGGAGGGAAAGGTGAGAATAGCCCTGCGTTCCGTGGGAGAAGAGGAATTTGAACTCATAGTCAGTGACAACGGTATCGGAATATCAGGCCATATCGACCTGGAGAACCCGCAATCTATGGGTTTGTCTGTAATGGACGCTTACGTCCGGCGACTTAATGGCGAGTTGGAGTTCACCTGGGACCATGGAACAGAAGTTCGGGTTAAGTTCAGCGAAGTAAAGCGGGGCTGAGAGGCTCTGTAAGAGCAAGCCGAGGATAGCGTGAAATATCAAGACAAGACCAGAGAGCAACTAATAGATGAATTGGATGCATTGCGCGGACGAATCTCTGAACTGGAAATCGCGGAAACGGCCTTTACGGACGAGCCGAAACGCGTCCGGCAACCTGATATCATGAACTCGTCCGGCGTTGCTTCTTCTATATCCACCCAAACCATCGACATCAACGACCTTTTCAGCAGGGATGTGACAACCACCGGCAGTTTCGATATCAGAGGAGACATCTGGGCCACCACCTTCGGGAAGGTACTACAAGCCCTGCCGATTCCTGCTCTAATGATCGACCGGACCTTGTCAGTCGTGATTGCGAACCAGGCCTGCAAGAGGATAAGCCTTGATCACGAGAAAATACAAGACTGCCCTTTTACTTCGCTCTTTCCCAATCCTTCGGTTGCCCGGAAGGCTCAGTCGACTACGGAAGAAGTTTTTTCAACCAGAAGATCACTAGTTATCGAGGGGAGCCTTCAGTATAATGAACGCAGGATATGGGGTCGCTTGACCTTTCGGTCCATCAGGGTAATCAAGGTGAGGTTCGTGCTCGTCCTGATTGAAGATCTGACTGCTGAAAAGAAACAACTCGCCTCGTCCATGAAACACCAAAGGGAACTTCAGGCGGCAAACGACCGGCTCCACCGTGAAATCGCCGAACGGGTCAAGGCCGAGCAGATGGTGAGATCTGCCAAGGAAAGATGGCAGGTCTTGACACAGAGTCTTCCGTTAGGATTGGCAGTGATTAACAAGGACGGGACATTTGAATATGTGAACCCTAAATTCATAGAGATATTCGGGTACGATTTGAATGATGTTCCCAGCGGTAGAGCATGGTTCAGACGCGCATATCCGGATCCCACCTACCGGCATAACGTGACTGCAACCTGGATTCGTGACGTGAAAAGAGCCGGACCTGGAGAGATAAGACCAAGGGTCTTTGCGGCCACGTGTAAGGATGGAACCGAGAAGATAATACACTTCATCCCCGTGGAATTGCCCACACGCCAACAGGTGATGACCTGCGAGGACATCACCGAGCGCCAGCAGATGGTCGATGCGCTGCGTCAGAGTGAGAATCGATTCAGGGAACTGGCCGAACTCCTGCCTCAGTTCGTCTATGAAGTGGACTTGAACTTCAATTTTATTTTCCTGAATCGCGCTGCATTGGAAGCGGGCGGGTACACGTTGGGCGACTTGGACAAGGGTCTCAATGCCTTGGACGTGTTCATTCCCGAAAACATGGAGGCGGTCCAAAAAGACATTGCCAGAGTGCTGAAAGGTGAGCACGTAGGCGGCCACGAATACACCGTGCTAAGGAAAGACGGAACCACCTTCCCGACAGTCTCATACACCAGTCCTATAGTCCGCGACAACAAGGTAGTGGGCGTGAGGGGAGTCGGCATGGATATCACCGATACCAGAAAGGCCGAGGACCAACTCAGGGCATCTCTGAAGGAAAAGGAAGTCCTTCTCAGAGAAGTCCATCATCGAGTCAAGAACAACCTTTCCGTCATATGCAGCCTCCTCAACCTTCAGTCAGGATACGCCACTGATGAACCAAATCGCAAGACGTTCGAGGATTTGGAGGCACGGGTCAGGTCCATGTCCATGGCCCATGAGATGCTCTACCAATCGGAGAATCTGGCCAGGCTCGATGTCCGCGAATATGTAGGCGCACTGGTGGATCACCTGGTCGGCTCAACGAGCCTGGGAACTCCAATCAAAGTCAGGAAGGAAATACAGGACCTATCTTTCGGACTTGATACCGCGATCCCCGTGGGATTCATCCTGACCGAACTGGTTGTCAATTGTCTCAAACACGCTTTCCCTGACGGAAGAGATGGGGAAATCAGAATAGGTCTCCGGTCGATTGGCGAGAAGGAGTTCGGTCTCGTGGTAAGAGATGACGGTGTCGGGATGCCGGAAGGGATTGACCCGGAGAATCCCCAATCATTGGGATTGGACCTGGTGAATGCCTTTGTTGAGAAGCTCAAGGGCAGTATGGAGATTCGCAGACACAACGGGATGGAAGTCCGGGTACGATTTAAGGAGATCTAATCCATGAAAGAGCTTGAAACCAACAGCCGCTCACGAGTTATGATCGTTGAAGACGATCCTCTTATCGCCAGAGCTCTGAGGAAGCGGCTGGAAAACTTGTGTTATGAGGTAACTGCAATAGCGTCATCAGGACGACAGGCAATTGAACTGGCAGGAGAGACCTCCCCCCATCTGGTGCTCATGGATATCATGCTGGAAGGGGACATGGACGGGACTGAGGCGGGAGCCGGAATACGCTCAGCTTTCAACATACCGATAGTGTTCGTCACGGCTCATACGGAGGACAGCGTACTGGATAGGGCCAAGGCCGCGGCGCCTTTTGGATACCTGGTCAAACCGTACAGCGAGAAGGAGTTGCGCAGTACAATAGAAATGGCTCTTTACAAGGCTCGGGCTGAACAAGCGCTCGTCCAGGCCAAAGAGGAGTGGGAACGGACTTTCGATGCAGTCCCCGACATGCTCATGATTCTGAATCACGAGCATAAGGTAATCCGTGCGAACAGAGCAACAGCTACCAGGTTGGGACTAACCAAGGAGGAAGTGATCGGTAGAGAGTGTTACAGGTTGTTTCACGGCACGGACGCGCCTCCCTCGTTCTGTCCCCAGGCCCATCTGATCTCCGACGGCAAGGAGCATGCCGCTGAAGTGACGGAAGAACATCTGGGAGGCACGTTCGACGTTTCAGTCTCCCCACTCCTTGACGGTCACGGTCGTCCTACAGGCGCGGTCCACGTGGCCCGTGACGTTACTCAACGAAAGAGGGACCAGGAAAGGCTGACTCAACTGATCGAAGAGATCAAGCACTTTGCCTACATCGTCTCTCATGATCTCCGTGCGCCCCTGAACAGCCTGAAGGGCTTCTCCAAAGAACTCAAAGCCGGGATGGAAGTTATTCGTCCCGTGATCCATAAGGCGTTGCCTTTCTTGGAGCGTGAGGAGCAATCAAGGGTCAAGAGTGCGCTGGAAGAGGATATCGGCGAAGCTCTGGAGTTTATCGACTCCTCCGTAGATCAGATGGGTCGTCTCATTGACGCGGTCCTTGACCTGTCCCGATCAGGTCGCCGCAGGCTTTCCTTTGAACGACTGGACATGAATGAACTGGTTCACGAAACCCTGAAGTCATTGGACCATCTGTTAAGTGACCCCCGGGTGAACGTGGTTGTCGGCTCATTGCCGGACACCGTAGCGGACCGGATATCCATGGAACAGGTATTCCTCAACCTGGTCGACAACGCGGTCAAGTATTTGGCCCCCGATCACCCCGGAAATGTGGAGATCAGCGGTTATCAGTTTCCGGATGAGAATGTCTTCGTCTTCCGCGATACCGGACGCGGGATCGACGGGGCCCAGTTGACGCGAATATTCCAGGCCTTCCAACGTGTCGGCAAGCAAGATGTTCCCGGAGAAGGTATGGGTTTGGGTCACGTCCGAACTCTTGTGCGCCGACACGGAGGTAGCATCTGGTGCGAGTCCGAACCGGGAATCGGCTCCACGTTTACCTTCACCATTTCCAATCGGCTCACGGAAGAGGGAGAGACTCTCTGAGAGCTTGTTGAAGCGGAGTGTTCAAGAATGTCTCAATCAAAGCCTATTCGTATTCTGTATGTAGAAGATGACCTGGGAGCCGCGAGGCTCTTGCAGAAGCGATTGCAGGGTTTCGGATACGTAGTTGAGCTCGCTGCCGACGGTGAAGAGGGGCTCGTCGCGTGGGATGCCGGATCGTTTGACATCCTGGCAGTCGATCATGACATGCCCAGGCTCACCGGCCTGGAGATGATTCGCACGCTCGCGGCAAGAGGGGCACTGCCGCTCACGATCATGATCACCGGTAAGGGAAACGAAACCGTGGCCGTGGAGGCCATGAAGCTGGGTGCGGACGATTACATCATCAAAGACCCGGAAACACGGTACCTGGACCTTGTGCCTCTACGCATCGAACAGGCGCAGCAAAAGAGACGTCTGCTCGAAGAGAAACAGCGCGTGGAGGCTGAGTTGAAGGAAAGCGAGAGACGATACCGTCAGATCGTGGATAGTGCCGACGACTCCATACACCAGACAGACGCACACGGTTTCTTCACCATGGTCAATCCGGTTACCGTGCACAGGAGCGGGTATTCGGAGGAAGAGGTCATAGGAAAGCACTTTCTCGAATTGATATGTCCTGAATACCGAGAGGATGCCGCGAGTTTCTATGCATCTCAATTCGCCGACAGAATTCCGGAGACCTACTATGAGTTCCCTATTCTAACGAGGGGAGGAGAGATGGTCTGGATCGGCCAGAATACGCGGATGTTGATGCAAGGCGACAGAATTACAGGGTTTCAGTCGATTGCGAGAGATATCACCGAGCGTAAAAGGGCTGAAGACGCGCTGCGGGCCAGTGAGGAGCGGCTGGAACTTGCGCTCAAAGGCGCCGACCTCGGCTTCTGGGACGTCGATTTGCAGACCGGGGAGCAGATCCACGATCAACGATGGGCTGGAATGCTCGGATACTCTGCCGACGAACTTGAGCCTCACGTCAGCACGTGGAAGAATCTCGTCCATCCTGACGACTTGCCCAAGGTAGAGAAGGTGTTGAAAGACCATCTGGAGGGCGCGGCTCCCTTCTACGAGTGCGAGTATCGCCTCCGGACCAAATCAGGTCAATGGAAATGGATACTTACCCGCGGCAGGATCACCGTCCGTGACAAGAGTGGTACCCAGTTGAGAATGACGGGCACCCATCTGGACATCAGTGACCGGAAACGCGCTGAGGAGATGTTCAGAGAGAGCGAGGGGAGATCCACCGAGTTCGTGGCCCGTCTGCCACAGTTCGTTTATGAAATCGATTTGACGGGCAAGCTGACGTTCTTCAATCGGGCGGCAGCCGAGGCTACCGGTTACTCGATGGAAGAGTTCGAGGCAGGTCTGTACGCCCGCGATCTGTTTGTCCCTGGGGATCGGGAGACACTGGCCGCCGACTTGATGAGGGCCCTGCGAGGGGAAACCCTGAGCGGCAGTGAGTATACCTGTGTCAGGAAAGACGGTTCAACGTTCCCTATGATCACCTATTCCTCACCGATGAAACGTGCTGACAGGATTGTGGGTCTCAGAGGATTAGGAATAGACATTACCGAACGTAACGCGGCCGAAGAACGAATCAAGAGGGACTTGAAGGAAAAGAGTGTCATGCTCTCCGAAATTCACCATCGGGTCAGGAACAATCTGGCCGTCATAACCTCCCTGCTCAGCCTTCAGTCCGAGTACGCTTCCGACGAATCCTGCGAACGGATGTTCCAGGATTGTCAGGCCCGCATCAGGTCTATGAGTTTGGCGCACGATTTGCTCTTCGATTCGGAGAGCCTGGCCGAGATCAATATGGACGACTATGTCGGCAGTCTGATCGACAGCCTCATTGGCGCGGTCGGCAGTGTCGCAGCCCCCGTCGAGTTCGAGAGAGAAATAGCGGACCTGTTTTTCGGACTTGACACAGCGGTCCCGCTGGGGTTTGTTCTGACTGAGTTGATTGCCAACTGTTTGAAACATGCTTTCCCTGACAAAAGAGAAGGTCGGGTCGGAATTTCGATTCGGTCGCTCGGTGAGAAAGAATTCGAGCTTGTAGTCAGAGACAATGGTATCGGAATTCCGGAGAACGTTAAGCTGGAGAATCCCGAATCATTGGGGCTGGACCTGGTGGATGTCTTTGCGCGGCAGCTCGAAGGCGAGATCGAGATAACGAGGGCCCCCGGGACGGAAGTACGGGTTACATTCAAGGAACGAAAACCGTCGAAACCGGGGAGGAAAGAATGACTGCCGCGCGAGTACTCATTGTAGAAGATGAACTGATCGTGTCCCGGGAAATTGCCGGACGCCTGACCTCCGCGGGACATGAAGTCGTGGCTCAGGTGGCCTCCGGACGGGAAGCCGTTCTGACGTGTGAGGAAACGCAACCGGACCTGGTGTTGATGGACATTGTTCTGCAAGGGGACCTGGACGGCATCCAGGCCGCCGACCAGATACGATCTCGCTTCCACACGCCGATCGTCTATCTGACGGCCCATTCCGACGAAACGGTCTTTGAAAGAGCAAAGATAACCGCACCCTTTGCGTATCTGACCAAGCCCGTGTCGCGCAATGATTTGCTTCACGCCGTGGAAATGGCCGTGTACAAGCACAAGATGCTGAAGCGGTTGAAAGAGGCTCACGATGAGCTTGAACAACGAGTGGAGGAACGCACCGCTGAATTGGCCCGGTCAAACGAACAGTTGCGGGAGGAGGTCATCAGGCGAAAGCACACAGAGGAGGCTCTTCAGAAAGCCCACGATGAACTCGAACAGCGCGTGGAAGACCGAACCAGGGAGCTTGTTGAAGCGAACGCGATGCTCAAGCGCGAAATCGCTGATCGTAAGGAGGCGGAGGACGCACTTCGGAACGAGAGGGACAAGCTGGCCCGCGTGTTCGAAACAATGAACGATGGTGTAGTGGTCATTGACCGGCAACATAATGTCCAGTATGCGAACCCTGTGCTTGAGCGAAGCTTTGGACTTTGCCAAGGCCGCAAGTGCTACGCGTATTTCCACGATCGAAATGAGCCTTGTCCCTCATGCGATAATGACGAGGTTTGGGCTGGGATAACCGTGCGTCGGGAAAGCCATTCCTACAAGGTTGACAGAGCCTACGATCGGATTGCCACGCCGCTGAGGAATTCAGACGGAACTTTGTCCAGGCTGGCAATATATCGCGATATTACTGACCGTAAGCACACGGAAGAGGCGCTACGGGCGAGTGAGGAGAGATTCAGAGAATTGGCTGAGATGCTGCCTCTGTTCGTCTACGAGGTGGACTTGAACTGGAAATTCACGTTCCTCAATCGTGCCGCGCTGGATCAGGGCGGCTACACATTGGAAGACCTGGCCGAAGGACTGAATGTCCTTGATGTGTTCATCCCCGAAGACATGGAGGCCATTTCAAGAGACATTGCCCAAATGCTGAAAGGCAAGGCGGTCAGCGGCCATGAATACACCGTGAAAAGGAAAGACGGCTCCACATTCCCGACCGTCCCATTTTCCGGTCCCATCTTCCGTGACGGTAAGGTTGTCGGCTTCAGGGGAGCCGGTATGGACATCAGCGAGCAGAAGAGGGCTGAAGAGATCCAGGCCCAACTGATCGAGGAAATCAAGCATTTCGCCTACATCGTTTCTCACGATCTCCGGCCGCCCCTGAACAGCCTGAAGGGCTTCTCCAAAGAACTCAAGGCCGGGATGGAAGTTATTCGTCCCGTGATCGACAACGCGTTGCCTTTCTTGGAACATGAGGAGCAATCAAAGGTCAAGTGTGCGCTGGAAGAGGATGTCGTCGAAGCTCTGGAGTTTATCGACTCCTCCGTAGATCAGATGGGTCGTCTCATTGACGCGGTCCTTGACCTGTCCCGATCAGGTCGCCGCAGGCTTTCCTTTGAACGACTGGACATGAATGAACTGGTTCACGAAACCCTGAAGTCATTGGACCATCTGTTAAGTGACCCCCGGGTGAACGTGGTTGTCGGCTCATTGCCGGACACCGTAGCGGACCGGATATCCATGGAACAGGTATTCCTCAACCTGGTCGACAACGCGGTCAAGTATTTGGCCCCCGATCACCCCGGAAATGTGGAGATCAGCGGTTATCAGTTTCCGGATGAGAATGTCTTCGTCTTCCGCGATACCGGACGCGGGATCGACGGGGCCCAGTTGACGCGAATATTCCAGGCCTTCCAACGTGTCGGCAAGCAAGATGTTCCCGGAGAAGGTATGGGTTTGGGTCACGTCCGAACTCTTGTGCGCCGACACGGAGGTAGCATCTGGTGCGAGTCCGAACCGGGAATCGGCTCCACGTTCACCTTCACCATTTCCAACCGGCTCACGGAAGAGGGAGAAACCCCCTGAGAGCCTGCTGAAGCGGAGTGTTCAAGAATGTCTCAATCAGAGCCTGTTCGTATCCTTTACGTAGAGGATGACCCTGGATTGGCGCGGCTGTTGCAAAAACGATTGACTCGCGCGGGATACGTAGTGGACCTTGCCCGAGACGGAGAAGAGGGCCTCACCGCGTATCGATCGGGTTCGTATGACGTCCTATGCGTTGACCACCAGATGCCGGGGCGGACCGGACTTGAGGTAATTCGAGCCCTCTCCTCCGAGGGCATACTGCCGCCTACAATAATGGTGACGGGAGCGGGAGACGAAGCCGTTGCCGTGGAAGCCATGAGACTGGGAGCGAGCGACTACCTCATCAAGGATGCAGGCAACAGGTACCTTGATTTGATTCCTTCCATCATCCAGGGAGCGCTGGAAAAGCAGCGCCTCGTCCAGGAGAAACGACAGGCTGAGCAAGCCCTCCGAGAAGCTCATGACCACCTGGAAGTACGAGTTCGGGAAAGAACCGCGGAGCTGGCAAGAACCAACGAAGAACTGCGAATGGAAAACACCCAGCGCAAGCACGCCGAGGAAGAAATCCGGCAGCAACATGAGTTTCTCGATACCGTCCTGGAATCGTTGACTCATCCCTTTTACGTGATCGACGCGGACGATTTCACCATCGCGATGGCGAATTCGGCAGCAGGGCCGGCCTGTTCCGTAGGAGAGTCAACCTGTTACGCTCTCACCCACCAGCAAGATGAGCCTTGCGGGTCTGCTGAACACCCCTGTCCTGTCAGGGAGGTCAAGGAAAGGAAAAAGCCCGCGACGGCTGAACATATTCACCATGATAAGAAAGGCAACCCCCGAGTGGTCGAAATCCATGCATACCCGATCCTCGACAACAACGGCGCCGTGACGCGGGTTATCGAGTACGCCCTGGATATCACCGACCGCAAGGAAGCGGAAGGTCAGCTCAGGGAGCTATTGGAGACCTCGTCGAACATCGTTCAAAACATCCCATCGGGCCTGCTCATCTATCAGTACCAGGCCCCGGGGGAGCTGTTTCTCGTGAACGCCAATCGCGAGGCAACTCGCCTCACGGGCATAAAAGTGGATGAATGGCGTGGCCAGGAATTCGATGAGATGTGGCCCAATGCCCGCATCCAGGGTCTTACCCAAGCCCTCTTGAGAACCATGGCAACAGGCGAGACCTTTGCCATGGAGTGCGGGGCCTTCAAGACCGACGCAATCGAAAGGTTCTTCAGGCTCCGGGCCTTTTCCATGCCGGGTGATATGTTGGGCTTGTCGTTCGAAGACATCACCGAGCTGAAACAGATGGAGCACCAGATCCAAAAACGCGAGGTTGATGGTCGGATCACAGGGACAGAGGCAGTTGCGGAACAGGCTTCGGATCACACCTTAACGGAAACCCGGGACCATGGCCTGCGTCTCCTTCTCATCGTCGACGTGCCGGTGGTAGCCATGATATTGCAGAAGGGTCTGACCAAGCTCGGTCAGAGCGCGACCGTGGTGTCGTCGGGCCATGAAGCCCTTGATCCCCTTATTGCCGAAGAATTCTCCGCTATTGTCTGCGATCTGACCTTGTCCGACATCAGTGGACGGCAGGTCGCCAAGCTGATCGAAGATTTCTGTCAGGAAACCGGGCTCTCCAGGCCTCCCTTCGTGCTCATGACCCGGGAGGGCGAGGGGGAGGAGATCTCCGAATCCGGAGTGGATATGATGGTGGAGAAGCCTATTGATGTCGGGCGATTACTTCAGATCCTACGAAATCTTGTGCCCTAACCCGAAACGGATATTAAATGGACCGTGAACACCCGTCTACGTATGGAGCGTAAAATGTCCGAATCAACTGCCATTCGAATTCTCTACATGGAGGACGTGGCGGCATTGGCGCGACTGTTTCAGAAGAACTTGAGTCGCTCAGGGTACGTCGTTGACCTGGCGCCCGATGGAGATCAGGGCCTTGCCATGTACGAAGCGGGCTCGTACGACATATTGGTCTTGGACCATCTGATGCCGGGCAAGAGCGGGCTTGAGGTGCTGGAGCACCTTTTCTCCAAAGGAGAATTACCGCCCACAATCATGCTCACCGGTGCGGGAAACGAAGACGTCGCGGTGGAAGCCATGAAGCTGGGGGTGAGCGACTATATTGTCAAGGACACTCAGAACGGGTATTTGGAACTGATGCCCACCGTGATAGACCGGGCTCTTGAAAACCACATCTTACGACGGGAAAAGCGTCGAGCGGAAGAGGAATTGCGACGAGCCCACGACGAGCTTGAACTGCGGGTCCGGCAGCGCACCAGAGACCTTGCCGCGGCCATGGAGAAACTGCAGCGTGAAATCGTTGTGCGAACCGAAGCAGAGACGAGAATCAGGGGGCAGAATGAGTTTCTCGACACCGTCATGGAATCCTTGACCCACCCCTTCTACGTCATTGATGTTAAAGATTACAGTGTCGTGACGGCCAATTCAGCCTCAGGGCTCTCCTCTTCCGAGGGAGCGTCAACCTGTCACGCTCTCACCCACGGGCGGGATGAGCCTTGCGGGTCCGCTGACCATCCCTGTCCCTTGGAGGACGTGAAAAAGGGGAAAAAGCCGGTATCAGTGGAGCATATTCACTATGATGGGAAAGGCAACCCCAGAGTGGTCGAAATCCATGCGTACCCGATCTTTGACCGTGCCGGCAAGGTGACGCGGATCATCGAATACGCCCTCGACGTCACTGATCGCAAAGACGCGGAACTGGCCCTGAAAACGAGTGAAGAACGTTTCAGGACCATCTTTGAGTCGGCGAGCGACTGCATCTTCATCAAGGACCGCCAGGGAAGATACTCGCTCGTCAACCCCGCCATGAGCGCTCTCTTGGATTTACCCACAGCGAGGATCCTGGGAAAAACAGAGGAGGAATTGTTTGGAAAAGAGGCGGGCGATCACATGCGGGACGTGGAGTCCCGGGTGCTGCAGGGTGAACTGGTAGAGGAGGAATACACCGGACTGATCCGCGGATTCCCCACAACATTACTCCGCACAATGATTCCCTTGTATGATTCCCGTGGGGATATTGTCGGAGTCTGCGGTATTGCCCGGAACATCACCGACCGTAAAGAGAGTCCCGCGTCGGCCCAGGCTGCGGATAGCGAATATCCCTCCAAGGCAATGCGCGCTGCCTTGGCCGCGGCACGCCGGGCGGCTCGCAATGACAGCGTGGTTCTGCTCACCGGTGAGAGTGGGAGCGGGAAAGATTACCTGGCCGAGATAATCCATGATGACTCCGGACGCTCAGGCGGACCCTTGTTCTCCATCAATTGCGCGGCCCTGCCCCCTGAATTGGCTGAATCGGAGCTTTTCGGGCATGAGGCCGGCGCCTTTACCGGAGCAGCGCGACGCAAGAGAGGATTGCTCGAATTGGCGGAGGGAGGCTCTCTGCTGTTGAACGAGATCGGAGAACTCCCCCTGGCCTTGCAGGCCAAGTTGCTGACTTTCCTTGACACCCGACAATTCACTCGCGTTGGCGGTGAGAAAAACATCACCGTCAACGCCAGGTTGATTGCAGCCACCAACAGGGATCTCCAGAAGGATGTCTCTGAGGGCCGCTTTCGACGCGACCTGTTCTATCGCCTGAACGTATTCTCCATTACGGTTCCCCCGCTGAGGGAAAGGATTGAGGACCTGCCCCTCCTCGTTGAGCAGATTGCCTCCCGGCTTGCAGCGGACATGCAGCTCGACGCAATCCCCACCATAGACCTCGCCGCGGCAAATGCTCTCACCAGCTATGACTGGCCGGGAAACGTGAGGGAATTGCGAAATGTACTGGAAAGGGCCCTTATACTATCCGACGGCACGCGAATCGACGTAGGCGCTCTCGGGGTGGCGTCAAGTGGCGGGGATTGGTCGTATACGGTGCCATTCCCTGAAGAGCGATCACTCCATGATGTCACCAACGACCTCAAGCGGTCTCTTACTATCGAGGCATTGCGCCGTTCACGCGGTCACAAGAGAAAAGCGGCCCGTCTTCTGGGAATATCCCATGACACGATCTACCGTTTTATCAAGAGTCATGGAATCGATGTCAGATAATCTGACGCAATCAGCACTCCTGTAGCGATTCTCTGACAAGGGGCGCCACCATAACCATCGAATATTATTGGGCTGCTCGAAACACGGCTGTGATCGCTCGCTATTCCGCTCCCACATCGATCCGCTCTCGACCCACCGAGAATTCTCAGTCAAGTTTGCAATAGTCTAACATTACGAGCGAAATGCGCTTTCAATCAATTGTGGCACGACAATTGCTCTTATGCTTGGCAACTTGTTGGAGCCGACTCTGCGGTATCTCGATGATGGATGAACGGAACGAGGGAGTGTGTTTGTGGATACTAAGAAGATGACCATATTACTATTGGACGACGATAATCCTTCCCGCCACTCAGTCCGGAACAATCTTGACGAGGCGGGTTTCTCAGTGGTGACGTGCAGTAACGCGGAGCGGGCCCTCTCGATCTTGAGGTTAGGTGAGGTTGACGCGTTGATCACCGATGTACAGCGCTCCCGGACCAATCGCTTGGACCTCATTCCCCAGGCTCGGCGCTGCCTCCCCGGGCTGAAAATAGTGGTGACCAGCGATTTCTCATCTTCTTTCCTCAGAAATCGGAGCCTCAGCAACGGGGCTGATCTCTTTCTGGAGCAGCCGGCGGACATGGACAGGGTCGTCGAATTCTTTTCATCGCCCCGACCCGCGGAATCATTTTCGGGCAGCGTCGAGGGAATCGACATCATCGAATATCTCCAGTTCATCATGTTGAGCGGCAAGAAGATGATTCTGGAGGTCACGTCAAATGGGAGCGGGTGCGGCACGGTGTACCTCAGTAACGGCCGGGTGCTGCACGCGACCTGCGGAGACCTGGACGGAGAAGAGGCGGTCTACCGATGCCTGGGCTTCAGAGGTGGCAAGTTTTCGCATCTGCCCTGGCGCGATCCGAAGAAAGTCACCATTGACAAACCAGGCGAATTCCTCCTTGTGGAGGCCGCGCGCAAAAGGGACGAGCAGGTTGGTGGAGATCAAAGGGAGGTCGAATAAGGGCCTCGTGCCTACGTTATGCCAATTATCATCGCAAGAGAGCGACAACGAAGCAAAAAATGGCGGCAAGTCCCCGGGTCCCGGCCGTAGGGGCGTAGCATGCTACGCCCTCTTGGATAGTTGCTGCAAGGCGGAGCGTCAGGGTCAGCCCGGGGTCATCTATTTTCAGGTAAATGCGCAATCAGGAGAGTGAGATCGGTTTCTTGGGTGCCACTGCCGGCTTGCCCGGCAGTGCTCTTCAGTACTCGTTTGATCGCACATCAGTATAACTGAGCAGGTTCGCATGAGAAGGAAAACCCCTACCAGGCGCTTTCATCTGGATGATCCCAGTCACTCCGCACTCACCAGGAGTGTTGCCGGCCGGCTCATCAGGGGCCTGGGGACCAACTCCGACGCTATTTCGGCGGTGCTGGAGGTTGTTCAACGATCCTCGGGCCGAAACGAGGACTCAGGCCGGCGTCTCGGCGAGACAGGGCAGGGACTTGTGGACGAGTTGTTGGAAAATGTCGCGACATCACCTCAACCTGGTCCCCTGACGCGGCAGGCTCGTCTGACCCTCCAGGCCCATCTCGACACCATAAGGCGACTCGCGCTGGCTGCCGAATTAAGAGACGACTACACAGGGGCCCATATCGTTCGTGTGGGCGGGTACAGCGCGTTGATTGCAGAGAAACTCGGGTTGCCGGATGCAGAGGTTCGGACCATATACTACGCCGCACATCTCCATGACGTGGGGAAGATAGGAATCCCGGACAGGATTCTGGGAAAACGGGGCAAACTATCGTGGGAAGAATTCGAAATCATGAAGACCCACACCACCATTGGATCGAAAATCCTGGCGGACGCCGACGCGGAGGTCCTCCAACTCGCCCAACAAATAGCCCTTTACCATCACGAAAGATGGGATGGCAAGGGCTATCCGCAAGGCATTTCCGCGCATGGCATACCTATGGCCGCCCGGATTGTCTCATTGGCGGATACCTTTGACGCCATTACGTCACGGCGCCCATACCGACCGGCCCGCTCGCTTGAAGATGCCTTTGAAATCATTGAAATGGAGAGCGAAGAGCAATTTGATCCTGTGGCGGTGGCGGCATTCCTGGCCAACACTGACCCAATACTCAAAATAATGAAAAAGGTGAACCAGCCCGTGGATTCGGCGCTCTCGGATTCCACGAGGGATGAAGCGGGTTCCGCGGATCATTGAAAGACCCTTGGCCCGAATTACGGAGAACTCCCGGCCGGTTACCATAAGATTGACGTTGACAGCGGGACCTATGGCGTCATATGCTGAACATCCGCATGAGTGCCGATTTTCCGACGGAAATGGTGGAATAGGCGTCCCTGGACCGCCTTCCGCCGCGAATCAACGGCAATTCGGGGTTCGGGAAACCATCGAACACCACTATACATGCAGGATTCCCGAAGTCGAAAAGCCTGCGGCACAATTGACGATCGAGCGGCTGAAGGACCGGAAGCCCGGATCAGATTCCGTGACGTTGGGTGTGGGAGTAACAAGGTAACTATGGCGCCACCGCGAATCCTCATCGTAGAAGACGAAATGCTGCTGGCCAAGGATCTGGCCAAACGTTTGACAGGATCGGGCTTCGAGGTCGTGGCGCGGGTGACGTCCGGAGAAGAAGCCGTTCGGAAAGCCAAGGAAACGCGACCCGATCTGGTCCTGATGGACATCAAGCTGGAAGGAAAGATGGACGGGATTGAAGCAGCGAGCCAAATTCGTTCCCTCCGCGACGTAGCCGTCATTTATCTTACGGCTCACCAGGAAAGAGATGTGCTTGACCGTGCCAAACTCACGGAGCCACATGCGTACCTGACCAAACCGGTGTCTCCCCGCGAATTGGAACGCACCGTTGAGATGGCTCTGTACAAGCACCGGACGGAAAAGAAAATCAAGGAGAGCGAACACGAGTTGAAGTTGACTCTGGGCGCAACTACAGACGGCATATGGAAGTGGAACTTCAAGACGAATGAACTATTCTTCAGTGACAGGTACTATACCATGCTGGGATATGAACCAGGGGAATTCCCGGCTTCATATGAGAGTTGGAATTCTCTGATACACCCCGACGACCGGGACAGTTGTTTTGCCGTGGCGGAGAAGTATCTCGAATCCAAACCTGACCTCTATGACAATGAATTTCGCCTTCGGACAAAGGACGGCCGATATCGTTGGATACATACCCGAGCGCGAGTAGTGGAATGGGACGACGCTGGTGAAGCGGTTCGCATGATCGGGAATCATGAGGACATCACCGACCGCAAAATGGCTGAGGAGGCGCTCCTCGAAAGCCAGAGAAGATACTCGCTGGCTACCAACGCGGGAAAAACAGGAGTGTGGGACTGGGATCTCAATACCAATGAGGTTTATTTAGACACAGTTCTCAAAGGTTTTCTTGGGTATAGGGATGATGAGATTACCAACGATATCGAGGAGTGGGGTAAACATGTTCACTCGGCCGACCGTGAGCAGGTTTTTGCAGAGGTTGAGCGGTGCTTGAGCGGGGACGAGCAGGACTATGAAGTAGAACACAGAATGATTCACAAGGATGGGAGTGTACGCTGGATTCTGGCCCGTGGACTCCCGATCAGGGACGATCGCGGGAAGCCGATTCGTTTCCTGGGGACAGATACCGACATCACCGATCGCAAGAAGGCGGAGGAAGCGCTGAAGGAGAGCGAAGCCAATTACCGTTTTTTGGCAGAGAACATGCACGACATAGTCTGGACCGTTGACTTAGACATGAAAACCACTTATGTCAGCCCTTCTATTGAAAAGGTCCTTGGCTTTACCCCTGAAGAGAGGTTGGATCAGACTGTCTCGCAGCAACTGACCCCAGAGTCTCTTGAACTGGCAAAAAGAAGCCTACTCGGAGAACTCGAACGTGAGAGTGAAAATGATGCCCGAGACAGTTCGATAACCTTGGAACTGGATTACTTCCGCAAGGACGGTTCCATAGCGTGCCTGGAATCCGTTCTGGTTTTCATCCGCGACGAAAATTCAAATCCCATAGGTATCTATGGCCTCTCACGTGACATCACCGACCGAAAGAACGCGGAGGAGGCGCAGCGAGAGTCCCAGGCGAAATATCAATCCATCGTGGATTCTTTTGAAGGCCTGCTCTACATTATTTCGTCCGACTACGAGATTCAATTCATGAACGAACGGCTCATGAAGCGTACGGGACGTAATGCTCTTGGAGAGAAATGCTATCAAGTTCTTCACGACCAGGATGATATATGCTCCTGGTGTCTCGCTGAAGCTGCATGGCGAGGCGATACCGTTCAGTGGGAAGTTCTCAGTCCAAAGGATAATCGCTGGTATTCCGCAATCAACTCACCCGTCGGTCGTGCGGACGGCACTGCATCCATGATGGGGATGCTTCAGGACATGACAGATCGCAAGACGGCTGAGGAGGACCGCTCACGGCTGGCTACCATTAGTGAACAGGCGGGTGAGAGCATCGTCGTAACCGACCGGGACGGCGCCATCCAATACGTGAATCCCGCGTTTGAAAAGGTGACTGGGTATGCCGCCCGGGAAGCAATCGGACAGAATCCCCGATTCCTCAATAGCGGAGAACATGATGAGGAATTCTACAAAGAGATGTGGGCGACCCTGATCAGAGGCGACACCTGGAGAGGACACCTTGTCAACAAGAACAAGGAGGGCAAACTCTTTGAAGAAGATGCCACGATCTCGCCCGTCGAAGACGAGTTCGGCAATATCGTCAGCTATGTGGCGGTAAAGCGTGACGTGACAGCCCAAGTGCTGCTGGAAAAACAGCTCTATCAAGCTCAGAAAATGGAGTCAATCGGGACCCTGGCCGGGGGTATTGCCCATGATTTCAACAATCTGCTTCAGATTGTCCTGGGCTATGCCGACATGATCATGATGGACAAAGGTGAGCAATCACAGGATCGCCGAAATCTGGACATCATACGGCAGGCAGCGACGGACGGACGCGATCTCGTCAAGGGGCTTCTTACGTTCAGCAGACAGGTAGAGAGCGAGCTACGTCCCGTTAATCTGAATCAGCAATTGAAACGTGTCCAGAGGATTCTGAGGCGGATGGTTCCCAGGATGATCGAGATCCGGTTATCCCTGGGAGACGATCTGAACGCGGTGAATGCCGATTCGGTCCAGGTTGAACAGGTGCTGCTCAATCTTGCAGTCAATGCCCAGCATGCCATGCCAAAAGGCGGGAAATTGACCATTGAAACCCGGAACGTTACCCTGGACGAGGACTACTGCCGCACTCAGGTAGAAGCAGAACCCGGCGAACATGTACTGCTCAAGATTTCCGACACCGGTCATGGCATGGAGAAAGAGACTGTGGCGCGTATTTTTGAGCCGTTCTACACCACGAAGGAGGCCGGAGTAGGGACCGGTCTCGGTCTTTCCATTGTGTACGGAATAGTGAGGAACCATGGCGGTCATGTTACGTGCTCAAGCGAACCGGGGCAGGGAACCACATTCACCATCTACCTACCTGCCTTTTCAGAGGCGGCCAAGTTTGATCCTCCGATGACGGCCGGACACATGCCCGCGTTCGGGACCGAGACCATCCTTCTGGTGGATGACGAGGACCTCATAAGAGACATGATCGAACGGACTCTTAGGCGAAGCGGATACAAGGTGTTCACAGCAGAAAACGGCGACAAGGCTCTGGAAATTTACCGGGAAAAGATGGAAGAAATAGACCTCATCGTTCTTGACCTCATTATGCCGGAGATGGGGGGAGAGGAGTGTCTGGACGAGATCCTCAAGATCAATCCCGCTGCAAGGGTCCTCATAGCCAGTGGGTTCTTGGCGAAAAAATCGAGAAAGGCAGTCCTGGAACGTGGAGCCCTTGGACTCATTGGAAAGCCGTGCGATGCCGGGGACCTTCTCCGCGCTGCTCGAAAAGTCCTGGAGGAGACAGGCGTCCCAGCGGGCCGAACCGGGGGTAAGAGTGCCGCGTCCGTGCCGAGTGCCGACGAAGGAGAATCCATATCCACGGTAACACCCTCTCTTGACGAGGCGTCAGCGCCACAGGAAACGCCCGATGTCGATGATCTTCCCGGTAGACTCAGCATCCTCGTCATCGATGATAGAGAGCGGTTCCTTGCAGCGTGCAAGGTGGGGTTGGCTCAATTCGGACACACCCCTCTCACTGCTGTTTCCGGGATTGAAGGTCTCCAACTGTTCCAGGAATCACCGGTGGATCTTGTGATCTGTGACCTGGAGATGCCCGAACTGAGCGGCTGGGACGTGGGCAAAAGGATCCAGGAAATTTGTCGAAAAAACGCGATTCCCAAGACTCCCTTTGTCCTCTTGACGGGCCAGATGGATACGGAGGATATGCGTCAAGAGGACAGGGAGAAGATGGCTGATTGCGGTGTGGATGCGATTGTCGGCAAACCGATAGATATCCCTGATCTCCTGAAGGTCGCCGAGCCGTTTTTAAAAACGCGACAGCGAGATCCCGAGTGATTCAACAGGCTATCCAATTAAGGACTTGTCACAAAATAGACCTGCCGGCGGCAGAAGGCGCCTCGGGACACGCCGGCCATTGGAGACTTGGCCGACAGTCGTGGGTCAAAGAGGTAGGGGCTACGCATGCGTCGCCCTCTTGATCGCAAGAATGAAGTACCTGTCAGTTGCAACGTTTATTCTGTGACGGACCATAAGGAATGGATCGCAAACGCGCCCGCTTGGTTTTCAGGAACACGTCGAAAGGAAAACGCATGAGTGACAAAGATCCGCCGGCTCTTGATTCCTTCGATGACACACAGACAATACACCTCGACAGCCTGTTTACCCGAGATGTAACCTCCACGGGCAGCTTTGACATCAGGGGAGGAATATGGGCGTCTACCTTCGGCAAGGTCGTGCAAGCTATGCCTGTCCCTGCTCTGTTGATTGACGAGTACCACAATGTGATCGTTGCCAATGAGGCTTTCAGCAAGATCAGCCCGGACTATGAAAGAATATTGGAGGCCCCCTTCTCAAGACTCTTCACAGATCCTTCCGCAGCCGATGAAGCGCAAACACTGCTGACGGAGGTCTTTTCGACGAGAAAGCCGCAAGTCGGAGAAGGTATCCTGCAGATTGGGAAATCCAGGATATGGGGTCGCATGACGTATCGACCAATCAGGATTATCGACCTGAGGTTGGTTTTCCTCGTTGTCGAAGACCTGACCCGTGAAAAACAGCAACTCCTTGAGAACAAACGGCTGCAAGAAGAACTTGAGATCCGAGTGGAGCAACGCACCGCTGATCTGGGAAAATCGAATGAAAGGCTCCGACAGGCGGTTGAAGAGGAAAAGCGAGCCAAAGAAGCCCTGAACCGATCCGAGGAGCTATTCCGCCTGGTGTTCAATTCCATGAGCAGTGGGGTGCTCGTGCTCGGACGGAATGGAGAAGTTCAGCTTGCCAACCGCTCTGCGCTTTCTTTCTTGCGGCTTGACGACAGTATCATAGGACAATCATTGGACAACGTGCTCCCTGATTTCGATATCTCCGGCGTGGACCGGGGTTCCCATGATCAATCTGAGGCCCGTGTAACTCTTCGGGACGGTGCGAGCAGGTTGTTCGGACTTTCCGCCACGACCGTCGGATCTGACGGTCGTACCGTAATAGTGTTTCAGGACATCACAACCA
>CAZGNL010000014.1:0-51732 GCA_964527475.1 uncultured Syntrophaceae bacterium
TAGAAGAGTTTGAAGAGCATGCTGGGAGGGCCTTTTTGCAAAAAGGCCCTCCCAGCATGCTCTTCAAACTCTTCTAGGTTTTGCAGCCACTTCAAAGCTGCGACAATGGCGGGGAAGGGTAAGCCGGATGGATCTGCAAGTCCTTCAACAGATCGCTCGGGAACTGAATCAAACGCTTCCCGGAGGCTTTCTCAACAAGATACATCAGCCTCTGCCCAGGGACCTGGTGCTGCGCGTCCGGACGCCCGGTTCCGGCGAACAAAGACTCATGATGAGCGCTGATCCGCAGCGTTGCCGCATTCATCTTACCGACCTGAAGATGCCGAATCCTTTTTCTCCTCCCAGGTTCTGCGCTTACCTCAGGGCGCACCTGAAGGGCGCAAGAATAGTCGATGTAACCTGCTCGGAAGACGACAGGGTCCTCACCATCAAAACCCTGTATGGAAGGCCCGATCAACCATCGGAGCGCGACCTGATCCTGGAACTGCTGGGGCGGGATTCCAATATTCTACTGGTCGACCGGGATTCAAACACCATAATGGAATGCCTCCATCGCATCCCTTACAAGGAATCAGGCGCCAGGGTGGTGCTGCCGGGTGAGAGCTATTCCCCGCCCCCCAAACGGAAACCCCAGGCTGCCGGCTCAGACGGGGCCGCTGATTCCCCGGAATTGAGACCGGGAATAACCGTTGGTCCGAAGGGTAAGAGAGTGCTGACCATCCGCGCGGACGCGGACAAGGATGAGGTGTTCGAATCCATGAACCGGGCCGCGAATGCGCTGTACAGCAGTAGGCTCGGAACCGATCTGCTCGAATCCATGAGAAGAGGGACCGCGAGGCCTCTGAGAAAGCGGATCAAAGCCCTGGATCGCCGAAGCACAAACATAGAAGCCGACCTCAAGAGACTGGAGAAATTCCGGGCCCGGCAGGAAGAGGGTGAACTCCTCAAGGCCAACCTGCACCTTGTGGAAAAGGGCATGTCGAGCGTAAACGTGCAGGACTGGACTACCGGAGGGACTCGAACCATAAAACTCGACCCCGCGCTCGGTCCGGTGGCCAACATGGGCAGAATTTTCAAGAAGGCGGCCAAGGGAAAACGCGGCCAGGAGATCCTGCCCTCTCGACTGGAAAAGACAATCGAGGAAAAGAGAGCGCTCCAGGACCTGCTGTTCTTTGTGGAACAAGCCGAAGACATGGATGAGCTGAACCGGCTCGCCCTGGAACTGCCCCCAAAGCGCGGGTCTAACAAGGCCCAAGAGCGGGCGAGAAAAGGAAAGAACCATGAGAAATCACCGATCCTGTTCCGTGAGTTTGCCACTCCCTCCGGAGCGATCGCGCTTGTGGGGAAAAGCGGAAAGGGAAATGACCTGATACTTCGCACAAAAGCTAAAAAGGGTGATCTTTGGTTCCATGTCAAAGACCGCGCGGGCGCTCATGTGCTGCTTCCGCAACGTGGAACTATACCACCCACACAAGAAGATGTGGAATTCGCGGCCAGCCTCGCGGTCCGATTCTCCAAGGCAAAAGACAAGGGCAAAACAGAGGTCATAATAGCGGACGTCAAAAACATCAGCCGCATCAAAGGCGCACTCCCCGGGCAAGTCAAAGTGCGAACATTCGAGACCATCGTAGCCGACGGATCAGAGGGGAGCGAAGAGCGGTAGGAGGGAAGAGGGAAGAGAAGACTGGGGGCTCTTTCTTGCAAGAAACCGCCCCCTGACCCCCGCAAAGAACTCCCAATTTGGCGATGGGCGGCGCTTTGTTCACGGATCGAAATGTTCTCGCAAGCAGGGTAGCGCGTCGCTGGTTGTGACCGATTAGGTCCATTTCTCGTCGGGTTCTACCGTGTCCAGGAAATGGATTTCCATAGGAAGAAGCTTTCCCCGGTACTCCTCAACAAACCAAGTGAAGCGAATTGCCAGACCGACGGCCGCCCGGCAGCGCGCTGCGCTGCTAAAAGGGCGGCCACCGGTCCATCACGAGCACGAACCAAATCCCACCCAAGGGTATTCCTTCAAATGAGGCCATCTTTTGAATGGGTTCCCCAGAGTGTGTTGTGTCTTTTGGATGACTTCGGCCTCATTTCCTGCAATGGCGTCACAGCGCCTTGGCTGCCAAACAGGATCGACGCGCACGAAATCCTTTGCCCGGGCCGGCTGTACGCGGATTGGGCTTTGGCGCCGTACGAGAGGTGGACCGGCAAGATGCCGGTCCTACCGCGTTAATGACGTGTTCCCGGTTTGGGGGCGAGTTGGCGTTCCTTTACCTCAGCCTGCCTGTCATCATTTACCGAGCAATTCAAGGTTCTGTCGCACGATCCGCGTGTTGGGATGATCCTCCCCAAGGAACTTCGTAAATATTTCCAGCGCCTCCTCGTATTTCTCCTTTGAGCCGTCAAGGTCCCCAAGATCCTCCAGCACCAAGCCGAGGTTGTTGAGATCTGTCGCCACGTTGGGATGATCCGGGCCGAATGTCTTCAAGTCGCTTTTCAGTGCCTGCTCATATTTTTCCTTTGCGCCTTCAAGGTCCCCAAGAGCCCTCAGCACGCCGCCGAGGTTGTTGAGACGGATCGCCACGTTGGGATGATCCGGGCCGAATGTCTTCAAGTCGCTTTTCAGCGCCTGCTCGAATTTTTCCTTTGCGCCCTCAAGGTCCCCCAGATCCATCAGCACCAAGCCGAGGTTGTTGAGCCTAATCGCGATCTTAGTATAATCAGGGTCGTGGGAATCCATCTCGATTTTCAATGCCCGCTCGTAAGCGGACTTTGCCTCCGCAAACTCGGCCCGCCCGCGCAGATAGCCGCCTGCCTGATTCAACAGCCGACAGGTCGCGTCAGGGGCCACCCCAAGCTGCTCCGCGTGACCGGATGTTGTGAGAGCATGGGGCATAAGGCGTGAGCAGGTGTCCCAGGTTCGCACGTCTTGGCTCTCTTGCGGAAAGGCCTGGTTGACCAGCTCCACCGCGGCCTCGGCCCATGTCTTTTTTTGATCGTTGTTGAGGCCGTCCCGGGTTACCTCCAGCACGAGCCGGTGAACTGACACGGTTTCATCCCTGCGTTCCATGAGGGAGTACCGATCCACAGCAGCGAGCGCTTCCTCAAAATCCAGTTCCTGTTTCACAATGTTGGAGAGCGGTTCGGGAAGCAACTCCACACCTTCAGTCAATAGGCTGATGGGAATATCTTCAGGCGCTAGGAAAGCGAAGAGCTTCAGCAGATCACCGGATCCGCGGAAATCCTCTTCAGCCTGCTCAAAGGAGATCTTCCAGGTGGTAGCCACCGTTGCCGAGTATGCGGTGGAGACTTCCCCTCGGTCCAAGATCTTCCGTTCGTGTTTGCGGTAAAGCTCCAGGTATTGTGCCGCGGACTTCTTCTTTGCCGTCATGTACGACGCGGCCTGTTCCAAAGCCAAAGGCAGACGTCCCAGTGCCTCGGCAAGTTCGGACGCTGCGGCTCGATCCTGTTCGTTGGTTCGCTTGACCAGGAATTCAACAGATTCATCCGGCTCAAAGACTTCGACAGTAAAGGGCTTCGCGACACCCGCCCATTGCCTATCCCTGGAAGTAATAATCACATGGCCGGTTTCACCCCGGGGCACATAATCCCTGATCTCTTTCTGATTCTTCGCATTGTCGAATATGAGGAGCCAGCCCCTGTTGCGCTCCAACCAATATCGGACCGCTTCTACGACCGCCGATTGATCCTGCGCGTCCTTCTCCGGCAATTCCAGATCCGAGGCCAGTCGAGCATAGTCCGCGGCCAGCTTTGCAGGCTCTTCAGACTGCACCCACCAGACCGTATTGTAGTCGTCTTTCTGCCGGTAAGCATATTCAGCGGCAAGCTCGGTCTTACCCACCCCACCGAGCCCTTGTATGGCCTGGGTCAGGGCCGCGGACCGGCCGGAATTCAAGTCCTGCTCAAGCTGGTTCAGAAGCTCTTCCCGCCCGGTGAAGTTTGGGTTGCGCAGATGCGGGATATTCCAGATAGGGGGCAGGCCGACGGGAAACAGCGGCTTGGAGAGTACAGCGCCCGGGTAGCCAGGCGCGGTAACAGGGACCTGTCTGGTTCCCACTACGGCAGCAAGCAGCGCACGGGTTGCAGCGGATTCATCCATATCCACCAGGTCCGTGTACACAATCGTCGCAAGGAAGCGGGGCAGCTCCAATTTCTTGACGCGCACAGGGATCAGGCTCCGAGTCATGCCCGTGGGATCCTTGGCAAAAGCGTCGGCCCATTCAGCTCGGCAAAACCCGGATTTAACGTATTCCGGCGAAAGGACTGCAATCGTTCGTTCCGATTTGGCCGAGGCCCTCTCCATCTCGAGCACGAAATTGGAACCGGACAGGAAATCCCACGCCTGCAATACCGTACTGTACCCTTTGGATTCCAATTCCCATGCGATCCACTCGGCCCATTCACGATCCTTGCCCGTGTAACTGATGAAGAAATCTTTCATAGCCGAAACACTCCCGATAACTACGTAGCGGACATCAGGTAAGAAATCTACCACGGAGCGCAAGGCGAGGCCGGCAAAAGAATTGGAACCGCGGTAATCCTTCCGTGATTCGTGGCTCGACAAGAACGACCACGTTCTTACGTCCATCTCGTGGTAAGAGGGCGCACACACAGGTGCGCGCCGTACACTGTGCCCCATGACGGGTCTGGGCCGAGACGTAGGGGCAGACCTATGTGTCTGCCCTTGCCTTCGAAGCCCCCCCGAAACTGAATGCTTACCCGCCCCCGCGCGATTGGTCTTGACAAGGTCCCAGGTGGCGTTTATACTTACAGATTACGCGGGACGGGGCAGTATGCCTCGTCCCGCAAAAAATATGGAGGAAAGACCATGCAGTGCGTTACTTTGAAAACCGGCGCAGAATGCGCGTTCATGACACGAAAGGGTTGCAACTTCAACGGCGGCCAGTGCCACAAGGTCGTCGATACTTGCGAAGGCTGTTCCCGGGCTGAGACCTTTGATTCAGGAATCTTCTGCACAGTCGTGCCCCACCCCGCGGTTAAATGGAACACCGGTTCCTGCAATTTGGCTACCCACCTTGAGCGCAAAGCCGCCGAGAAAACCCAGAAAGTCAATCCCCTTAAGGCGTCAAAGCGAGCCGCGGCCTCAAGATAAGGATCTCATGTCCGGAAGGGAACACTCCCCTTCCGGTCAATCCCCCCCAATCATTCGGCCGTGAACCGACGCGGGAGCTCAATCAGAGTATGTACCGGCTCAGGTCGTCGCTCTTCACTATATCCTGGAGCCTATCCCTGACCATTTCCGGGGTGATCGTGGCTGTTACTCCGTGCATGTCCGGGGCCTCGAACGAGATCTCCTCAAGCAACTTTTCCATGATGGTATGAAGTCGCCGCGCTCCGATGTTCTCAGCCCGGTCGTTGACTTCCTCAGCCAATGCCGCAATCTCGTTTACCGCGTCTTGCGTGAATTCCAGGGTTACCTCTTCGGTCTTTAGTAATTCCTGGTACTGGGTGACCAGTGCGTTCTTCGGTTCAGTGAGAATGCGCACGAAATCCCCTTTGGAGAGCGCGGAAAGCTCGGTCCTGAGCGGGAATCTGCCCTGAAGTTCGGGGACCAGGTCGGACGGCTTGGAAACGTGAAACGCGCCCGCAGCGATAAAGAGGACATGATCGGTCTTGACAACACCATGTTTGGTGTTCACCGTGCTGCCTTCGATTATGGGGAGCAAATCCCGCTGCACTCCTTCCCTGGAGACATCAGGGCCGTAGCGCCCCGCGGATGATCCCGCGACCTTGTCCAGCTCATCTATGAAGACAATGCCGGTCTGCTCCACTCGCTCCCTTGCTTGAGCGATGACGTTGTCGGTGTCGATGAGCCTGCTCAATTCCTCCTCAAGGAGAATCTGAAGAGCTTCCGGGACCCGCACCTTCCGGAGCTTTGTCTTGTCCGGAAACAGATTGGAAAACATGTCCTTGAGATTTATGTCCATCTCCTCCATGCCCTGCGGTGAGAACACTTCCACCACAGGAACCGCGCTTACATGGGTTTCTATCTCCACTTCCCGGTCGTCCAGTTTGCCTGTGCGGAGCATCCTTCTGAACTTCTCCCGTGTGCGCTGGGCAACCTCCATCTCCTCGGTCATTTCGGGTGCTGTGTCGGATTGGGCCGGTCTCCGGGCCTTGCGATCCGGCCGGGAGGGGAGGATTATGTCCAGGAGCCGTTCTTCCGCGTGTTGCTCGGCCCTGGGGCGGAGTGTTTCATATTCCTCCTTCTTGACCATGCTGATACCGATTTCCATGAGATCTCGGATCATGGACTCCACGTCACGGCCCACGTATCCGACTTCAGTGAACTTGGATGCTTCGATCTTCAGGAAAGGCGACTGAGCAAGTCTGGCCAACCGGCGGGCTATCTCGGTCTTTCCCACGCCCGTGGGTCCAATCATTATGATGTTTTTGGGAGCGATCTCGTCGCGCAATTCTTCCGGAACCTGCCGACGTCGCCAGCGGTTCCGCAGCGCAATCGCGACCATCTTCTTCGCCTGATTTTGTCCAATAATGTACTTGTCCAGTTCCGAGACAATCTCACGAGGTGTAAGCGTTTTCATAGTTCCTCGAAATTCAATGGCATTGTGAATAGACGACTTGAATAGCCGCGTTCCCGATTTATGAATAATCGCAGTGCGTCGAAGGTCCTACAAGAATCGGCGGACTGGAAAGTCCGCCCCACATCCCAGGAATGTGGCGCAGGCTTTCCAGCCCATGTTTGAACAATCCGACCACTCGACGCTGTCGGTGAGCGGAAGAAATCCTCCGATTCCCCCCTTTGAAAAAGGGGGGCCAGGGGGGATTTGCTCCGTCAAACCGTGTGACCAATGGTGTTCTTTATTTGACAGCGCATGCAAAGTTGCGCGTACGACACTAGAGCTCTTCCATCACCAGTTCCGCATTGGTATAAACACAAATGTTCGCTGCGATTTCCATTGCTTTCCGTGCTATTTCAGCCGCTTCCAACTCCGTGTTTTCCAGCAGCGCCTGCGCGGCGGCCAATGCGTAGTTCCCTCCCGAGCCGATTGCCATGACTCCATGATCCGGTTCCACCACATCTCCGGTACCTGAGAGCAGGAGTGTCTTTTCCCTGTCTGCAACGATGAGTAATGCTTCCAATCGCCGCAACATCTTGTCGGTTCGCCACTCCTTGGCCAGCTCGACAGCGGATCGAGTGAGGTTGTTGGAATACTTTTCCAACATCTGGTCGAATTTCTCGAAAAGAGTCAGAGCATCCGCTGTGGACCCCGCGAAACCGGCAAGGATTGCGTCATTCTTTCCCAGGCGTCGGACCTTTCGCGCAGAATGCTTCACCACGGTGTCCCCAATGGATACCTGCCCGTCACCGGCCATGACCACCTGGTCGCCCCTACGCACACATATGACTGTAGTCGATCTGATCTTCTTGTCTATCATTGTCAAGTTTTTTCACTGTTCCGGCGCTTCGTGTCTTGCGCCTCATTGTTGGAATCCGATGCCGCACCGCTCCTCGGATGGGCTTTGTCGTAGACCTCCATCAGCTTTCCCAGGTCAACCCTGGTGTAACGCTGCGTAGTGGACAGTCCGGAGTGCCCCAGAAGCTCCTGTATGGACCGTAGATCCGCGCCCCCTTGCAGCATGTGAGTTGCAAATGAATGTCTGAACGCATGCGGCGAAGCGTCTCTTGCCAATCCCGCGCCGTCCAGGCACGTCTTGAGTATACGTCTTACGCTGCGCGAAGACAACGGGCCACCGCGAGAATTCAAAAACAAGGGGCCGCGGGCTCCGACCGTGGGGGTCTTGGCTTCCAACATGGCTCGCACCGGAAGATAAGCTTTCAACGCCTCCACGGCCCGGCTCCCGACAGGGACGTATCTTTCCTTGGCGCCCTTTCCCAATACCCGGGCCCAGCCGTTCTCCAGGTCCAGATCCGGCGTGTTCAACGATGTTAACTCGCCCACCCGCAGCCCCGAAGAATAAAGAAGCTCGAATATTGCCGTATCCCGCTTCCCCATCTCAGTGTTCCGTGAAAAGAAGCGATCCATCTCGTCCACGCTGAACACCTTGGGCAAGCGTTTTTCCTGCTTAGGCGCGCGGATGGCTGCCGCGGGATTCACCGACATCACGTTCTCTCTCACCAGAAAACGGAAAAAGGTGCGTAATGCCGCCAATTTGCGGCCGACCGAAACCTTGCTGATCTTCCCGAACCTGTCCGCCAGGAACGCGCGTACGTGAAAGGAATCAATCCTATCGACGGTCTCCAGTTCCGTTGGCCTGCCGGTTGACTCCAGAAAATGCCGAAAACCATTGATGTCGGCCAGGTACGCCCTGGTGGTTTCCCTGGAACGCGCCCTTTCCGATTCCAAATGGCGTGTGAAGAGCTTCAGGGCTTCATCAAAGTGCAAAAGGGCCTCCAAACGGTAGTGACTTACGATCCCGTGAGCAAACAAGCAAATAGAAAATACGCTAAATTGTGCTACTTTGCAAAATCTGATTGCGAAGCCGTATCAGGCGTCGAAGGATAGGGACATGAGAAAGAAAACCAAACCTCGCGCCTGGCTGGTCAGGGCCATGCGCCTTCACACGAAACCGGGCTTGTTCCTGGATAGGAAGAAGGAACGGAGCAGGCGAGCTTGCCGGGATTGGAAACGCCGGAAACATAGGGATTGATGTTGGGATGCTGGAGCATCGGCGATGATTGGCTACCTCTTTGCCTGCTTCACCAACCAGTCCTTTGCCTTGTCGTGGTCATCGAATGGTCTTGCCCCTCTGCCTGTCAGCCGATTGTAGATCCATAACAAACGCTTCTGCCTTCCGGTAAGCCCTACCACTGCGGTTGCTCTCGAATAAGGTGTTATGGCGACTCCTACCTCCTTGAACGCAGCCAAAATCTCTTGTGTAGCAAAGCCATCCCGAACATCGACAAGTCGGAGTTGGTCTTTCTCCCCCCTCATTCCGATTTCAATAATAGCCTCTCCATTTTCCCTCACCTGACGTACAACCGCGTCACCCACCAGGCCCCGATAGTCAATATGCATCAAACGTATTCCCCTATGTTCAATCCATTCCATGTATTCATTGATTCTGTCACTCATCTTCACTCCTGTAGACCTCCCCCGACAACGGTGTCCGAGTTCTCTTGCCGCGACCCTCGCGTGTTCATTAGACCATTTATACCATACCACAACCGTCCATACGAAATCCGCAATTGGTTTACCAATGTGGTAACCATTCAGTCATTGGGGGTTACGAACTCCTTTCCAATTTCATTGACTAAAGACCTGACTCTGGAGTATGCTCACGAGCAGGGAGAAAGCTTTTCCGTCGGGACAGAGTTCAGGTTCTCCGATGTCCATCGTTGCCAAGATAGGCGCTGTGGACTCCCGGCTCAGACCCGAGACCCGAAAAAGAGATTTGCAAGCTCACAGGTAGCGACAGGCGGTGATTGCGGAACTGTCTCGGCTACAAGGGGGGCAGATTGGGCAGGATCGAGAAAAGGAAAGGAGTCTCAAGATGACCGGATACGCTCTCTTCACGTTCATTGCTGTCATAGTGATAATCGTCCTGGCTTTGCTCATCTTTTGGATTCAGCTCCGACGGGGGAAGGCTGCCCAGGCCAAAGGGGGACGGACGGGAGCGGCCGCGCCTGCTCCGGAGTCGGCCCCGGAGCCCGACGACCTTAAGCGGATCGAGGGCGTTGGTCCAAAAATATCAGGGGTCCTTCAGTCCGCCGGCATCATGACTTTCGGGCAACTTGCCGGGACAGACGTGAATCGTTTGAAGCAGGTCCTTGAAGAGGCCGGTGTCGGGCGTTTGGCAGTTCCTACCACCTGGCCCGAACAGGCCGGGCTGGCAGCTGCCGGCAAATGGGATGAACTCAAGGCCCTGCAGGATGAACTGAAGGGTGGCCGACGGGTTTGAGCCCGTGCATCCGGGCTTTGGATCGACAAGAGCGAAGCCAGGGTCCTGCAACCACTTCTACTTCATTTGTTCCATGTAACCGTTCACCGTGAACCGTACAAGCTCCCGGAATTACGTATGGGGGAGGTTTGGAGGGGGAGATGAGTCTCCCCCTCCATTCTCACCGGGCGCAGAACCGCTTCAAGCCCGGTGAACGATTACTGTTCCATGACCACATCCACCAGGTTGCGCAGGCGGGCGGCCAATTCCTGGACGTCGGCCGTGGCGCCGACTTGATGGGGATCGAGGCCTGTTGTTTCGGACAGGAGCGCACTCTCCAATTGAGTGGAGACAGCAACGGTTTGTCGGAGCTTGTCGTACAACACAGGATCGAGTTCCCGGATGGCTGGTCCGGATTTACCGAGTATCAGGGTCAGTTCTTTCGATTTTGAAATGAAGAGATCGGGATCCGCGTCGGCCCGTGCGTTGTTTGCCATCCATGCCATTATGGGCCGGATCCTTTCCATTGTCTCGTCATACTGACCCGATTTCCCTCCCTCAGTGTCCGAGGGTCGCGGGGTCGCGGCAACCCGGGTCAACTCCCGTTCGATCTCCGCGAGAACCGAGAGCATGAGGCGTTCCCGCTCACGGTCAGGCACTCCCTGCCGTCGCATCATCTGCCTGTAACGGTCGAGTCGCAGTTTGACCTTGCGCAACTCCGGATAGCCGTCAGTGATGCTCTCCCACTTCATAGGGCCGACGTCTTCCTGCCCCATTGGCTTTGATTCAGTTGGAGGCATGCTCGTTTGCGAGGCGCTTTGACGCCTCAGTATGTCACTGCGCTCGCTCTCAACCGCTGAGGTCAGTTTGATGCGCCTGCGAGCCCGTTCAACCGCATCCAGGTCCGTCCGTTCGATGTCCGCGAGCATCTGCCGCCAAAGCGCCTCCCATTCATTGATCGGAGATCGGCCCGGCTCCAAATGGACGACCTCGGAGTTGCCACGTTTGGCTCGCATCATGAGGGGTGCCTGAATTCCCAACCAGACAATCGCTGCAACGACCAGGATGACAAGGGCCAGGAGAGGTCTAGAGCGACCCAATCCGAGCAGCTTCGACCAGACTCCGTGCTCCGATGGTCGCTCCATCGGACCGCGTCCCCGCAGAGTCTCGTAGATGTGCTCGGTATCCGCGGCGGGTGCGGCCGCAACTTCTTCCGACTGCTCTTTGGGTCCTTCGAGTTGCAGGTCGGCCATCATGGCGTCGAGTTGTGCCCTGATACCTTCCGGCTTCAGCCAGCCGTAACCCGCGCACGCCAGGGTGTGCACCAAATCCTGAAAAGCTTTTTTTGTCCAGGAGGGCTCCCCCCGGCGGGTGAGGGCCGGGGTGATCTGCTCCTGGGAGATCTCGCCCTTGCCGGGCAATGCTTCGGCATATGGTGTGTGGAGATCAAGAAAGATCTCCAGGTAGGGACGAGCGCCCTCGTCCCACTCCGCGGGCTCACGATCTTCCAGATCCCAGTCCAGTGTCCAGCGCTTAAACGTCATGTCGGCGCTTGTGGAAATGGCGAATCGCCCGTCACTGCTCAGACAGACCGACTTCACGGCCTCTCTATGACCTCCGAAGGTGCGCAGGAGTTTGCCTTCATGGAGATCCCAGAGCCTCATTGTCTTGTCAGCGCCACCCGATAGAGCGAATCGGCCTTCAAAACTCATGCTCACACATGTGACCGGTCCCTCGTGGCCTTCACAGATACTGAGACACCGCGCGTCGGCCACATTCCAGAACCGCAGTGTCATGTCGTCGCCTCCGGAAAGGGCGAATCGACCGTCGTAGCTCATGTCCACACACGTGACGCTTCCACTGTGGCCCGCGTAGATGTGCCGGCAACGGTCGTCAACGATATCCCAGAGCCTCATTGTCTTGTCAGCACTTCCCGACAGTGCAAATCGACCGTTATTGCCGATCAGAACAGATGTCACCGTATCCTGATGGCCCTGGAAGATCCGGGCGCAACGGCCCGTCTCTATGTGCCAGAGCCTGACAGTGCGGTCCACGCTCCCGGAGAGCGCAAAACAACCATCACCGCTCAAGCCGACCGACTGGACGGCTTTCCTATGCCCTTCAAAAGAACTAACAGAACGCAGCTGCTCCAGGTCCCACAGCTGCAACATGCCACCCTCGTGTCCCGATAGAGCGCGTCTGGCATTCGGCAACAGAATTCCCGAGACTGCAGCGCCGCCGAGGCGTCCGGACACCACGAGGCGACGGTCCTTTGAAACGTCCCAGAACCCCAGGTTCATGGCGTAGCTTCCCGATAGTACGAATCGCCCGTCATGACTCAAATGAACAAACGTGATTCCCTTTTCCCGGCCTTGTGCGGTCTCTGCTTCCTGGGCATCGGTGAACGCACTGCGGGGAAGGTGAGCGTAAAGTTCGGTCCACAACTCCATAGCCTTGGGTTCACGTTCATGCCCCGGCTGTTGTCTTGCCCGACGGAGGCATCCTGCCGCGGCGAGCAGATGACCGCGATCCAGGTACTGAACCGCTTGTGTCAACTCTGTTTCGTACACGGCTCGTTCGGACAGTATTTGTTCGGCGCCTTTGACGCGCGTGAGCATGACCGCCGCGGGCTTGTGCCCGGCCGGGTTCACGAACCACAGCACCGCCGACTTCCCATCGGTTCCCGACATGGCATGCTTTCCGTCACTGCTCATGGCCAGGGAAGTCACAGAACTCCCATTGCCTCGAAAGGTCCTGAGACAGCGGCCGGAGGTAACATCCCACAGCCTCAGTGTCATGTCGTCACCTCCTGACAGCGCATATCGGCCGTCAGGTGTCAGGCAGGCTGAAGTAACCCATTGCGAGTGTCCTTTCAAGGTCCGCAGACACGCGCCTCCTGCAACCTCCCACAATCTCAGGGTGTGGTCTTCGCTCGCGGACAGGGCAAGCAGTCCATCCTTGCTCAAGCAGGCGCACGTGACCCGGTCGGTGTGACCTTCGAAGGTTCGCACACACAGACCCGTTTCAAGCTCCCAGAGCCTCAATGTGTTGTCTTCGCCGGCCGAAAGGCCGAACAGGCCGTCCGGGGAAACGGAGACCGAGGTCACCCAGCCGGTATGTCCCAGGAAAGTTCGCAAACAACGTCCTGTCTCCATCTCCCAGAGTCTCACAGTGTTGCCGCTGCCTCCCGAGAGACCGTGTCGGCCGTCAGGGCTTATGCAAACGGAGTTCACCTGGGTGCTATGGCCCTCAAAGGTACGCAGGCAACGGCCCGTCCCAATTTCCCAGAGTCTGAGGGTCTTATCGTTGCTTCCTGACAGGGCAAAGTATCCATCATCGCTGACGGATACGGAGGTCACCGCGGCCGCGTGGCCTTTGAAGGTTCGAACGCACAGGCCGGTACCGACATTCCAGAGCCTGAGGGTCTTGTCATTGCTCGCCGAAATCGCGCGTTCACCTTCCGGGCAGAAGCAGACGCTGGTGACATAGGCCGCGTGGCCCAAGAAGACAGCCATGCGCTTCCGCGTATGTGGCACACGGCCCATGGCTTCCCCCAACGCCGTCCGGACCTCGTCCCGGTTCGATTCCGGGTTCCCGATTTCCTCCAGCGTCCTGACCGCGTCTTCGTAGTCGGTCCGTTCAATACAAGCCTGGGCCAAGAGGTACGCGGTGATCCAGTCAGTGGGCCGCGATCTGCGGAGGTTCTGCATCGCGTTTATCATGTCTTCATCGTTGGATCCGGCTTCGCGCCAACGCAGAAGCTCCCTGTTGTATGTAGATTCGGGGTGATCCGACTGACGTTCAAGCGCCTTTGCCCAGAATTGTTCAGCCTCATCTCGGAGCCCCAGATCGAGCATGGAGACGGCACGGTTGTTGAGGCTGTCCGCGCCGTCCGGCAGCGCCTCGGGTTCGGGACGAGGGTAAGTCTCCCCGATTTCCTCCTCATAGACATCTTTCAGGCGGTCGAGGATCTCCTGCATGTTCCCTGGACGATCAGACGGATCCTGTTTAAGGCACAGGCCCAGCAACCGGGCCACGGAGACGGGCATGGTCGGGATAATTGAATCGGAGCGATCCTTTTTCAGGAGCTTCTCCAACACCGCGCCGGCGAGCCCCCCCGAGCGCCAAGATATCTCACCCACGAACATCTCGAGCACAGACACCGCCCATGACCAGATATCCGTGGCCTCGGTTAGTCGAGGCAAGTAATCGGCCGGCGCGCCGGCCCTTCTCTTGTTAGCGGCATCCCACTGCTCGGGGGACATGTACGCGGGAGTCCCCGTCCAGGGCTCGGCTTTTGCGCCCGCCAAACCGAAGTCGGTGATCTTTGCTACACCTGAGTGGGTTATCAAGACATTTGCAGGTTTCACGTCCTGGTTGACCAATCCCTGCTCATGAGAATAGCGGAGCCCTTCGGCGAACTGGATCGACACATCCAGGATTCTCTCCAGCGCCCTTTCAGGACCGCCCTCATATAACCTCCTGTCAGCTATCCAGTCATGCAGGCTCCCACCGGAAACGTACTCCGCGAAGAGCCTCGGGGCTCCACCCAGTTCGCGGACGTAGTGACATCCGACAACGTTGGGGTGCATGCCCAAGTTGACCCAGGTCTGGGCCTCCTGTTTGAAAATGTCAGGCCCGCCCGCTCCTGCCACAATTTCAGGCTTGGGGCTCTTTACGGCAAGGTCCACGTCCCAAATGCGATGCCGGACCTTGTACACCTTGCCCATACCGCCTTCCCCCAGGAGCCCGGCCACCTCGTACAGGTCCACAATGATGTCCCCTTCTTTCCATTCAAGGGGAGTATCGGCCTCCATCCGGCGAAGCGCTTTCAGATCTACCCGCCTTCCGGAGTATGCAGTGGTGGCTGGATGCGGAACATATTCTCGCGATGCCAGGACTGTCTCCGGGGACTCTCCATCGCTGATGATCAAGGCCACGGCATCGCAAACGTCATCGGAAGCCTCAAATGTGGAGTCATGACTTCCATCATGCGAAGGATCAGAGATGGGCGACACCACCGGTCTCTCGGCCGGCCCGGGCTGAAAGCGTGGATCCGTGTCGATACGTCGCACTCGGAGAGTAGCGCCGCAGCTCTTGCAGCGAGCCGCCGAGCCTACGAGCCTGGATGACAGGTGGATTTGCTTGCCACCACAAATGGGACAGCCCTTAGGTTCCGCCATGAAACACGCCTCTTATGCTATCTTACATACCTAGAAACAGAGGCACAACGACAAATAAGAGTCTTTTCCACTGTTCAGTAGTCCGTGGCTTCGCCTCGGACAGGGTACTCGAAGAGCGCGCACGCTGCGCATGGACTTGGAGGAGAGACTCATCTCCCCTCCAAACCACCCCATACGTTGACCCGGATAAGGGGTGGGTATTCCACGGGACTTTTGTATGAAAATGTCATTTTTCTTGGAATGCCGTGGCTTCCCTTCGGGCGACCGCCGGTCGCCCCTACAACAGGGGCCCGTGGCGCCCCCGGCATTTTCATGCTTGGTTGTGCCCTTCCAGGGCATGGCAGTTCATAGGAATGCGCCGTCAAACAAGTTACAAAGAGCACTGCTGGACAAGCCGGCAGTGGCACCCATAGAACCAATCTCACTTCTCTGAAAGCGACCCGGCATTACCCGTTTATCTCGCGCCACCGTGCTACTGCGGTCGTGACATTGTCCGGGGCCGAGGCATCCTTGGCCGCCTTGATCAGCGCACTGCAGAGTTTGTCAAGGTCGCTGTACCTGTCAAGTATGGTGGCGATTTGGTGGTCAGGGACTTCACCTGTAAGCCCGTCGGAACACAAGAGCAGGAGGTCGCCGGAGACCAGGTCCAGCGCGTGGGTGCTTGCACGAGTTTCCCCTTCCATGCCTACATACCGTGACAACAGCCCTCTGGCCGGGTGATCGGCTATCTGTTCCTGGGTAATTTCGCCCTGTCTCAGCAGAATTCCGACCACCGAATCGTCGTCAGTGAGAAGTCTCAGCTTGTGGTCGCGGTATAAATAGGCTCGACTGTCTCCCATGTGTCCAATAAGGGCCTGCTTCCCGCGGAATAAGGCCACCACCACGGTGGCCCCCATTCCGGCCAACCCGGGCCGTCCCCTGGAGAAATCCAAAACCTGCCGGCTGAGATTTACCAGAGCGTCATTGATTGCTTCAAGTTGTGTCTCCGAATCGCTCCGCGGGGCCGAGGCGGAAGTTTTTTCCAGGACCGCAGGCAGCCACTCAACGACGAGCCTTGAGGCTGTCGCTCCCGCGTTGCGTCCTCCCATTCCATCGGAAACTATTAGCAAGCCGTTCTCAGCCGAGACCGACACTGAATCTTCATTTCTATTTCGGACTTCTCCCTGGTCGGTCAAGGCCGCGCATTCAAGGATGCCGTCGATTTTGGGTACTCCAGTCATGGCCACCATCGATCACAACATGCCGGAGTCCACGTGCCCAGCCTTCTCCGACGTATCACAGAACCTCTCTCAATTTCTCCAGGAACTCCCCGGCCGACTGGTAACGATTTTCCGGGCTCACCGCCAGACCGGTGTCAATGACGTTTGCGAGATCGAGCGGAATGCTCGGGTCACGATCTCGCATGGGAATTGTCTTTCCTGACAACACCACCTCAATGGGTACCTGTCCGTCCTCACCCTGTCGGGGATAGGCGCCGGTAAGCATGCGATAGAAGGTGGCCGCAATACTCCAGACGTCACTGACCGGTTTGACGTACTTGAAATCGATTAGCTGCTCTCTGGGCAGGTAGGGGGGGGTTCCGGCAAAGGCCCCGGTCAGGGTCATTCCCGAGAGGCCGGCCTGATCAAAGCTCTTGGCCAATCCCATGTCCGCGATTTTGGCAGTAACGTCGTTTTCCTGCGTCAACAGGATGTTCTCCGGTTTCAGGTCGCGGTGTACAAACCCCTGTTGGTGGACATAGGACAGGCCCTGCAGACTCTGGAGCATAATCGGTCTTGCATCGTCCAAAGACAGGCATCCTCCGTGCCTGAACATCAGTCGGGCAACGCTGCCTCCGGGGCAGTACTCCATGATACAATAGAACCACGGGCCCGATGACCCGCTGTCGTAGATCTCCACCACATTCTTGTGCTTCAGGCGCATTGTGGTGCCTATTTCTCGTTCAAACTGTTTTCGTGACTTCTTGTCAACGGCCGCTCTTGCCAGGAGCACCTTAAAGGCCACATCGAGGCCGTCTCGTTTGCGACGGCCTTTGAACACCATTGCCATAGCTCCTTGACCCAGCAGATCGCCAAGTTCACAGCCATGAATCTCGGTTTTTCCGGAAACGGGATCCTTAGGAAAAGCCGCGGACATCATTACCGGCACTTGCATGGGTTTCATGTGGGCCCGTCGTCGACACGATGCGCACAAATATGCGCCGGCGCGCCCGAGGCTCACTTCGTCACTAACATCGTTTCCACAGTGTTGACAATGAACGGTCCAGACCACGGGAAGGGCGTCGGCCTTGTCTCGCTTCTTCAAGCATTCAGGACAGATGCAGACATTATTCGGAGGTGAGGATGCGGATTTCCAGGTGTCGGGTATCCGGATTCCGCACTCGTTGCAGAACACAGCGACCTCTACGCTTATCCGGATTACGGTCCTGCCTACGTGGATCAGGTCTCCGTGGCTGATGTCCACAGCGGGCAGGCGAGATTGATCTGCATCCTGCGGATTGTCCGTTTCTCGCCGTCCGCCATGTTTTGTGTTGTTTACGTAAGTGCCGTTAAGGCTGCCCAGGTCTCTGAGACTAACAGCGGGAGGGTTTACCTCAAGAATGAAGTGATGACGTGACGCTTCCAGGTCGCCTTCGGGCAGCCTCGCGTGACAGTTCTTGTCACGTCCGAAAATGAAAGCGTCGTGGTTCTCAAACGTGAAGACCTTGCCCTTGATCGGGCCGTCAATCACCTTCAAAGTAACTTTACCCGGCATGGGCCACGTCTCCCGCTACCGTATCAGCTCCGAGCGCAAAAGCGTCAAAGGTCCTTGCCCTGCCCAGGCAACCGGTTTGAGATAACCCCTTTTTCGTACACAGGCATTTGCGACCAGTGTCCTGGTGGTGTCCGCTGAACCCGGGAAATCTCGGACCGCTATTTGTCTTTTCGACTCAGGCCCGCCCTTGATAACATGATGTCACATGTTCTTTCTGATATAGGCTGAGAGGTTCTGGCCCTTGTGCTTAAGCCCGAGCTTTTTTCTGATGTTTTTCCGATGCACTATGACCGTTTGAGTAGACAGGCCAAGTTTCTGGGCTATGTCCCGGGATCTCTTGCCGGAGAGGATCAATTTGCAGATTTCCATTTGTCTTGGGGTCAGGCTGGCTCTGGAACGAGCCATTGCGGTGCCGAAGCTGGAAGAAATGCTTCTGATGTTGACATCCAAAGCCTCCAACAGGTATCTCTCAGGCATCGTAACCTCAAGCTGTTTGAGCTTTCCCAGTATCGGAACAACAGTAAGTTGGTAATTATTGATTATCCTTCGTTCCAAGTCTTTCGCTGCTTGCTGCGAAGTTTCAACAACGACCTCGGTGGTGCGGCGGAGATCTTCACAAGTGCTGGTGGTTCGATCCAGTTCAGTGGTGAGGGCTTCGACCTCCTTAGTCTTGATCCTGAGGGCCCGTTTAAGGGAGGCAGAATAAGTGGTGCCACACAGGTTTCCTTCCTCGGTAACCGGACGAATTACCGCAAGGAATCCGGCCGCGTCGCCGTCGGAATCTTTCCATCCGGACCCGGAGATAAAAATGTCCAATACCTTGCCTTGCTTGGTCAATCCTTTGGCCTGAAAGGGTTCGGGCCGGCCGTCGATCTGATCCTGGAGGTTCTCCATGACCTCAGACCGCAGATTTGGAACCACGTAGGGAATCCTGCGACCTTGAATTTCCTTTGTGGTCCATCCAAAGATTGCTTCAAAAGAAGAACTAACACCTTGGATCTTGGCGTCCGAGTCGTAGCTTACAAATGCTTCCGGCAGGTATGCGTCCGCGCACGGGCATTGATCCCGGTATTCTTCCATGGCTACGTCCTTTTCCAACAGGTGCCGATCTTCTTGCCCTGAATGCTCATGGATCGCATTGCCCATGTGCAGTATCCTCCTTGTTGTGTCGTCCACTCGGCCGCCTGGCTGGAGCGGCTTGAGGAATCACCGTTCAAGTGTCCGAAATTTATTCTTGTCGTGGCTCACTCGGACTCCAACAGACCGAGAATGAAGCTCAACAAACTGAACCATGATATACCATTAGCACAGGGTTTTCAACAACACCGGCTACGGATGCCTCCGTGGGGACGCCCTGGGGGCTCAGGATAATGAACTCCGGCTGGAGACGGTCAATCAGGTCCAAGGTCACTTTGCGAAAGTGTAGGACCAGGCGGTTTGGATTGCCGTCGCATCGTAATGGTTCACCGGGCTTGAAGCGGTTCTGCGCCCGGTGAGAATGGAGGGCCCACTCGACGTGGTGTCAATAGGTTCCCCACGATATATCCGTTCTTCGACCAAGTAGGCCCATCCCTTGATATTCCCGCGTCCCCGTGCAAAGCATAAACCCAAAACCTGTCTCGAAGCACCCACGTTCGGCGGGCCGCTACGGACTACAAATGAAGTCCCACACCAACCGGCTCGCAAATTGGCTCTACGCCCAGTAGCTCCCCCTGGAAACCTCCCCATACGTAATTCCGGGAGCTTGTACGGTTCACGGTGAACGGTTACGTCGCATCAGGGCTGGATTATTTTTGAGGCCCGTTCCTTTTCACTGTATATGCACCCGCAATACTTCTGTCTATAAAGTCCCAGTGCCCTGTATCTCTTGACGCCTTCGTTCCAGCCGATGCGCCAATCCCTGTAAATGAAAGGTATGGCGTGTTTCCGGGAAATCGCCTCCCCGGTAGTTTTCAGAAGATCGTGTTTCTGGAAGCGGCTGTAGAGTAGAGTGGTCGAAAAGGCGTCAAATCCCTTGGATTCAGCCAGCCGGGCTGTGGCGTCCAGCCTCATGTCGAAGCAGATCTTGCATCTCTGGGCCTCACGATAAGCCACGTGTCTCAACCATTCCTCCATCCCGTCCTCCGGCTCGTCTATCACGGTTCTCACGTGGTCTTCACGGGTGTACGCGTTGAATGCGTCCAGCCTGCGAAGATATTCCGTGTACGGATGGATATTGGGGTTGAAAAAAAAAGCCGTCACCTCGTGGCCTTCGGATTGCAGATCGTGCAACGGGTAGACCAGGCAGGGAGCACAGCAAGTGTGTAACAGAATTCGCATCAAAAGGGTTGTCTCCTTTCCTGTGTCGTGGTATTAACTCAGCGGCCGAGGGATCTGATCGGCCCTAATGAAACACGTCCTAATCGCATTGCCTATGAGATCTATTTTTCTCACGCTGTTGGTCCTCCTGGCCCTAAATTCCCCGGCACTGCCGTCGGAGCGGGCCCTTTTCCTCAACGCGTTCGGTGAGGCTGCCGCGGCCTATCTTAACGATTCATTCATCCTGGTTGGGGCGACCGCTGATAGCTTCGTTGCAGACATCATGAGCAAGAAGATGGCGGTGGAAATCGTTACAAACGTCCAGAAGAGAATCAGGGTAATCAGGGCCAAGCTCAAAGCGGTCTCTCAATGCCGAATCGCGGATTTGGACAAGCAATTGATCGCGCTTCTCGACAAATCGTACGCGTGTATGGATCACCAAGCCTGGGCGCTCACCCAGTATTTGGAGGAGAAGAGCCCGGAAACCGCGAAACGATTCGAAGAGCAGCGAACCAAATGCCTCGAACAAATTGAGGAAATCAAACGGTTCTATTCGACGCTTCCACCGTCCGTAGAGCTACCTGAGCCTCTGAGTACGCGCTGATCACCTACCCTGATGGTGAAGCGTTCTCCATCGAAGTATTCCAGTAGCGGAATATTGTACTTCCTGGAGGAGCCGGTTATCTTTGCGAACTGCGATGGGGTTATGCCGCCTTCTCGTTTTATGTAATCCCCGAGCTTCTCCCTTGTTTGCCTAACGAATCCGGGCGCGAAATATATCTCCTCTTTGATCCGGATCACTTTGTCCTCCTTTGCCAGAAGGTCAAGGAGATTCCGGATCTGTTTTGCGTCACCGCCGCATTGCGCAATTATTTCCTTTCGGACGGGGGGCGCCGAGCCACCCTGAACGATCATACGCAAGACCTTTTCTTTGAGCCCTTTTTCCTCCTTTTTCAGCAGCACCTTATGGGAAGCGGAGCGAACCGAGTCTCCTTGGTCCACAACGAGGTTTTCCCTGGCGAGATCTTCAAGGGCTTTCTTAAAGAGCTTGTCTTCCCCGGGCAGGGTGGAACGGAGTTCCTGCTTGGGCATCGCCTCTTTTAGTGGATGTTCTTTGTGGAATTCGTTAAGTCGGTCCACTATCTTTTTTTTCTGGAGACCGAACAATCGACCGTGGATCATGCGGTTGTCCGTGGCGTCGAAACGGATTATCACACGAGAGTTGCGAAGCGACTCGATAACCTTGTCGAGACGTTTTGCGGAGAGGCCTGAGAGGCCCAACAGTTCATTGCGCCCGACGCCGGCCAGACCTCCGCTTTGTACTAGTGCAGCCACTGTGGCCGGTTCATCCTTTCCATCCAGTTTGAGTAAGGAATCCACATTGCGTTTCCTGAGCTTTGTCGCCCGCGGGTTGAGAATGACCCCACCTCCCAGGGTTATGGAAGGGGAGAGGGCCCGTATGACGAATCTGTCTCCCGCTGAAGGGACGATCTGCGCGGAGGCCCTAAGCTGAGCTACTGTAGTCTCTCCTGGTTCAAGGGTCTCCTCCTCGGCAAAGACCAGGCGGGCTTCCACTTCGGTTGTGTAGTGATGGAACCGCACCTTCTGGTGGTTCTTCAGAGTGATGGTAGAGCGCGCAAGGGACGACAGCCGGACATCCACAATGTAGGAAGGACGGAAATCTCCGGGACGTGTGAGCACATCTCCTCGACTCACCTGTGACTGTTCCAGACCTCGCAAGTTAACCGCAACCCGTTCACCGGGAAATGCTCGTTCTTCTTGCCTGTTGTGGGATTGGATGGAGCGCACTGATGAACGCCGGCCTCCAGGCAGTATTTCCACATCAACTCCGGAGGAAAGCGTACCGGAAATCAAGGTCCCAGTGACAACGGTTCCGTGTCCTTTCATTGTGAATACGCGATCCACGGGCAGCCTTGGTAAGCCGTGCACAGGACGGGGCTCTACCTGCCCGACCAACTGAGCGATTGCATCACGGAGATCCTCCAGGCCTTCGCCGGTCCTGGAGGAGACCTGTATGAAGGGAGAATCCTCCAGGAAGGTTCCCGCAACCACGTCTCTAGCGTCTTCCTCCGCGAGCGCGGCCAGCTCGTCATCCACAAGGTCTTTCTTTGTGAGCACCACCAGGCCCAGGCGAAGTCCAAGAAGGCGAAGAATGTCCAGATGCTCAACAGTCTGAGGCATTACGCCCTCGTCCAGGGCCACAACTAGAGCAGCAAGGTCTATCCCGCCCGAACCCGCGACCATCTGCCGGACGAATCTCTCGTGTCCGGGAACATCCACGATCCCCACGCGGACATCATTGTCGAGATCCAGGAATGCGAATCCGAGCTCTATGCTGATTCCACGCTGCTTCTCTTCCTTGAGGCGATCCGTGTCAATCCCTGTGAGCGCGCGGATGAGCTCTGTCTTACCGTGATCAATATGCCCTGCGGTACCGAGTATTGCTCGCTTCATCAGTCAAGCTCTTTCATACTTCGTTGTGCCTCTGTTTGCAGGTATGTAAGTTCGCATGAGAGTCTCGTGGAAAAAGTCACCCCTTTGCGGTTCTACGTATGGGGTGGTTTGGAGGGGAGATGAGTCTCCCCTCCAAGTCCATGCGCATCGTGCGCGCTCTTCACACGCCTATCCGAGGCGAAGCCACGGACTACTTAACAGTGGAAAGGACTTTCATACTTCGTTGTGCCTCTGTTTGCAGGTATGTAAGTTGGTATAATATCACTCGGACCAGACTTCAATGGATCGCCCGACGGAGAAAGTATGGGGCGTATTCGGGCCGAACCATTTATCATATATCTTTTTCAGTGAGCCGTCAGCAGCGATATCCTGAATCGTAAAATTTATCAGGTCCCGCCACGCTGAATCATTCTGGGAGACAACAACCGCGATCGGTGAGGTGGCGCCGGCGACCTCAATCAATTCGAATCTCCCCGGGCTCTTGGCCCCATACTCCAGCAAAACCAGGCCGGCATCCAGCCAGCCTGAGACCTTTTCTCTACCAAGCGCCATAAAGCAAGACGGCCTGTCCGGATAGGAAACCACGTTCTTTTCCGCGGCTTCGTCGCCGGCCGCCCTCAGCATGCGCATGGCTTCCTGTTCTGACACAGATCCCTGTACAGCGGCTATCTTATGGCCCTTCAGCTGCTCCGGTCTCTTGAACAGGCCCTTGAGCGCCAATATTCTAAGAGCGTCGTACAAATAGGCCACGGAGAAATCGAATTCCCCGTCCAGAGATCGCGAGTGCCTTATCCTGCACATGGCTCCGTCAACGCGGCCATCGGCCAGCATGGGCGGCCACGTTTTACCGTTCACCTTAACCTTTTCCAGCTTCAGGTTCATGTGGCGGGCCATTGCCCCGGCAAGATCCACCTCGAACCCTACCCACTTTCCGTCCGGACCAATGAAGCCTTGCGGAACACGGTTGTAAGGAAGACCGAGACGCACCACGCCTCTCTTCATGACCCGGTCGAAGACCGGACCACAATTTCCCGCGCCGACCGGTATGAACGTGACTATCAAGACCAACATGGCCACAAATATTCTGCAAAAGGCCACAGTGTAACCTCCTGATGTGCTGCTATACTAACCGGAAAACAGGTAAGGCCTCGGGTCTGCCGGGGGCCCCTTATACCAACTTACATGCCTAGAAACAAAGGCACAACGAAGTATGAAAGTCTTTTCCGTTGTTTACTGGTCCGGGGCTTCGCCTCGGACAGGGTACTCCAAGAGCGCGCACGCTGCGCATGGACTTGGAGGGGAGACTCATCTCCCCTCCAAACCACCCCATACGTTGACCCGGAAAGGGGTGGTTCTTTCACGGGACTTTCAGGTAAATGCGCGTTCAAACAAGTGATAAAGACCACTGCTGGGCAAGCCAGCAGTGGCACCCAAGAAATCGATCTCACTCTCTTGATTGCGCATTGGTATTAACTATAGTGATGCGCATTGATATTCGGTGTCAAGATTACCCTCCCTCTGCCCCTCCCGTCAAGAGAGGGTGAGGGGGTTCCAGCCGTAGAACCCATTTTCAATGCGTCGTGCCATATCGTGCCCTAACAGAGCATGAAGGTTGACAATTGCCCCCCTACTGGGAAGTTTTCTTCTCTTTTGGCTTCTTCCCCGAGCGACGACGAGGTTTCGATCCGGACTGATTGCCGGCATTTCCCTTGCTCTTCCGAGGTTGAGGAGCCTTCGGGATGATGTCATCTTTGGTGATTTCCAGTGAAGTTTCGTCATCGGTGCGCACGGAAATTGTCTCAGCAAGCGGATTATGCTTGAGCACCACAGCTTCGCCGTGGCGCGTATTAACGGATTTCCCTACTTTTGGCAAGCCTTTCCTGAACTGTTCGTAGATGTCGTGTTCGTAACCGAGGCAGCACATCAGTCGGCCGCAAGCGCCTGATATTTTGGCGGGATTCAAAGAAAGGTTCTGGTCTTTGGCCATTCTGACCGATACGGGTCGAAAATCGGTCAGGAATCGGGAACAACAAAGCTCCTGGCCACAGCAGCCCAGACCTCCGGTCATCTTGGCCTCGTGTCTGACACCTATTTGACGCATTTCGATACGCACTGGAAAACGAGCCACCAGTTGCTTCACCAGTTCTCTGAAATCAACTCTCCCTTCAGCCGTGAAGTAGAAGACGTACTTGGTTCCGTCGAAGTGGCATTTGGCCGCGACCAGCTTCATGGGCAGTTGTAGATCCATTACCCTCTCCAGGCAGAAGCGGTAGGCCTCAGCTTCCCGTTCGTGGCCCCGGGCTTCCTGATCGAAATCGATCTTTCCTGCTTTTCGGATTACCTTTCGAAGGCCCTCAAGTTGTTCTGCGTCAAACTCCTTTTCAAAGGGAGCAATTGCTACTTCGCCAAGTCCCATTCCCTTTTCGGTCCTTACGATTACCCGGTCACGGGCCTTGAGGTCCATAAGACCGGCGTCGAAGTGATATATCTTGGCAGCGCACCCGAAGCGAATTCCGGTCACGTTGACCTTCAGTTGAACCGGCGCAGTGTCCGAGGCCGAGTCGCTTTCCACGGCTTTTTGCGGGCCATTGTCTTTCACAATGGCATCATACGCGATCTGGCGTGCCGGAAAATCAGCCGGATCTTCATCAACCAGGGGTTCGGGCAGTTCGCATGGGGCTTCGGGCAGAGTGGAATCATCGGCTCCATGCTCTGATTCGACCCGGGTGGCTCGCCAGGACTCTTCCGAGGCCGTCGGATCCGAGGCTTCTTGCTCAGAAGGCCGGTCAGACTGTTGTTTCTGGACTTGGGTCTCATCCCGATCATATTGGGATTTGCTGTTTTGTGGGTGGTCGGCTTCCTCAGAGCGTCCATCGGCGGCTCTTCTTTTTGAATTCGATCCGTAAGAACGCGGGAGGTAGGATTCCTTTCTCGTGGTTTCTTCGCTATCCATGTGGTTCCGTATTTCTCAGTCCGCGGCTGATATGCCCAGTGTAGGGCCTGCCAACATTCTGGTAATATTTAGCAGCACGACATCTATCACCATATTGGGGTTGATATTGGTGTCGGCCTGAATCATGTTGGACGCTCTCATCAGTTCATGGTAGACGGCCAGCAGAGTCCTTGTACTGTGATGTTGGGCCTTAGAGGCTGTTATGTCAAGGAAATCCCGGTGCGTCATTTGTGACGAATCCGGCAAAACCCTTTGTACGAGCAGGTCCCGAACCCATGTACAGGCGATCTCAATGGCATCTACCGCGGTCTTTCTGTTCCGGGAGATTTCTTTTGACACTTCCAGCAATCCTCTGATTCCGTGTTTTCCCGGTTCCGCGAGTATTGAAATCACCTGTCGGCAAAGGTCCAAATAGTTGGATTTCTCGATTTCCAGGGCCCTGGCCATGCTACCACAGGCCATTGCCGCCAGGGCCGCCGCCTTCTCAGGCGGGAGTCCTCTCTTCTGTTCCAGAAGGCTCGCCAGTTGGGGGGCGGGTATTGGTCCGAACCTGACGTCGCGACATCTGGACCGGACCGTAGGCAGGAGAAGAGACGGCTTGGCGCTCACGAGGATGAGGATTCTCCTGGGAGGAGGCTCTTCCAGTGTCTTGAGCAAGGCATTCTGAGCCTGACGGTTCATCAGGTGGGCATCATCAAAAATGATGACCCTGTACCGGCCTTCCACCGGCGCGTACCGAAAAAAGCTCTGCAAGCCTCTGATCCGCTCGATACGGATCATTCCCTTTTCCGGCTGCTCAACAATGAAGTCCGGATGGTTGCCTGACCTGATCCTTCGGCAGACCGCGCATGAACGGTCCTGGTCATGACCAGGGTCCGGACAGTTCAGAGAGCAGGCGAATGTGACCGCGGCCGCCTTCTTGCCGATCCCTTCGCGACCGGAAAAAAGATATGCATGAGCGGGCCGACCTTGCGTTGCGGTCCGCTCCAGAAATGCCATGACGGCTTCATTTCCCAACAGAAAGCTCATTGGCGAGGCACGCAGCCCGAGAGATCACAGCCGCTTGACGGGTATGATCTTGTCCCAGGCCAGGACCAGAGGTGTGGCCACGAAAATGGACGAGTACGTTCCGAATAAGACTCCCATGGCAAGGGCCCAGGCCAGATCTCTGAGCACGCTGCTGCCGAAAATCAACAGGGCCACGACCACAAACAGAGTGAAGGTTGAAGTCAATATGGTCCGCGACAGCGTCTGGTTGACGGACAGATTAAGGACCTCCACAAGGGGCTTTTTTCGCATAAAACCCAGGTTCTCCCGGATCCTGTCACAAACCACTATGGTGTCGTTGATGTCATAACCGACGACAGTCAAGATCGCGGCGAGAATCGTGAGATTGAACTCCTTCCCTGTCCAAACGAAGACGCCGTAAATGATGATGAGGTCGTGAATGACGCAAATAACCGCGCCCAGAGCCATACTCAGACCAAAACGAACAAGCCCTACATAGACCAGAAGAAAGGCCAGCGCAAGCGCGGTGGCCCAGATCGCGGCGTTACGGAGGTCTTTGCCCACCTTGGGGCCGACCATTTCCATGCCGCGTATCTCCACGTTTCCTTTGCCAACCTCGCTCTCCAGCAGATCCTTGACCTTAGTGGTCAGGCCTTCGACGCCTTCTTCCGGCACCTCCATTCGGATGGCAAACTCATTTCCTTCCATCGCGAACTCTTGCACGATCAGGTTCTTGCCCAGTGGGGTCAGGGCATGTCGGACCACCTTGGTGTCAACGTTCTTCTTGAACTGAACCTGAACCATGACTCCGCCGGCAAAGTCTATCCCCAGTTTCACGGTTCCCATGATGGGAATGGAAGCCAGAGAGAGTGCGATCAGAATTGCGGAAACAATGTAAGCGTACTTCCTGTTTCCGAGAAAATCGATATTCACATTTGGACTGATAATTTCCACTTTCTTGATCCTTCCGGAATCAGGGGCGTTCCGGCCCTATTGCTGTCAAGAGTCAACTCTCATCCTGGAGATCTCCGACAGAGAATAAAATCCTGCGGATCATCCGCCGGGTTTCTCTGCCGCGGAAACGGCCCACACATGAGGCCTTCCTGTCAGATACTGAGTTTCTTGATCTTCATGTGCGCGAACGAGTAATCAAAGATCACTCGTGTCACGAAGAGGGCCGTGAACATCGAAGCCAACAGCCCGATACACAATGTTACCGCAAATCCCTTCACCGGTCCGGTGCCGAACTGAATGAGCGGAAGCGCGGCGAGGATGGTGGTGAGATTTGCGTCAAATATTGTCATGAACGCGCGTGAGTACCCTGTGTCCAGAGCGGCCCGGATCGATTTACCCAACCTCAATTCCTCTCGAATCCGCTCAAAAATTAGGATGTTGGCGTCGATCGCCATGCCCAAGGTAAGGGCCACCCCCGCGAGACCCGGAAGCGTCAAGGTGGCCCGCAAGAAGGGCATAACCATGATTGCGAAGATGAGAACCAGGTTCAGGACAATAGCCACATCGGCCACGACCCCGGACCATCGGTAGTACACGATCATCCCCACAACGACAAGGAACAGTCCGAGAAGTACCGCGTTTCTTCCAAGCCGGACTGAATCCGCGCCCAGGGACGGGCCCACCGAGCGATTCTCGAGGATCTTCACCGGAGCGGGCAGCGAACCGGCCCTGAGAACAAGCGCCAGATCGCTGGCCTCTTGAGGAGAAAAAGTGCCCTCAATTATGGCCCTGCCTCCAGGGATTGCGGACCTGATCACCGGCGCGGAATAGACCCTGCCGTCAAGTATTATGGCAAGTCGTTCATTAACGTGATCCCTGGTAATTTGGTGAAAGATCCGCGCGCCCCTGGAATTGAAAGTCATGCTGATGTGCATTCTGCCCCGGTCAGACTCAACCCGGGCCATGGTCAGGGTATCGCCGGTCATGAGTGTGGCCTTCTGTATGAGAAACGGGGTCCGGGTGACAGAACCCGTGGTTGGATCTCTGTCCGACTTGTAGAGTATCTCGTCCCCGCTGGGCACGTCGCCCTTGAGCGCGGCGTCCAGATCGCCCTTCTCGTCAACCATCTTGAATTCCAGGCGCGCCTGCTTCTTGATGATGGCTATGGCCCTGTTGATGTCCTCCCTCAGCCCGGGAAGCTGAACGATGATCCTATCTGTGCCATGTATCACCACATCGGGTTCAGCCACCCCGAATTCGTCCACGCGATTGCGGATGGTGTCCACGGCCTGGCGAACAGCCTTTTGCTTGATATCTTCAACGATTTTGGGCAGCAGTTCCAGCCGAACCGCGTAACCCTTGTCGGAGCTCCCGCCGGGGAGCTTTCGCAAACTGCCCATCCTGTCGAGGACCTTGGCGTCAAACAGGGGTTCCTGATCGGGATTCTTCAAGTACACAGTGAACGAGGTGGAAGAGGTGCGCACGACGTCCTTGTAGCGTATTTTCGCGTCTTTCATCAGGGATGAAGCTTCGGCTGCAAGGTTTTCCACAGTCGCTTCAACCGCCTTGTCACCCTGCACCTCGAGAATCAGGTGCAGTCCACCCTTGAGGTCCAACCCCAGTCTGATGGGACTGTTGGGAAGATGGTCCGCCCACCATTGCGGCACAGGTCCCAAAGATGGATAAACGAAGAACAGGCTGATCGCCAGAACGGCCGCCACGATGCCGATTCGCCACTGAAGGTTCTGGATCATTTATCGATACTCCTCAGGAATCGGATCCGCCGGTGTTGATTGCCAGCGCTTGAATGTGGGCACGGGACACTTTGATGCGCACCTTGTCAGCTACTTCGAGTGTCACTGAACTATCCGCGAGCGCGGTAATTTTCCCGTAAATGCCGCCTTGGGTGATCACTGAGTCTCCCTTCCTGAGATGGTCGAGCATCTGCTTATGGTCTTTGGCTTTTTTCTGCTGCGGTCGGATCAGCAGAAGGTAGAAGACCCCAAAGATCAGAACCATGGGCAGCAGACTCATAGCGAAGTCTGTGTTTCCCGCCTCAGCGGCCGCGGGGGTCACCGCATAAGCCACGTCAATCATTCTAATTCCTCCATGCTTGCTACAAACGCTTTTACAAAGCGATGCAATTGCTTCTTTTTTATGGCCTCTCGGATGCGGTCCATCAATTCGCCATAGAAATGCAGATTGTGGATCGTAGCCAGCCGCAGGCCGAAAATCTCCTTTTCGGAAAAGAGGTGCCTCAGATAAGCCCTGGAATAGCTCCTGCACAGCGGGCATGCACAATTTGGATCTACCGGCCCCGGGTCATCCCTGTGCCTGGCGTTCCTAATGTTGAGCGATCCGCGGGACGTGAAGAGCATTCCATTGCGGGCATTGCGAGTGGGGAGCACGCAATCAAAAAGGTCAACCCCCCGCAACACCCCATCAAGAATATCCTGGGGTTTTCCCACGCCCATCACGTATCGGGGGGCGCTCGGCGGGAGCAGAGGCACAGTGACCTCGATCATTTCCAGCATGACATCCCGGGGTTCCCCAACGCTGAGGCCGCCCACAGCATACCCGTCAAGTTCCAGGGAGACGAGGCCTTCCGCGCTCAGCCGCCTCATATCCGAGAACATCGACCCTTGTACTATGCCGAACAATCCAGGGTCAACTCTTTTTTTGGCAGCCTTGCACCTGCGGGCCCACCGCGTGGTTCTCAGGAGAGCATCCCGGGCTTCGGTTCTTGATGCAGGGTACCCTTTCACATCGTCGAGGCACATCATTATGTCCGCGCCCAATGATTCCTGAACTTCCATACTCAGTTCCGGAGTAAACATGTGTTGCGTGCCGTCAATGTGGGACTGGAACAGGACTCCCTCTTCAGCAATGCTCCTAAGCCGGGCAAGGCTGAACACCTGAAACCCGCCGCTGTCCGTCAGGAGGGAACCGGGCCAGTTCATGAAGCGGTGAAGTCCCCCCATCTTCTCGACGAGATCGTGCCCGGGTCTAAGGTACAAGTGGTAAGCATTGGCCAGGATCAGCCTGTACCCAAGGTCCCATACCTCCTCAGGCGAAACGGTCTTCACCGTAGCGCGGGTACCCACAGGCATGAACGCGGGGGTAAGCACCTCGCCCCGCGACAAGGTCAATTTGCCGATGCGGCCGGTACCGGTTTCATCAGTGTCGATCAAATCAAATGAAAAACCCACCCGTTCCCTCCATTGATCCGGACATTGGCAATTCGTGGGAACATCCATGCCTCAAAGAATCGAGGCACAACGAGACATAGAAGTCTTGGGAAGTATAGACTTGACAAGGTGATCCTGCAACCAGGCAACCTTGATGACCAGGGCCACCGCGTCAACATCCGAGGTTCAACAACGGTTGATCAGGGTTGGACGTGGTGGACGGGACACGGTTGAGGTGTTTCCTCAGTTCGTCTTCCATGCCCAACTCTTCGGCCAACAACGGCAAATCCAGGCGTCGCAGAAGTGCCACCGTTATCGGACGCTTGGCATCCCAAAAAACACGAGGCGAGAAGAACTCTTTGGCTGTGTCTGAAGTCAGCAGCCGGACGAGCAATTCCGCTTCCTGCTTTGAGTCACATGCAACGAAGTAGCACGTGTCGTCCAGCACGACAGGCTTGCCTTGGAACGGGCCGATCACCCTGAATTCCAGTTTCTTGTACAGCCCGGAGATCCCAACCTTCCAGCGAGAAAATGAATACGCGCCGACCCCAAATACTGAGAATCTGGGCCGCTTTTGATAGATGGAACTGCGGCGCCGGTCCAACAGATTGCCGTGCTTCTCAAGGTATTGCCAGGTAAGAGGCGCGTTTTCGCTGATCTCACCAGTATCTTGGCCCACGCCGCGCTGAGTGACCAGCATCCATCGTTTCGGTCGTTGCACCGACCCTTTAGCAACGTCGGCGCCCTTGAGCATTGGATAAATGTAATCCGGCTCCAAATGAACAAGTTCTCCAAATCCGTTTCGGTATTCTCCGCTGTCTTCATGAAACTCCATGACTTTGGAGCAGTCATGTTTGATGCCGGATCTCCATCTGTAAAACTCCTTACCTTCGAGATGCTTCCAACGCGCAAACCGCCTGACATCAGCCACGAGATCACCGTCGCGATAGCCCCAAATGGCTGAAGGTTGTCCAGGCTGAAGTCCGTCGTGAACCCGGCAGTCAACCGCGCCGGTTGATTGGGAGGACTCCAGTACAAGAAGGCAGCCATCGACTGTTGCTCCGAAATGCTTGCCGGCGTCAATCAAATATATGTCTGCTCGGCCTACTTCCCAGCCGAACCTCCAGGCATGAAGAAGCACTTTCCGGGCTACGGCAGTCTTGCAGAGCATTGCCAGGACAGCAGACCGACAGCGCATCCATTCGAGACACCTGATCAGCATCCATTCGGAAATGTCGAAGTTTCCCTTCCCGGTGATTGCATCAATACCCTTATGGTTCTGAAAATTCGACTTGTCGGGTAGGTTCGAGCTGCCCAGAATTCCTAGCTCCGCATTTGTGACCCACGGCGGATTGCCGATAATTAGAAGAGGGTCAGACAAAGACTCAAGTATTTCCGGCCAGTCAGCTTGGAAGAAGTCCTCCTGTCTGACCTTAGCCCAATGTCCTTCGGCTTTCTCGGCAAGCGCTGCTCTCGCTGCGCTGACATGATCAGCGTCTATTTCGATCCCTATGGCTCGGCTCACTGTCGGGAAGGCCTCAAGGGCAGCCATGAGGAAACTGCCCCGGCCACAGGTCGGTTCGAGCACCGACTTGGGTTGTAACCCTCGATCAGCCAGGACGCAGCAAACTTCTTCGGAGAGATCAAACGGCGTCTGGAAATCGCCAAACCCCGCTTTTTTCTTGGTTTTCTTTCCGGTTGCCATAGCGCTGTCGCACTTTGATGATCCCTTCCACGGTTCCGGCCATCTGAATCACTCTGCGGTACAGGAGTCTCCACTGGAGAGCATTGGAGATGGTTAAACAGCCTGACCCCGGACCGTTCAGCAAAGCTGACTCTTGCCCACACGTGACACAGTGGGTATCGCTGTCACCTGTGATTCCGGTTAGTTGGCCGGCAGGTGAAACTGTCCCCCGGGGCAAAGAGGGCGACGCATGCGTCGCCCCTACGGTCCGAACCCGGCGCTGTACAGACATTTTCACAGGAATTGATCGAGTAGACTGCACAAGTATGCCCATCACCTCAGGGAGAGCCCCCGCAGTTCTTCTTTGGCACGCCCGTTATCTGTTGGCCTTTTTCAGCCCCAGCGCGTCGTTGGCAATGATCATCTTCATTATGTTGGTTGCGCCTTCCAGGATCTTGTACACTTTGCCGTCCCTCAGAATCCTGGCAATGGGGTACTCGTTTGAATACCCGTACGCGCTGAGGACTTCCAGAGCCAGGTTGGGGACCTCGTCCGCGGCCTTGCACGCGTAGTACTTTGCGATGACGGTTTCTCGCATATTGGTGATGAGACCCTTATCCTTTTGGATGGCGCACCTCCATACCAGGGCGCGGGCCGCCTCGGTCTCCACCACCATGCGGGCGATCACTTCCTGGACCATCTGGAAAGCGGCAATGGGCTTCCCGAATTGGCTGCGCTCATTGGCGTACTTGATAGACTCGTCCAGGGCCGCCTGGCATGTTCCGACCGCGCCGGCCGCGGCCGACAGACGGGTGCTTATGAGTTCTTGCATGAGGTAACCGAAGCCTTTTCCCTCTTCCCCGAGAAGGTTGCCCGCGGGTATCCGAACGTCTTCGCAGATTATCTCACCTGTAGGGGTGGCCCAGAGACCAAGTTTGTCCTTTATGGTCTCAGTGGTCACTCCAGGGGAATCCATGTCCATGACAAACGCGCTCATTCCTTTATACTTGGCCTTCTTGTCCGTCATAGCGAACATCACTGCCATGTCCGCGACAGGCGCCCATGTGATCCACATCTTGCGGCCGTTGATCACATACTCATTGCCGTCCTTGACTGCCGTGGTGGCCATGGCGGCCGTGTCGGAGCCCGCGTCCGGTTCGGTGATGCCGAAGCACCCGAGTACTTTTGCGGACACCAGCGCGGGGATGTACTTTTGTTTCAATTCGTCGCTGCCCCATTTCAGGATAGACAGCGCTGTTCCCATGGTCTGCATGTTGAAAGCGACCCGCAAAGATCCCGAGACCCTGCCGATCTCCTCGGTGCAGATCGCATGCGCCAGATAACCCATGCCGTTCCCGCCGTATTCCTCCGGAACGGGACAGCCGAATAGGCCCAGCTCGGCCATCTGATCCACGAGGTCCCTTTGGAATCGGTGGTTGTTTTCGTCGTCCTCCACTCTGGGCAATATCTCTTTGTCTCCGAACTTCCGAACCATGTCCCTGAGCATTATATGCTCTTCGCTCAGCTCAATATCATACTCATCGCTCATCAGGGGTACTCCTTACCGATGGTTTCCCGATCCCTTGTTCACCTGTGGGCCCCGGGCGCGGCCTAGCCGGAAAAGAGCGGGAATGGGCCGCGGACTGTTGGGTCTGCACTCCCTCTCTTGTTGTCATCATGCTATCAATGCGTGAAACTCGTTACCAATAGCAGATGTGAAGCGGTACCGTCAAGAACGGATAGCGGACATCTCGGCTCAAACGCGGCGCCAGGCTCACCATTCTCCCCTTGGCCGACGCTTGACAGTTGACCGACGACGTGGTCTAATTTGGCTGTGGGTTTGTGCTTTTGTGTCGAAAGGCTGGTATGGAGTCACAATATATCTGGTCGTGGGTGGGCAGCATTGGCGCGATCTGTTCCGTTTTTGGACTGAGTGTTTCCCTTTATGTGCTCTCAGAGTTGCGTCGGCTACGCGCGGATTTTCTTCTCCGTGGGACGCTCCCCTTGTCAAGGCGAGCGTTGGAAGTGCATCTGGGCGACCTTTCAGATGCGCTGGAGCTGCTTTTCCAGACGAGAGAAGATGCTGACATTGATCGTCAGGTTCTTATTATCCTGTCCAAATGTCGTGGAGCGCTGGTGAATCTGCGTGAAAAGACCCGAGGAAATGAGAAGAAGTTGGTAAAGCGTTCCATAAGGTCTATTGATCGTCTGAACAAAGGGTTCTCGAAGACTGGAGTTTCTGAAACCCAGAGGATCTTGGAAGAGCTTGTGATAGCCCTCGGACTCTATGCAGAAGACGCAAAATGGAGGCTCTAAGATGACTCGGCTACGGAAGGTGAAAGGATTTGATTGGAAGACGCAAGGCGCAGGTTCCAGGGTGTCACTGCTGTCCAAGGTCAGGGATTTCCTCGATATTCTCAGGGAATCGACCGACAAGGATGAGATTTCTTGGCAAGGAGTAGGACCTTCAGACCGAAATTACCGCCGGGGGGATGAAGGGACCACCTTTTACGGGACCCAATGTCGAGGGCGCAATGTAGGCATTTTCGAGTATCGAATTGGAGAGACCAGCGGCGAAGTCGCCCCGTTGTCATGGGAAAGTCGCACCGCCTTGGGTTTTTTCGACGACGAGTGGCGACTCGAATGGGAGTGCCCTGCTGTTCCCGGGATCTACGAACTCATGGACGTTGTCAGATTCAAGGCAGCCCGTGTGGAGCGTTTCCTGGAAGAGGTCCTGGACAGCACGACATCGGAATCTCCCGCTCCGGCCGATCAACCGCACGCGTAGGCCTTTCAGTCTGCCCTAGTCGGCAACAAGTGCCCTGGCCACAAGGCTGGACACGAATTCCACTTCCATTTCCAACTCGTATTCATCCACCAGTTCCGTGAGCTGGGCATAGCACATCTCACACGCGGTGGCCACGATGTCGGCGCGGGTGGCCTTTAGCTGTTCAGCCTTGACTCGGGATGTCTCCATGCGGAATTCCGGTTCTCCGGCGACGACGAGCCCACCTCCGCCGCCGCAACACCAGTTGGCCTGACGGTTGGGCGTGGTTTCCACGAAGTCGTCCGTCAGCGCCTTGAGGCAATTGCGAGGCGCCTCGTACACTCCGCCGTTGCGTGCGATCTGACACGGATCGTGGTATGTAATCCGGCCCTCTACCTTTGATTTGTCCAGCTTGATTCTGCCCTCTTTGAGGTAGCGGTCGATGAGCTGCACCAGGGTAGTGACCTCGAAGTCACGCTTGCCGATCACATGCTTCATTACGCGGTACGCTGTTCCGCATTCGCAGATCACCATTTGCTCGACCTTGAGTTTCTCGGCTTCGTGGACGATTCGGTCGGATATCTGCGCCGTCATCAAGGGGTTACCCACAAAAGCGCCGAAGTTGACCGCCTCATAATAGCTGAGCGACCAGTTTGCGCGTGCCGCGTTCAATATGGCGGCCGCCGGTACTATGGAATGCCTTTCAGCCATGGAAACGTAGAACACGTCCGCGCCTTCCACATCCAGCGGGATCACGTCTTCGCCCGCCTCTTTCTTCCATCTCTCGATCACCTCTTCACGGAGTTGCTCCATTGCGCGGGCGAATTTTTCTCTTGTGGCCTCCGCGTTTTCGCCTTTGGCAATGGAATCTTTGGCTTTCATGGTGAGCGGAATCGGATCCATGTCAGCGCCTATCAGGAGCGCCTTTGCGATGGCCTGGATCTGCTGTGTGTCTATGCCGAATGGGCAATAGGTCATACATCGGCGGCAGCCGGTGCAGGTGAAAGCGGTCTCGAAGACCTTGTTCATCCACAGATCGTCCAGTTCCACAGCCTCGTTCAGCCACGGAGCCACCTTGCCGGTGAATTTGTGGTACTTCTCAAAGAGCCGGCGGATGTTCTGGGCCCTGGCTACCGGAGTGTAACGGGCATCGCCTGTAGACACGTACGCGTGGCATGCTTCGACGCAGACCCCGCACCGTGTGCAGTTCTCCATGTACAGTCTCATGGATTGGCTCAGCTTGTCAGCCAACAGCGCCAGGAGGTTTTCCTTGCGTTTCTCTTCCATTATCAGCCTCTTCTCAGTTTGTTCAGGGGTAGAGCAAAGAAAGTGTGCGTGATCTTGCTGAACGGCAATATCATCAGAAACAGGTTCGCCAGGAGTACGTGAACGCCTATTATCGCGTAATGCGAGCCCGTGAGGAACTCACGAGGGTCCGCGAAGCTGAACGACACGAGACTCTCCACATATAAGCCGAAATCCGCCTTGGTCATGACGAATCCCTCTTCGCTCCAGGAGTTTCCCCAACTGATAATGTCGCCGCTCACAGCTATACTGATCAACAACAACAACAGGAGATAATCGGCTGGAACGGACGCCTCCCGCACCGGACTTCGGAACCGTCGAAATAGCAAATACAGCAACGAGACCGTAACTATTATTCCCAGTGCTCCGTTGCCGATCATGTGCTCCGAATCCGCGGCCATGATGTTCACCCGGGGATGCAGATCCAAATGAGCAAGTATGAGCGTCAGAATCGCAACATGGAACAGAACAAGGAAACACCACAACACGGGTTCATATCTTCGCACCGACGGCATGGTCAAAGTGTCCCAAAGGGCCGCGGCCAGACTGCCTCCAGACGTATCATCGGGGTCTCCGTGTTCCGGGAAGATCTTAAGAGGACGAGGAAGTTTGGGCGCCCGAAGAATAATCGCGATCCTGATGACGATCAAAGTGACGCACCATACAACCGCGATGTACACCATCGGCGTCAGTACGAAAAACCAGATCTTGTCAGCCATTACGCATACTCCAGCTACCTGGTTCGACTATGGTTTTTTGCGATGGGGAGTCAGAACCAACAGGAAAGCCGTAAGATACTCCCAGTCATATTGGACTCTGGGAAACCACTGGCGAGGAACGCCGTGGATCAGAAGAATGTGCCAGAACCCGCGGAGTTTGACAAGATAAGTTTTGGGGATGGACTAAACCGTCATTGCAAGGGAGTTGGCCCGAAGCAATCTCACAGACGGTGAAAACGCGCAAACCCGAACCGGTTTCTACGCTCGACAATACCGAGATTGCTTTGCTTTGCTCGCAATGACATGTTCGGAGAGAAACCTCTGTTCACGCGAAACTTAAGACTTTTCAGGTATGTAAGTTCCTGTGAACCCCCATGTCCAAGAAGGGCACAACCAAGCATGAAAATACCCGTACAGCGCCGGGTCCGGGCCGTAGGGGCTACGCATGCGTCGCCCTCTTGGATGCTCGCTCAGTGACGGCATTCGGTGGGCCTTGCAATGCATCCATTTTCATACAAAAGTCCTCCTTGTTCGCGAAGGCGCCGGCCCCAAGTTAGGGAGGCGGAGCCTCCCAGTATGCATTCCCAGGCAGAGCCTGGGAACGAGAGCAAAGGATTTTCATGCTCCGTTGTCCCTCATTAGGGGTGATAGTTGGTATGACTCACGAGGCGAATGCCGGGACCGTTTGGAACATCTCACCCGAACTTGTAAACCTTACGAATCTTTTCGTGGACCGTCCATGTACACTTCAAGCCTTTGGGGAAGGTCACCAGATCACCGGGACCGATCTCAACCTCTTCTCCCTGGGGAGTCTCCACAGTGACCCGCCCTTCAAACACGTAGCAGGTTTCCTTGTCATCGTACTCCCAGGGGAAGTTGGATGGTTCACATTCCCATGGGCTCCAACCACTGATTCCCAGTTGATCCAGCTTGATTTTGCTCGGTTTTTCCTTTTCGATCTTTGACATATGAAATCTCCTTGAATCGGCTGTTGTGTCACTATGAGATTGGATGCGCTGGGAAGTCGCCCGAGTTCCGGCTTAGACCGACTATCCAAGAGCGCTACCGCGGGTCGCGCCGTACAGACGGGTCCACTGCGCCCCAGCCATTTTCGTGCTTCGTTGTGCATTTCCTGGCCATGTATAGCAGTTGCCAAAAGTTCTGTCTGATTGAAAGGCGATTCGAGCACATTGGGAAATTCCCTCTGTGAGCATCGGAACCCGATTTGGAATATCGGTCAACTTTTTGGACACTTGCTATAAGCTGACATTCGATGGGTGTCACGATAGTCTCTTGTGAATCTCATCAGAGAAACGGACGAACTCTTCCGGGGTAAGGGTTTCGGGCCTGCGGCGCAGGTCGATGTCGGCAGCCTGAGCGGATTCCGAGAGTATCGGCTCGGTCAGGCCCGGGATGGAGCCGCTCCTGAGGCTGTTTCTCAAGGTCTTCCGTCGGGCGGCGAATGACGACTTCACCACACGTATCAACAACGAAGGGTCGGCCGCGGCCAGTGGGGGAGGGTTCTGAAATCTGACTCTCACCAGGGTTGACCGGACCTTGGGCACAGGGAAAAAGGCTTCTCCCGGTATATCGAACAAATTTTCCACAATGGCGCTCACTCCCAGCAGAACCGTAAGGATTCCGTAATCCTTTGTGCCCGGGGACGCCATAAGCCGCTCGGCAACCTCCTTCTGAAGGAGGATGGTCAGAGACGAAAACATGTCCTGTTCTTCATGAAACCTGAATATTAGACGGCTGGAGATGTTATAGGGGAGGTTGGCGACCACTTTGAGTGGGCCCAGCCTTTCCCGAAGGCGCCGAAAATCGAACTTCAGGACGTCGGCATGGATAAGTTGAACTTCATCCCGGCCCTCCAATTTCTGCTCCAAAACTCGGAAGAAACCGGCATCAACCTCCAGTGCCCAGACTCGAGCCCCTTCTTCCACCAGTGCTTCAGTGAGCACCCCCAACCCCGCGCCCACCTCAACCACCGGCTGCCCCGGCTGGATCTGAGCAGCTTCCACTATTCTGCCGAGGTATGCCGGGTCAACCAGCAGGTTCTGTCCCATCCACTTCTTAGGGGCCAGTCCGTGCTGTCTGAATATCCTTTTAATTTCAGATCGTTTGGGATTAGAGTTCATAGGGTTCCAAGTGAGGCGAGATCGGCTGCATTCGAGCAAAACCCGCTCCCGTTATAGGTGTCATACCAACTATCATCGCAAGAGAGCGACAACGAAGCATGAAAGTCCCTTCCGTTGTTCAGTTGTCCGTGGCTTCGCCCCGGATGAGGTAAGCGCTTCTGTAAATGCCTTAAGAATCCAGCACGTAGGATGGGATGACCGGAGGGAATCCCATCGGTCGAGGTTTTCACGCCGCACCTCGTCCGGATAATACCTCGATTGATGGGGTTCGCTTCGCTCACCCCATCCTACAATCTGTCGCGTTATTGTCTCTCATTCACTGCATCAGATCGCGGCCAATTCCTCAACAGACACAAACCCGGTGTCCAGCGATCCAGGTTATGGGTAAAGATCAGGGCTCCAGCCTGGGAACGAGAGGAAGCACGAAAATGCTGGGTGCGGGCTCCGCTTGTACGGAGCGACCGGCGGTCGCCCCTTCTTCGATTCCTTAGAAGTTGAAGACCTTTGCCTCAACAGCCATGTCAATGAGCTGAGCCGCCATGGCGTATTGGGCGCCCTCCACCATGAGGTCTTCAGTGACACCGCGAACCTTGGCGCACGGTGTACACACGTATATGGGGATCTTCTCCTGCTTGATGTACTGCATGGCGAGGGCCATTTCTTCGCCTGTAGGCGCGACCACATCATCGGCAATTCCGTCTCTGGCGAAGACGACTCCTTCGTCAATGAGAAATATGGATACGTCATGACCCTTCTGATGCGCAACTTGTGCAAACTGAACGCACCTGGTGGGACTGTTGGCGTTACCCAGCCCTGAACCCAAAACGAATAGAAACTTTGCCATCTATACCTCCTTTGTTCAATGCAGTATTGAAGCCGCGAATGGCGGTCCACGAAAGTTGTCTCGGATTGGACCGGGTGCCGGAGAAGCGGCCTCCCGCGTGCAGGCGTTACCCGACGATCCAAGAGGGCGACGCATGCGTCGCCCCTCCAAGTCCATGCGCAGCGTGCGCGCTCTTTAGGGGCCCTGCCCGAGGCGAAGCCCCGGACCAGTAAACAACGGAAAGGACTTTCATACTTTGCTGTCCCTTTGTTTCTGCGCATGTAAGTTCGTATAAGCCCCGGATTCCGATCCGGGGTTCGCGGGGAATGACGAGATTCAATCCACTCGCACGGTCCACCTGTCGATCCGGTATGCCTATACGAGGCCGGAAAGAGTGCTCGTGACAAGACATCCTGCCACGCGTTTCCCGACATCCCGTCTCTGTGCCCTCTGTGTTCTCTGTGGCACTGCATCCTACCACGCGTTTCCCGACATACCCGGAAGTCGAACTGCCGAGGGCGTTGAAACAGCGAGTTTCATTGCCTCTCGGAGGTCCTTGATCGCCTCCTTTGCTCTGCCCAGGACGGCCAGCGCCACGCCCCTGTTGTTGTAGGCCACCGCGTTGCCGGGTTTCAGCTTGATCGCAGTGTCATAGGCGTACACGGCTTTCCTGAAAAGCCCCAGACCCGAGAGTACGTCCCCTTTCAGCCTGTACAGTTCCGACTCATCCGGACTGAGGTCTATGGCCGAGTTCACGTCCTCGATAGCCTTTTTGTAGCGACCCGTTGCGAGAAACGCCCGGGCACGGTAGCCTATTGCTTCCGCGTCTTGAGGATCAAGCTCAATGGTTCTTGAAAAGTCCTTGATTGCCGTTCCATGCCGGGCGCTTCGCAGCAGGGAAAACCCTCTTGCCAGAAAAAAACCCGGCTGATCCGGTTTAAGAGCTATCGCCTTGTTGAAATCCCGCACCGCCAGGGCTTCTTTCTCCTCCGAGCTGTAAGCCAATCCACGACAGTAGTAAAAGTCCGCTTGAGGATCGGTCGCTATGAGTCGCGAAAAGATTTCCACCGCCTCATGTGGGCGTCCCGCCTGCAGGGCGTTCCTGCCCTTTTGGACAAGATCTTCAGAAGCTTCTCCAAGGCCCGGGGAGGCGCCGACTCCTGTCCACAGGATCAGGACCAAAATTATTACCGTCGCTGGCCGTAGACTCATTGTGTGTGTGGCTCCCGGTGAATCGTAGGGTTATTGGCACCCTATTATAGGTCCGGGTCCGACGCGAATCAAGGCTGTAGGGAACCAAAGCGCAAACAGTCACTTACGAGAGGGGCCCTGGAACACATCCAAGAATTGCAGGAGTGTCGGGGCAGGTCTTCGTAGGCGCGCACTATGAGTAGCCACGGGTTCCAGAGGCTGTCTCAAAAGTCAATTTCGCACACTGATCGTGCTACCCAAATGAATCCTTTCACAGAGCACAGTTTGTAACATATTGAAATTAGGAGGGCACAGCATGCGGCGCGCCGTACGCATGGCTCCGCCATGCACAGATCGTGGCACGATTTGGTTGTGTTTTCAAGTTTTGAGACAGTTTCTTCAACCCGTGGAGAAGGATGCCAACACAAATGTTTTCCACGACCCTGAGGGGTCGACCAATATGATGCCGGTGGAGGCATTAGGGTCATTGTTACAACTGACCCTAATGCCTCTTGACCTCTCAGTCGGTCACAGTATCAATGCACGTGACGTCATTGGATCGGACCCCTGCGTTGCCCGGCCAACAGAGCGGACAATGACCGGGTCGGGCCCTGCACGTAGGTTTGAACGACCCTTCCGGCTGCATTGCTTTTCGGTGTCTGACAGCAGCTCGGCAATGCCGATGTGGTGGACCTGCTCAGGAGAATGGGCCGCGCGTATTGGGCTCCAGCGCCTGCCGGGGCTTGGTAGGGCCTTTGGGAGTAGGACGCGGGAACCGCCCTGCCGGAAGGGCTCACCGCCTGTCGGAACGTGAGTTTAGATCCTGTTCCCGCGCAGCAGCCGGGCAATCCCGCGGCGACCGGTCGTTGAATCCCCGGCTGGAAGGCTGTTGAGGGGCTTGCTCCAGGCGTGGAACAGCAGCCGCCTGCTCGTGGATTGGGCGCCGGACCCTGTGTCGGCACTCCGAGCGAATTGCCGCGACTGGAACAACAGCCTTGCGCAAACGCGACCGAACTCATCAATATCAGCGCCAAGCCGGCCAAAGTCAGTAGTAATAAGGTTCTTTTCATAATTGCCGATCTCCTTTCTTTCTGAGGAGCGCTTCAGATGGTGTTTCCTGCTGAGCGCCAGTTATATGGAATGACAAAGTCTCCCTGTGGAAGCCCTCTCTATTAGCCAAGGCGCAGGCCTCAAGTAGGCGAGGCAGAGCCTGGGAACGAGAGGAAATGGATGCGTTGCGTAATCCACACGATGCCGTCGGTGACCGAGCATCCAAGAGGGCGTAGCATGCTACGCCCCTACGTCGGGGGCCCGCGAGTGTGCGGACATTTTCAGTTTTCATTTTGCCTCGATCTTGGGACGTGTGTACTCTTATTGTCATCCGACTATGCTCCGGCCGCGGCCCGAGCCGTGTTCGGCGCCGGGTCGGAGGATGATAAGGCCTCTTCGTCAAGGCGGCCGTCTCTAACGCTTACGATCCTGTGGGCATACTCGGCATTGTGTCGGCTGTGTGTGACCATGATAATGGTCTGGCCCTCCGAGTTGAGCCTCTTCAGTAGGTTCATCACTTCCGCTGAATTCCTGGAATCCAGGTTTCCGGTCGGCTCATCAGCGAAGAGAATGGGAGGCTCGTTGACCACGGCCCTGGCAATGGCCACTCTCTCCTGCTCCCCGCCGGAAAGCTGATTGGGGAGCCGCTGAGCCTTGTCATTCAACCCCACCCGGTCAAGGGCCGAGATGGCCAGGTCCTTTTTCTCCGATTCCGAGTGATGGGTCACGGCGAGCGGAAGCTGGACGTTTTCCAGAACGTTCAGATAAGGCACCAGTTGAAAGGACTGGAAGATGAACCCCATGAACTCCCGCCGAAAATCAGCGAGCTTGTTCTTGCTCAAGGAGTAGATGTCGATGTCTCCTATCACGACATTGCCCCGCGTGGGGGTGAGCAATCCGCCCATCATGGACAGAAGAGTGCTCTTACCCGCGCCTGATTCGCCCATTATCGAGATGAATTCTTGCTGGGCTATGGACAGATCTATTCCTCGAACCGCAGTCACTATGGCCTCGCCCACACCGAATTCCTTAACAGCGTTTTCTATTTGGATATAACTCATGAACAACCTCCTCACAGTGTCCGCAAAGCTTCGCTGGGATCCATTCTGGATGCCGCGGCAGCAGGATATAGCGATGCGGCCATTCCGACCACAACGGCCAAAAATAGGGCCCCCACCGCAACCAATGGATCAAAAGTGAAACTGGTATGTTTCTCGGTCAGGAACGACACCAATATTCGAGTCACTCCCATTCCCACAAGATAGCCGACCACTCCGGCCATCATAGAAACGATGAAGGCTTCGAGAAGGATGATCCTCATTATGTGCGAGCTGCGAAACCCTATGGCGCTGAATATTCCAATCTCACGGGTTCGCTCGGCCACGCCGGCCATCATGGTCACGAAGACGACCATTGCGCCCACGAGCAAGACCATGCCCGATATGCCCAGAGTGAATTTGCGGAAACTCTTGAGCGTATCCATGCGCCCCTTCACAACCTGCTGAATAGCGGTCACCTTGGCCGAGGGGATCTTCTCGGAGATCTGGGCCACGATTTCGGTGATCGGGCAGTTGTGACAGAGCGCGGCCACCTCAGCCATGGCCACTTTGCCCTCTTTGCTGAAGAGCTTCTGAGCGACCGGGAGAGACATGAAAATCAGGCTGTCATCCTGGGAACCGGTGCGTTCGAGCACGCCCACCACATTGAACTTCCGGTCCTTTATCTCGATTGTGGCATGGTTCTTCAGCTTGAATTTCGCGGCCGCGTCCAGACCAACAATGATCTCATCCTCACTCGCGGGTTTCCTGCCGTTGATTTTCCACCATTTCTTCAGCGACAGCTCCGATGGAAAATCGACTCCCACTACCAGTGCGCGTGCGCGCAGCTTTTCGAAAACGCCGAAGAGCTTGGGGCTTACGGTACTGATATTGGCAGCGTTCTTGATGGTCCTTATTTTTGCCAGGTCAGTCTGTGAGATCTCCTTCCGGTCGAACGAAACAGCCCCCAAGTTGAGGCCGCCGTAAGTCAAGGAAAGCCCTTCCGATCGCGGGGTTATCACAATGTTGGCGCCGAATTCTTCCATCTTGTGGGCAATGTCCTTGGCCAACAGGTTGGTTGTGGTCACAAGAGCTACCACTGCGGCCACGCCGACCATCAGTCCGGTTACAAGGAAGAAGACCTTGGACTTCCTGCGCCTGAGATTATTTAAAGCTATGTCGTGTAGTTTCAATCTAGTCCCCCCTATTTGAAAAAGCCCTGTCCGGCCAGCACATCGTCCAAAGCTATGATCAGCTTCCCGTCCTTGGCCGTGCGTTTCAACGGCGCGGGATTGCAGCCGCCCTTGACTTCATTGATCTTGACGCCGGGGAATTTCAGGCCACAGTTGATGCACACCATCATGTCTCCCTGCTGGACGTATCCTTTTTTATGTCGCCAGCAGACGTCACAAGCGTCAAAGGCCGCTCGGACGACTCCGTCGGAGCTTCTCAAAACAAAGAATCGTATCCAGAGGTTGGGAGAATGCTTGTACTCGAAATGCTTGGCTTTCCCGTCGGCAAATTGAGATTCCGGAAACTTGAAGTATCCGCTGTTGGGCCGCACTTCGACGGCAGGTATCGTGAAATTCCACGCGGCAGCCGGACCCGCGACAGACAGAGTTCCAAATATGATCAACAACACAATCAGTGTGTTTCGAACCCATGATTTCTCACTATTATTGAGTCTTTCCACTTTGATTATCCTTTCGTTATCACGACGATTTTCACGTTGCCCTCCGGTCGTCCCAGAGGACGATCCGAGTTCGGGAGCCAATATTCGTCGGTGAACATCACCGGACCAGTACTGTCCTGAGATCGGTGTCGCGACCGATCATGCGAGGCCAGAACATCCTCCAGGTCGATTCTCCGACAGACGCGTGAAGTTTCTCCCTGAAATCACTGTCGACGATTTCTACTTCCGCATCCTTGAAGAGCGCCCCAATCCATTCGAGTGTCTTGCGCTCTCTTTCCTTTGTATCCTTGACGCGGATCTGTTCATCCAGGAGTTTGCGGACAGCAAGCGCCTGCGCGGTTATCTGAACAAACTTGTCAAAAGATCCATATCGCTTGGCAACGTCGGCCGCGAAATCATCCTTGGACATTTCCCGGGCCTTTCGCATCTTTTCGATTTCTTCCTCGATCTCATATGGCTGGGAGATAATGGTTTTGGTGTCAGCGAATTGAAGAATGATCTCCTTGCCCACTGCTGAGAAGAACGCGGATGCGATGTCGCTCTCCTTGGATTTGCCCTCGGGAGTGAGAGATATTTTCATGTCTTTGCGAAACACGGGCCTGTTGTTGACGTTCGCCAGAACGACCCCGCGGTTTCCCGCGCCTCGCGGATTAAAGGTCGCGTCATGCTCCACCGGGTAACCGGCTTTTGCTATGGCCTCCATTATCTGTTTCGCGTTGGTTTGTTTGCTCCTGTACCTTATTGTCACGTCTTGAGCAGCCAGACTAACGTCAGCGCCGATCACGCCGGGTAATTTCGCAGTTACCTCTTTGACGGTGATCACGCACGCGGGACAGTTCATTTTGTTGACAGCGAACCGGGAAGCGACGACATCGCCGGTGATGGCCCGAAAGGCCGCGTACCCGCCCCCGGAAAGGGCCAGCACAATGGCCGCCGCGGCCAGGGTCTTCTTGAGTTTGCCGATTGATATTCTTCGTTCGGCGCCTTCCAAGGTCTCAAGATCTATTTTCTTCATCTGCCGTTTGGCCGACATAATAGTACTCCTGTTTGTGGTCGCCTGAGCGTACATAGGTCCAGGCATACCGAATTCAGCGGGAAGAGTTGGTTCAGTTCCCTTTGTAAACTACAGTGATTGAGTCAAGAATGGGAGTCTGTTGCGGATCAACAGATAAGAACGGAAGTCAGGAGAAGGATCTCAATTCCCGGGGGATGCGGATCCCTGAGGACCGTACGCGATTGTTCGGTCCTTTGGGGATTTGGTACCGGCGGAGCAAGAGCCATGAAGGTGGCCGGATGTCTGGTCAAGGTCTGATGAAGACTCGGCCCGGTGGCCACGGAAGTCTTGAACTTTTCCTTGCACGAGCAGACAGGACACGATGCCCCGAAAGATTGCTTCAGCGGACAACTCTGAACCCCTTGTCCGCTATGGCAGCAGATCTTGGGGTTAGTCCGGACTTTGCAGCAGGACATAGCGGCACTTCCATGGAATACCTGCACACCCGTTTTGCAGCAACAGGGGTGAAGCGCCCAAGGCAGTGCTGTCAGGCCCAGCAGCCCGATACAGACTATTAAGTTGATTACACGACTCTGAAGCATAAACTCCAACCGCACCAAAGTTTCTTAGTAATCTAGTGTAAGAACTATTCACAGAAAGTCAAGTGGTTTTGTAGAGTGTGCGGCCTGAACTTTCCTTGAGAAGCAGCCTTGCAGCGTTCTCCCCGAGTATGGCCATTCTTAGTTGTCCGTCAAGTCGGGCCCTTTCAAAATCCTTCAGGTAACGTCCCAGGGGCAGCAGCGGAAAGTCACTTCCAAAAAGTATCTTGTCACGGCCCATGATCTTGCACGCCACGTCAAAGATCTTGGGATCGTACAGAAACGGGGATGCAGCGGTGTCAAGGTAGGTTCCGGCGAAGACACGGCGGAGTTCCGGCATGAGCGCATAGATGAAGACGCCCCCTCCGAAGTGGGCCAGGATGAAATCCACGTCGGGATTGCTCTCGATCATCTTGAGCAGTTCAGCGAAGTCCACGGGTAACTTGCCGGGGTAATGATGGCCGACCGGTTCGTTGACGTGAATGAGCACGGGCGCCCCGGCTTCGGCGGCAAGTTTCAGGACCGGGTTAAGGGCCTCGAAGTCGGCCTGCGTCCAGCCGCCTCGATACATTGCCAGCTCTCCGATGCCCGCGAAGCCTGCGCTCAAGACTCGTTCGGTTTCCCGGCAAATCCTTTCACCGCCTATGGGCGAAAGCACTCCAAAGGGGATAACACGATTCGGGTACCGCTGATGGAAGTCCCAGATCTCATCATTGTTTTCGGCTACAAGATCGTGGCTCCCCCATGGGAATCCGAACACGACGGCTTTGTCGATCCCCGATTCATCCAGGTATCCTATGATGTCTTCCCCAGAGGCCAGCCGGGCCTTCTTGGAAGAGTAGAGCAGACCGAAAGCGCGATCCTCTTCGCAAAAAGAGGTCCGATCGTTTCGGACTCTTCGTGGCAGCATGTGAATGTGAGAATCTATGATCATGACCGGCCTAGTTCAGCATTTGGAGTTTCCGCTCACCCTGTCGGCATGATACCCGGAGCGCGACGCAACCAGATCTTCATCAGCCAATTGTATGGCTCTCCAGCCCTCAGGGCAAGTGTTGAAAACCAAAATTGTCGTGATAATTGACAATTCCCGGCCCAATCACGGTCTGAGGTGAGGGATCAGTAGCTCTTTGGTTGCGCGCTGACTTTTTCCCTACGTCCTCTCGTTCCCAGCCACTGCCTGGGAACGCATACCGGGAGGCTCCGCCTCCCCTTTTGAAGCTGGCGTCCCCGTAAAGAAGAGGGACTTTCATAGGAACGCACATGCCCGTAGGGCACAGCAAGAGATGAAGACTGCCGGAACGCGGCGGGACTGATTGTCGGGGCTACGCGCGCGTGGCCCTCCATTCTCACCGGGCGCAGAACCGCTTCAAGCCCGGTGAAACTTTATAAAAAATGCGACAATCAAGCGAATGGACTTACGGAACTTCAGACGAAACCAAGCATCCCACTATGGTTTGAAGATTGGAAGCATGGTTATTGCTTTGCCTGGTCTTCTTGTGCGTCTGTCTCTGGTCTGATTTTCGTTGTTGCTGTCACGGGCTCACCTTCGGATTTGCTCACGGTCCCAGGCTTGTCGATTTTGAGGACAGATCGCTTGTTTTCAGTGGTTACCGTGACGCGTCTAGGGCGCTGATCGTAGTCTTTTCCTCTTACGTTGTTGAAACGCAAGAAAATTTCCTGGTCTTCGTTGGTTTTCACGAAAATCCGGCAGTCGGCAGCCGCCAACAATGCCTCGTTAGGCCGGTCTTTCTCCTGCACGTCGATGAAGATCGAGACAAGTCCCTTGCTCTTGATCAGATCCACCATCGCGGGCAGGAATAGAGGATGCGAGGCCAAGAAAGGAAAACCCGTTCTCAGCCGGGCCGTGTCTGCAAAAAGGACAGCGTCAATGTCGTTCCTATGTTTCTGGAGATACTTCTCGATAATATAGAAGAACTCCTCGGCCAGAATCTGCCCCATTCTGAAATGGAGTACTGTTACCCAAGTCTTCTTAGCGTTCCAGCGACGACCAAAATCCTGACTCCACACCTTCATTTTTTCATCTGCCGGATTCTTTATCGGATTAAGGAAAGCTTTCCAGTACTTGAGATCTGCCAACAGGGCTACGTCTTTCAGGCTGATCTTTCGCTCCTCTGCCAGTGAAATAATCAGTTTCCGTTTGTGGTCATGCGGCTTTTTCGGCGATCTTCGGAACAAAAGGTTCAAGCCCAGAGCCTGCTTGCGCTTGCCGTGCGGACCGGAGATTACGATGCACGAATCAGAGTCCAGGAGTTGAGGATTCTTATCGGAGGCCTTCTTGTTTCCTACGGGTAGAATGTTTGGAGGGAAGCCCACTTCCAAATCCGTGGTGTCAGGAGTATCCTCAAGGCTGCGTGACAGTTGATAGTGTACGGACGGATAGATGACTACACCGAACCTGTCGTCGAACTCTCTGATGGTCTGGCGCCTGTGAGACTTAAGTTTCATCAGATGTTTTCCAAGTATCCGTCTAGAATACCTTGACTTATTAACCTCTATCGTCTGTCCAAAGTATCCATCCCGTTCCCCTGATTCCAGGCTGATCACAATGTCGGAGAGGTACCGGGCATGGTTGAAGGTAACTTGTTCCTGTTCCATCGACCAATAGCGTTGGCGCTCCAGAGTCACCAGCAGTGGCGCCTCCTTTGTTCGAAACAGGGAAAACATTCTGTGAACCTGGTCGCGGGAGAGGGGCCGGCTGGAGAATGCAGTTAAGCTGTCAATGAAATAGAAACACTTCCTGGGACCTGTTCCGCCTGCCATGAATTCCAAGGATTTTTCCAGGTCTGAGTATCTTTCCTCAAAGATCTCGTTGCTCTGCTGGCCGGCCGCCTTGACCGGTCTCGGTGTCAGCAGCGGAAGAATCAGTCTACCGCTCGGATGGTCTTCACGCGGCAGGTTGTGCCAAGGAAGCGTATCTTTGAGAACCCAAACATATTGCTCGAAATTGCTTTCTCGCTCTCCGGGCCGAGCTTGTTTGGAAAAGAAGCTGTATCCACGTAGGCTTTGAAGGACACGTTCCGGCTCCTGCTCGAGAGAATAGAACAGGCAGACCCACCCTTGCCTTACCAGATTGCACGCGATTTGGGTGCTAAGAGTGGTCTTGCCATTCCCAGAACTTCCTTCCACCGCCACCACAGGAGACAACCATTGATTGCTGATCGGGTCTGTGGGCGCGTAAAAGCCACCCAACCACTCTTCGCCCGGTCCCGGGTGTCTCTCCGAGTCCCCCTGTTGTGCCGGGTTTCCCGGGCAGAGTAAGATGTCTAGAGCCTCAATCTCGGTCGGAATGTGGTCTAGATCGTACGTGGGAACGTCTCTTGCCGCTTGGGTTTTCGTTGTGGTCCTGTTCAGTCGCCAAGCTGTGCTCGATGGGATCACCGGCACTTCGGGAATCTCAACTGGATATGGGATTCTGTTCCCTTCGGCAGTTCCTGCTAGATGTCGTGACCTAATGCGATCCACGGCCAGTCGTAGAAGACGCAAGTCGGTCATGGAGCACTGGTCAGCCAAAGCCTGCCACGAGTGGGCGTGTCTATGGATTATACCTCCATCCAGGCGTTTCATGGCTTCCGCGACCCGGTTGAGCAACGATTCGTACAAAGCAGGCTCAACAGCGGCTTCTCGGCTACCATCAATACAAGGAATTTGGTCGGCCTTGAACAGCGCGGGCGGCGGCGCTGACACTTCGAGAAATGCTACCTCGTAACATATGTCCATTTCCAGAAGAGGCTGTCTCCAATTCTTCAGAACGTGGTTGATGCTCTCCAAAGCCTCTCCAGCAATTTCCGGTTTGGTCTTTGTGGGCACCATCCCTTCCGTCGGCTCCTCCGTTTCCTCCGCCTGGTGGCCAACCTGTTGTGCTTCCTTCCAGTCATCCGGTGAATCCGGTGTTCTCAGGCGTACGCATCTTCCGATGGGATCAAAGATCACCGCGTTGACGTGAGATCGCCAGTCTCCGGATTCCGGGTCGGCCGCGGGGGCACCCACCGGTTCCCGCAACCATTCGGGCACAGTTCGCTTCACTTGATTGTCAACCTCATCTGCAACGCGAAGCAGGGCCGCCAGCCAATCCAGCCGAACCGGTCCGTCGAGGGAATCCGGGGCCAGGTTGAGTTCACTGTAACCGGTTGAGCCTGTCCCGGCGGGTTGACATCGAATTCTACAGAAATCGTTGTCTCGACACTTACAACCATCCTCCCCGGGAGGTTCCAAAGTCTCCCACGTGTGTGAACACGCGATCACAGCGATCCATTCGGCCAGTTGCGAGTTAGGTATTCGCAAGAAGGCCCAACTCTTCTGGATTCGTACACAAGATAGTTGTCCGTGGCGCTTGCGAAGCCGGTTGTCCCCGGCATCTTCCGTTCCTTGCATGTCTATCTTGCCAATGTCGTGAACCAGAATCCCGGCAAGCAAGACGAAAATTTCAGTAGATGAAAAGATCCTTTTCAGGGAATTCGGTGTCGCGTTGTCCGCGTGTGCTTCAACGTTCTGAATGTGGGGTAGGCCCTCAAAGGATTCGCCCCGAGCGCCCAACTGTGGGAGCCATGATCCTACCGCCGCCCTGTGCATTTCTTCCAGAGCCGCATGTAACTGGGTTTCCCCCTGATTTTGACGATCATTCAATAGTTGACGAAACGTAATTGGCATGTCCGACCCCCTGATGAGTGGCAAGTATTCCCCGACCATCCTTTCGAGGATTCTCGGATCCCTGATTGGACCTCCGATGGTCTCCTGACCCCCAACAAGACAGCACTTGGTATCGGATGATGCCCCGACGATGCCAAGTGCTGTCCTCCGCATGCAACAAGTGCCTTTTCCACCCGTTGTTGAACATACGTTATCGTCCTACCCGTGGTCAACGTCAATCGTGAGAACCACGTAAACCCGAAGCAATCTCCACGCTTGCTGATGCCGGGATCGCTACGGGGCGCTCGCAATGACACCTTATACCAATGCGCAATCAAGAGAGTGAGATCGGTTTCTTGGGTGCCACTGCCG
>CAZGNL010000015.1:0-51487 GCA_964527475.1 uncultured Syntrophaceae bacterium
TAATGGCTTGTTTTCGGTCAGTTCCCTTCATTCGGATGTCAACCATGTTTTGCCTCTCGGGCCATGTGGTAAGTGAACGTTCACTTAATACTAACAACAGAGATTGAACCTGTCAAGCAAGAAATGTAACAAAAGGTAATCATTCAGTTTCGCGGAGCAGATCCTCTCATCGCGTGTGTCATTGCGAGGAGTGAAACGACGAAGCAATCCCAGTACCCGACGCGCAGGAGATTGCTTCGCTGCGCTCGCAATGACATCGTGCCATTCCCCCCCGTAGGTGAATGGTTACAACAAAAGTTCAATTCCGGGAAATTCTAGGCATTCCAAGGCAAGATAGACACAAAAACACCCCGCAGAGGCACGTTATTAAGATTTACGCCCCGCAGGGGCACGCTATTAACAAGTCCGCAATGATGTCAATGCCTTATCGTCTTGAGGAGACTACTGAAAATTCGACTGCCGGAAGTATCAATTCTAGATTGCGGCTCCAATCCTTTCAAGGGGTTACTAGTTCTCGCAACCCCTATAAGGGGGTATTCACCCCCATTTCATCATTGCTTGCATTTCAAGACTTGATGATCCCATTTTCGCAGGAACCCCGTGATCGGGGTCCACAGGGGCAGCCTGTGACGTGGAACGCGGGATGGAAGCCCCCCTCACCCTAACCCTCTCCTGTGAGGGGAGAGGAAACTATCCGGCCCTATTTCCCTCATGGGAGTGAGCGCCCCTTCTTCTTCATCCTCCCTCCCTGCGGTCAGGCCTCACAAACGGAGCCCGAGCCCCGGAAAGAACGTCCCGAACCCGATGTAGAGTCCCAGCAGGGTCAACAGGACACCTCCTGCTCTCTTCACATAGAGATTGGCAATATTGAGTCGGTGCGACCCCAGGAGGCGCTTGGCCAGGCCGGCCGAAGTGCCCACCGCGAGAATGAGGAGACAATGTCCCACACCGTACAGAACCATCATCATGCCGCCTACCCAGAACCCCTTGACCGGGATGACGCTGACAATGAGCAAGAGCGCGGGTCCTGTACAGGGCAAAGAAACGAGGCCGAACATGAAACCAAAGACACCGGCCCCCATAAGGCCCGTCATTTTGGGAATCCTCTCCTGGGAAAGAGCCGCGGGAACATGGAGAACATCCAGGAAATGGAGTCCGAGAAGAATACACATGAGGGCCATGACATAGATCATATATTGGGATTGGAGGAAAGGCGCAGCCGCAAACCCCACGGTGAAGAGGAGGGCCAGCTCCAAACTGAACCCGAGAATAAAGACGAGGGTGAGAACAAAAGAACGCCGAGTAGTAACTTCTCCTTCCATGCCCGCAATGAAGCCGATCAGGAGCGGTACCATCGCAATGATACAAGGACTCATGGCCGTCAAGGCCCCTCCGACGAAAGCGCCGACGGCCGCCATCCACATGCTGTTGGACGAAATCCACAACCCAATCATACTCGGAATAGATTCCATAAAGCCTTTCCTCCGCAAAGCCGACAAGTAGGCGTTTCATGCTGCCGGTCCAATATGGCCCGACGCTTCCGATGACCATCGCTGGTCATTGCCGCGGTCCCCTCTTGGGAACGGTGGGCTGGGCTCCGCCACCGCGCTTCTCGATCTCCGGGAGCCCCATCTTGCTGAAAATCTGCGCTATGTCAGGCGCCTGCAGGAATCCCTCATGCCTGTAGACCTCTCGACCGTCAGGGAGCAGGAAGATCTGAGTAGGAATCAGTCGTATCCTGAAATTCCTCGCCAATTGCAGGTTGACGTCCGAGTCAACCGATACGATCTGCGCTCGTCCCGCGTACAACTTGGCCGCGCTGTCGAGGACCGGCTTGTTTGCCTTGCACCGAGGACAATAACTCTTGCCGAATTGCAGCATGACCGGAATTCCTTTGGACAGGATCGACTGCATTTCAATCTGCCGTCCTACCGCGTAGGTTTCCGAGTGAATTAACCCGAGCCCCAAAACGAGGCCCAGGGTCATCAACAAACCCGCTCTTCTCATCGTTGAAAACCTCCTCAAGATCATGGCTATTAGCGCAAGCGCCCCGGGAATACAATGGGGACCATTCGCACACGTCATCAAGTTGGGGCGCTATCCGTGCCACACGCGCCGGATGCTCGGCCGGAGAGCCACTGGGCCGGGGTTGGCTTGAGACTCACTCCGCCGGCGCCAACCAGCTCAGCAGTTCCGATTCACCGGGCACCTTCCCCGCGACTTTGACCTCACCGTCCACCACCACAGCGGGCAGCATGAAGACGCCATATTGGCAAAAGGTGTTCATGTCTTCCACCTTGATCACCTCGGCTTCGATTCCCTTTTGACTCACCAGTTCCTTCACCGAATCAAAGAGCTTGTTGCACGTCGCGCATCCGACGCTCAGGATTTCAATCTTCATCAAGTCCTCCTCACTCACCCGACCTTGGCTGCCACTCGACGTGGTGTAAATAGGTTTTCCACGACATATCCGTTCTTCGACCAAGTAGGCCCATCCCTCGATATTCCCGTGTCCCCGTGCAAAGCATAAACCCAAAACCTTTCTCGAAGCACCCACGTCCGGCGGGCCGGTACGGACTATGAATGAAGCTCCCCCATACGTAATTCCGGGAGCTTATACGGTTCACGGTGAACGGTTACCATTCAACAGACAATATGAATCGGGCATCCATGTACGAAGAAGCCCGACAGGGAACAGTTGTGTCAGGCTACAAGTGCCTCCCTCTTCAGGATGTCTCCCCGGAGCCCAAGGACGACGTATTCCATTGGAACCGACTTGCCCGCGTTGTCCATGGCCTTCTTTACGATCACCGGCAGGCCCTGGCAGCACGGCACTTCCATTACCAGCGCGGTGACGTTCCGGATACGGGCCTCCTGAAAAACCTCGGTGAGTTTCTCCAGGTAAAGCTGGTTGTCGTCGAACTTGGGGCATCCGACCAACACAACCTTGCCGTCAATGAAATCACGGTGGAAATCCGCATAGGCAAAGGGCGTGCAATCTGCGGCCACCAGGAGTTCCGCATCCTTGAGAAACGGCGCTGCCGCCGGCACGAGACGAATCTGCACCGGCCAGTGACCGAGCGCCGATTCGGCCCTCGTGAGGTCGGTGGGCTCGTTCGCCTTCCGGCACGCGGTCCCGGAGGGAAACGTCTGGAGTTCAGTCGAGGGGCACCCGCAGGGGAGCGTATCGGGAACCCCGTCCTGTGCCTCTTTCGCCAGTGCCAGATGCTGTTCCACGGCCTCCTCATCAAAGTCGTCGGCTGCTCGTTCGACAACCACCAAAGCCCCGGTGGGACACTCACCGAGACAGGCGCCCAGACCGTCACAGTATTTCTCGGCTACCAGTCGGGCCTTTCCGTCGATGATCTGTAGTGCGCCTTCAGCACACGATATGATGCAGTTCCCGCATCCGTCACACAGTTCTTCGTCAATTTCTATGATCTTGCGCATGATCTTCATGTTACGTTTCTCCTGGAGATTTTCATTCTGATTGATTCGGACGGTAACCGAGGCTTATTCCGGCCGTCTGCTCCCGGAACCACGCTGCGTTGCAGGTCTCCTCAGTCAACCTCCACTCCCATCCTGACCGGCGGGCCGAAGTTGTTCTCTTGGTGTTTTGCAGCGATGGTATCGGCAAGCTCGTCCAGTTCGCCAAAGACCGATTCGCTTGGATGTCCTTTACAGAGGACCGGCGGCAAGACTTCCACTTTCAGATTGGAAATCATGCCGGCGATTTGCTCCACCACCTTTGTACCCCATCCGTAAGACCCGATGATCGAGACGAACTTCGCCTTGGGGCTGAGGATGTTCGCAAGGAACGCTGCGTACGCGGCCAATGGATGAGCACCCACACGCACCGTAGGAGTGCCGATGATGATGGTTCCCGCATCTACAAGAGTCGCGGCCAGCTTGCCGATATCGGTCACGGCAAGATCGAATTGATGGACCGATACTCCTTTCTCGGCCAGAGATCCCACGAGGCGCTCCACCATGCTCTTGGTGCTCCCGTGCATTGATACGTAAGGGATAACTACAACGTTCTTCGGGGCATCCGATCCCCAATCGCGGTACGCATCTATTATAAATGCAGGCCGATTGTAGACAGGACCGTGACTCGGGGCAATGAGATCCATATCGAGGTTGGCTATCTTATCGAGATTCTTCCCGATTATCTTGCGGAAAGGCATCATGATTTCAGCGTAATATCTCTTCGCTGCTTCATACACCCGACCCTCATCAACCGCGTACAAGTCGGTCGTAGCAATATGTGAGCCGAAGAAGTCACAACTGAAGAGAATTCTGTCTTCTCGAAGATACGTTGACATGGTTTCCGGCCAGTGAACCCACGGCGTGTGGATGAATTCCAGGGTCTTGTTCCCCAGCGAAAGAGTCTCACCGTCGGCTACCGTGATGACGGCATGCTCGGGAATTCCCAGATGATTCACGAGCATATCCTTGCACTTGGCCGTTGCAACCACCTTGGCGTCATTGTACTTCTCGAGCACTTTAGGGATAGTTCCGGAATGATCCTGCTCCGCGTGGTGGGCGATGATGAAATCCACTCTTTCCACACTCTCCAATTGGGCGAGAAGGATATCGGCCATAGGAGGATCAACCGTGTCCATCAAAGCTGTTTTCTCGCTTCCACGCACGACGTAGGCATTGTAACTGGTGCCGTCAGGCAACGGTATGAGCTGATCGAACAATCGCCTATCCCAGTCTATTGCGCCCATTCGGAAAACATCATCTCTCATCTTTACGGTTTTCATAGTCCAAACCCCTTTCTCAGTTTGCCCGGTCTGCAGGGCCGTTGTACCAAGTGGCCACAACAATGGCCGGTTCGCCCGCAAGTCTCTCAGGTCAACCCGCAGGGGCCACCGTGATGGCTCTGACAAATGTAGGCCAAGCGTTCTCCGCGTGCACCATTGCGTCGAATTCCCCGGAAGTCGCCCGGGAAACGATCACGGCTGAGAGAATCATCCCAAAGAACATCACGGAAACCGTTTTTGGGTCGAGGCTGCGTTGTATGCGGTCTGAATCTTGTGCTTCGCGAACGATTCCTGCGACTTTTTCCAGGTAACCTTCAATAATCTCGCTGGTCTTAGTGAATCCGCTGCTGTCGGGCGAAAAAATTCCTTCGGCAAAAACAACTTGCGGTATCCCAGGATTCTCCAGGAGGAGCTTGAGGTGACGAATCAGAAGCCGATGCAGGCGTTCAAGTGCGTCAGGAGTCTCTTCACATATGGCTTCAACGAATCCGAAAAGCCTCTCCCGTAAGAAATCGAGCACCGCGTCCACTATCTCGTTCTTGCCCTTGAAATGCCGGTAGATGCCTGCCGGGACGAGCCCGGACCGGCTCGCAAGCTCAGTCATACTCAATCCGGCCAATCCGTGCTCCCGGGTGATTTGCAGAGCTTCTTCCACGATCTGTCTCTGTCTGGTTTCCGTATTGAGCTTCCTGGTTCCCATGCCGACTCCAATGTGAATGCCCATTCACAAGATTATGCCGGGTAGGATTCCCTGTCAAGGCCCGCGACTTTAACCATTGGGAACTTCAACACATATTCCCTCGCGGCACCGCAGGACGTCTACCGGATGCCTCAGAAGATCCAACGGGATACGGTGATCGCGGAAGATCGAGCCTTCATCCAAATCCTCGCTCTTGCCCCCTCGCCCCCAGAAGCATGGCAGGAGGCCCCCAAGAAGAGTCGAAAGGCTGAGGCGCCAATTGACAAAGGCTCAAAACGCTCTGAGAATGTGCAAGAGGAAAGAGTTAAGGGAGGGCCGGGATTCCCCGGTCGTTAGGAACGTGTGCTACATGAAAGTCACATGTTCCAGAAAATCTAGTATTGATGGGTCTTCTTCCACAAGTGAATAGTAGCTGACCATCAGTTTGTCCAAATCCCAGCGGTTCTGCTCGCATCTTTCCCACCGTAGCGCGGGGGCAGACCGATCCGGTAACTTGAACAAACCCGCGAAGCATTCCGAGCAAACCCTGCACGCCCAACACGACAGGCAATCCCTGCTCGCGTCAAGATAGTCGTTGACCAGCCTGTTCACTAGTCGGGGCTCGATCCAGCTTTCCACCGTGCCAATGGGATACGCGTTATCGAGCCTCTCACAAGTATGCAAAGCGCCGTCCACGGTGACAAATATCCTTCTTGATCCTGGAATGCAGCAGCCGTTTAGCTCCAAGCGGGGTCCCAAGAACGTTTTCGGCCGGTGGTAAAAGCGGGCAAGACGTTTCTGAAAGAGTGCGTCCAAGAAAGCCCCAGGGGCTTTCGCCTGCTTCACCTTGGAAAGGTACTCATCGCGAAGTATTCCACTATCGATCCGTGACTCCTCGATATCTTCCTTTCTCAGAAGGGGCCTGAGATAATCGTTGATGCCCTCTACGGAAGAAAAATTCACCAGATGGTTCATCACCATCGGCTCAGTTGCAAAGAAGTCCCCGACTGCCTTCAATTTCCCAGGCGGGACGCTCACTGTGGAGAATGAAACCATTTCATCATGGTATTCCCGGTGGTGGGTGTACAGGTGATCAAGATTGTGCATCAATTGCTCGAACGAACCTCGGCCGTCGCTGTACACTCTATGTGAGTCATGCACTTCCTGAGGCCCGTCAAGGCTGATCAGTAGGAAAAAATTCTTGTCCCGAAGGAAATCAATCGACTCGGGATCAAGCAAGGTGCCGTTGGTGGTCATGGAAAAGAAAAACCGGCCGTCATGACCGGATTCCGCTTCAGCTACCACAAACTTGATCAAGTCAATGTTGAGCAAAGGTTCTCCGCCATAGAACGAAATCGCGCATTCTTCGTCGCAATTACTCAGAAATGTCCGCAGGGCGAGCTTGGCCGTATCGAACGACATGTCTCTCGTACCGTGTTTGCGCATGCCGGGATAAGATCCGCCGTAAACACAGTACGTGCATCTCAGATTGCACCGTTCGGTCACGTTGAGAATCAACTGTTCATGTGGCCTACTGACGATGAGATCTTCAACTGGGCGATCTTCGTAAAATGCCATGCGTGACGGACGATCGGAAGAAAAGATTCCGTCGCGCTTCCGGGCGCGCCGGATTTCTCGACAGGCCCGCTTGAGGTCACTCGCCTTAAACTGAGGAAACCGCTCGGCCAGCCCTGAGGAATTGTCGTCTTGGTATTCGTCAAAGATCTCGTAAGCAACCTCACTCACCTGGAACACTCGATTTGAGTTTACGTCGTACACATATTTCAGACGATCAGTCTCGAATTTGTGCACAAATGGCTTCATCTACGGCCTTACCGGATAGCTGCGGTGCATGTTTGATTGGCTATGGTCGGATTGTCTGCGAAAGTCTCATCGGGGAGGCACGGGTTGAGTCCCGCAACGCGCCGGCGCGTGTTTGCAAACCTGAATCAAGGGACTGATCTCTCAATACGCCGTGAGCGCTCAGGACATCTCAGGCGTTTCAACTCTTCACTCAGAGCGTAATGACTTCATAGTAGCGGCCTGGTTCAGCCGTCTTGGCATTTTCAAGGGACCGCTCACGACTATTCGGGGTCGCGTTGACCGATCCCGCAAATATTGCGGGCGTCGAACTAAAGATCAACGACATTCGTAGGCAAATCAATTATTGGTCTGGAAATCGCGTCGGGCCGAGGCTATCCAAGCCTTGTCCTTGGCTCCTGATCCACAATCACACGCAACAACGTGCTTGGGGTCTAGAGCATTTGCAGCGCTGTTAGACGCGGCGGATTGTAGGCTTGTCTTCTTGCAGTCGCAGGAACAGCCCTTCTTTGCAAGTAGTCCACTGGAGTTTGATCTCTCGGGGGCCACTTCTTGGAAATGAGTAGGCTTCCCGCGACCGATCCACGCAAGCGGCACGACAGCTATTAAGGAATGTCGAGCCCAGGTGGTTAGTTTGGAGAAAAAGCCTCGACGCGTGATCCGATTGCCCTTCATCGGTTTCCTCCCTTTGCTCATCACATTTCGAAAAGCGCTTATTCCAGCTACAGCATATCAGACTACCCGAGGCAGTTCCTCGTGTCAACCAAAATCCACCAGAGCTTCAACCATTCACTTACGCGGGGGCAATGGCAGCATGTCATTGCGAGCGCAGCGAAGCAATCTCCTGCGCGCCGGGTATGGGGATTGCTTCGTCGTTTCACTCCTCGCAATGACACTCGCGATGAGAGGATCTGCCCCGCAAAACTGAAGGCTTACCCAGAGCTTTTTCCGCTGTCAGGTTCCCGGCGCAACCGCGTAAGCCATTGATATCGCATAGCCTGACTCTGTGAACTCGAAAAACACAAGGAAGTTCGACCCGAAAAGTGGGGTGAACTTCCTTTTGGACGCTATTTTGGCGCGCTCCCATCCAGGGTCTCTCAACAACGCAAAAGGCTCATCGAAGAAAATGCTTACAATTCAGTGTCTGGTCTGCTATAGACAAGAGTTTCAGTAGTCCATCGTACCCTGGAGAGGCGCAAAGTGCTGGAAATTCTAACCCGCGGCTTTCGAGATGTCCAAGGCTTCCTTCAGGGCAAACGTGTCCTGACAGAGGAGAACCTTACTGAGGCGCTGCGGATGATCCGAGTGTCCCTGCTCGAGGCTGACGTGGAATTCCAGGTGGCCGGTTCGTTTCTGGATCGGGTCAAGGAGAAGGCGCTCGGGGAGATCGTCCGGGTGAGCGTCCGCCACAAGGACCAACGACTGAGCGCAACTCCAGGTGAACACTTCACAAAGCTCTGCCACGACGAGCTTGTGAACCTGATGGGCCCTGCCGACTCTTCCCTGAGTTTCGCGACCAGTCCCATCAGTTCCATCATGATGGTAGGTCTGCAAGGTTCAGGTAAGACCACGACCGCTGCAAAGCTTGCCCGATACCTGGTCAAACAGGGTAAGCGCCCCATGCTGGTGGCCGCGGACGTGTACAGACCCGCGGCTGTGGACCAGTTGCGCAAACTGGGATCAGACCTGGGGGTTCCCGTGTTCGAGAACGGCGGTGCCAAGCCTCCGGAAATATGCGCGGGCGCGGTTCGTGAAGGCCCGGCAATGGGCTGCGACGTCGCGATTCTAGATACAGCGGGGCGGGTCACTGTGGACGAGCCTTTAATGGAGGAGTTGCGACGGATTCAGGAATTGGTGACTCCGGACAATGTCTTGCTGGTTTGCGATGCAATGATCGGTCAGGAATCGGTCAATGTCGCGAAAGCGTTCAACGAGCGCATCAAACTCAGCGGCTTTATTCTGACTAAACTTGACGGTGACGCGCGTGGCGGAGCGGCCATTTCCATAAAGGAGGCCACCGGGGTCCCCGTGAAATTCGTTGGAATGGGCGAGGATTTGAACCGCCTGGAGGAATTTCGCCCGGACGGACTCGCTTCCCGAATTCTCGGATTCGGTGACGTGGTGGGTTTGGTCAAAGATTTTGAAGAGATCGTCGATGAAAAGAAGGCTGAAGAAGACGCGCTGCGCATGCTCCAAGGCGATTTCAGCCTTGCCGACTTTCTGGAACAAATCAAGAACATAAAGAAAATGGGGCCATTGCCGGATTTGGTTGAGAAGGTGCCTTTCATCTCAGGCACAGGCGTGGATCCAAACCAGGTGGATGACCGCGAATTAGTGCGTGTCGAGTCAATAATTAATTCAATGACGATTCAAGAGCGGCAACATCCTGAGATCTTGAATGGAAGCAGAAGAGAACGCATCGCCCGAGGCTCGGGCCGCGAGGAATCGGACGTCCTGGAAGTGCTCGGCAAGTACAAGGACATGCGCGACCTCATGTCGGCCATGGGCGGTGGAAAACTGAGAGGCCGCTGGAAACGCATGAAAGGCCTCAAGAAAATGCTGAGCTCCGGCATGGCCGGCGGAACGGATGGGCCGGATGCTGCGGGCGGCCTCGGGAACCCGTTCGGAATGCCCGAACTCAGGGGGAGTGGAAGAGCCTCGAAGAAGGCCCAGGCAAAGCGGAGACAGAAGAGCAAACAAGCCAAGAAGGCAAGGAAGAAGGCCAGGAAGCGGTAGGCTCGGCGCGGTAAAACCTTCACCGCGTCTCGCAGGGCACCGTATCCCTGCTTGCAACAATTGAAGGGTGACACAAGAATACGCTACCGAACTTATGAAACGGAGCACTTAGCCGGGAACCATGTGGTCCGGGTCACACTATTGAACGGAGGATCAGAATGTTTGTCAAGCTCGTTGGAATGATTGTTCTGGGATTGCTAAGCGCGGCCCTGAGCTATTACCAGAAGAACCCGTATCTGGGTGTGCTCGATGACATACTCGGACGAGAAGAGGACGATAGCCTGGCGGTGAAGGTAGGGCGCGGATTCATCTACGGGTTCTTTTTCCCCATCTATTTCGTGCTCTTACTGATCGGACTTATCGCACTGGTGATCTTCCTCATCGTGGCCGGGATTGTCGCTGCAATAATGTTCGGGATCATCTGGGTGACTGAGAAAATGCTCCCGGACGAATGGCTGGGGAGCTTCCTCGTGGGAATATTCTCCAAGATCGGTTTGCGTGAGCCGCCCACGACACAGGAGCAGGTCTCGACTCCGGAGGGACTGCCCCCGGCGGCCCCCGATGTCCCCTCGGCTGATGACGCTTCTTCCGAACCCAAGGAAGAAGACTCGGCCAAAGAGCCCGAAGGTGGACCAAACGTGACTCGACGTCACTCACTCGATTGACCGCTGCTGTGGGACTATGGCGCCGCGCATTGAAGGCGGATTCCGCGGATGGAATCGCCTCGCCCAAGCCCTGTCCCGCGAGTCCCGCGTCCCGCTGGATTGTCGGGCCGCGGCAGAGGCATAGGCCCCAACTTTCGCGGCAGGCTTTACGATTCAAATCCCCCCACCCTACCCTCCTCCCCCGGGGGAGAGGGTTATCGGAACACTGTCCTCGACCGGAGGGGAAAGGGGGAGCGTGATCTTGGCGGCGAATCTCAGTGCAAATCACCAGCAAGTGTAGCAGTTGCCAAGAGTTCTGTCTGATTAAAGGGTGATTCCCGCACAACGGCAAAATCCCCCTTGCCCCCTCTTTGACAAATGGTGGGGGGTGGATGAATTTACCCATGGTGGACCAGACGCTAGAATTTTTCGATTTCCAGGCACCGCTGTATGATGCGTACCAGAGGAACTGCATTCCGAAATACGATGAAATGATTTCCATCAGCGTGGGGTTCCTGCGTCATGTACTCGCAGGCCACGATAATCTCGCTTTGTTGGACCTTGGATGCGGAACCGGGAATACAGCGCTCGCCCTGACTGACCTGTTCCCGCGAGCGTCGGTTCATTGCGTGGACGGCTCGGAAGCGATGCTCGCTGAAGCAAAGAAGAAGCTGAACTCCAAATCGGAAGCCGCGGTCCGCTTCAGCCGCAAGGACTTGGCTGATCAGGCATGGTCGAATAACCTGAATGGAGCGGTCTTTGACGCGGCCGTGTCGGTGCTGGTCCTTGAGCACATTCCATTTGGAGCGTACAGGAGGCTCCTCGGGGATCTCCGAGGCTTGATAAAACCGGGAGGATGGTTGGTGACCGTAGAGGCGTTCACGGGCGACATGAACCACCGGATTATCTATGCAGAGATGGAACACCTGGCGGAAAAGGCCGTGCGATCCGGACTCATTCCATTGGAATGGATGAAGGAAATGAAGAGGCTCAGCAAGGACAAGGAAACTCACTACTTCGCTTCCATGAGCGACAAGAAGCGCTGGTGGATGGATGCAGGTTACCAGGAAGTGGATTTCATTTGGCAGTATTATTGCGTCGGGATACTCGTGGGACGCAACGCGGCCGGCGTTCAGTCCGATCGGCCGCGTTCTTTCAGCAATTGACCGAGTCGCAGCAAAGGCACGGTTGCTCGCCGGCCTGCAGCGCGGTACACTCACCAAGGAGTTAGTATGACAGAGAATATTAGGCACAAAAAGCTCTCGGAAACTGTCGAGCGGATGGCTCGTATGTGCAGGCCGGATCAAATTCACTGGTGTGACGGTTCGGACGAAGAGTACAGCTTGATGGCACGGCTAATGGTCCAGGCGGGCACTGGGATCCCAATGTCTTCCCACAAGCGACCCAACAGCCTCTTTGTGCGATCGGACCCCGCGGATGTGGCTCGTGTGGAGGATCGCACATTCATTTGCTCCGAGCGACAAGCGGATGCCGGGCCCACAAACAATTGGGCCGACCCTGTTGAAATGAAGGCCACACTGTCCAAGCTCTTCGACGGCGCCATGAGAGGACGGACCATGTATGTAATACCGTACAGCATGGGCCCGACAGGCTCTCCTATAGCGAACATCGGCGTCGAAATGACCGACTCACCCTATGTGGTGGCCAACATGCACATTATGACCAGGGTCGGAACCGAAGTCTTGGATGTCCTGGGCGCCGGCGGCGAGTTCGTGACCGCCCTCCACTCGGTAGGCGCCCCCTTGGAACACCCCAAAAGCCCGGACGTCCCCTGGCCGTGCAACGCTGAAAACAAATACATATGCCATTTTCCCGAAACCCGTGAGATCTGGTCGTTCGGTTCGGGGTACGGGGGAAATGCGCTTCTCGGCAAGAAGTGCCATGCGCTGCGCATAGCCTCGGTGCAAGCCCGCGACGAAGGCTGGATGGCCGAACACATGCTGATCCTCAAACTCACCAACCCTGAGGGCCGGGTCCGGCACATCACCGGAGCGTTCCCGTCAGCTTGCGGCAAAACCAATCTCGCAATGATGGTACCCACAATCCCCGGCTGGAAGGTCGAGACGATCGGAGACGACATCGCCTGGATGAAATTCGGGCAGGACGGCCGCCTCTACGCTATAAACCCCGAGGCAGGCTTTTTCGGCGTGGCCCCCGGAACCAGCATGGAATCCAATCCCAACGCGTTGCTTGCCGCGGGCGCAAACTCAATCTTTACCAATTGTGCCATCACGCCTGACGCGGACGTCTGGTGGGAAGAGATGACCAACGAAAAACCACCGGATCTCGTGGACTGGCTGCGACGCCCGTGGACCCCGGACTGCGGCCGCGATGCCGCCAATCCAAATGCCCGGTTCACCACTCCGGCGAGGCAGTGCCCGGTCATCGCTCCGGAATGGGAGGACCCAAACGGGGTGCCCATCGATGCGATCCTGTTCGGTGGTCGCCGCACCAAGGTTGTGCCACTGGTGGCCGAGGCATTCGACTGGCAGCACGGAACCTTCATGGGCGCGACGGCGAGCAGCGAAACAACAGCCGCGGCCGCAGGCGCAGTCGGCAAGCTTCGGCGTGACCCCATGGCCATGCTGCCGTTCTGCGGCTATCACATGGGGGACTATTTCGCGCACTGGTTGGAGATCGGGGCCAAGGGCCAAGCCGACAAGCTGCCCAAGATCTTTTACGTCAATTGGTTCCGTCGTGACGCGGACGGGGCGTTCCTCTGGCCCGGGTACGGAGAGAACAGCCGTGTGCTGAAGTGGATATTCGAGCGCGTGGAAGACACAGCTGAGGCCGTTGACACTCCAATAGCTCGACTCCCCGCGCCGGGCGCGCTGGATCTCTCCGGTCTTGACCTGGCCCCGGAGGCCCTCGATGAACTGCTAAAGGTGGACCTGGACGACTGGAGGGCTGAATTGCCCCTGATCGGCGATCACTTGGACACATTCGGTGACCGGCTACCCCACGTGTTGCGGGACGAACTGGCTCGTCTCGAGGAACGGTTGCGATGATTGACCAATGTTCCCCGTAGAGGAATTCACGTGCCTGAATAATTATGGCACAACGAAACATGAAAATGCCGGATACGCACGGGTCTCCCGCGTAGGGGCCTAGCATGCTACGCCCTCTTAGCTAGTGGGTCCAAGATGGAACTCGGAAGATCTCCCAGTCCATCCGTTCTCAGGTAAACGTTCATGCCTTACGGTGGAGCCGCAAAACTGCACTCCGTAACCACAATGGTTGCGATCTCACTTGCACTGCTATGGTCGGCAGGAGTGCCCGGATGCGTACCGCTCTTCAGCGCCAAGAAGGGGGACACTCCCAACACCGCTTCCAACACAGCAATGAAGGCCTTGATCAAGGCGAAAACGGGTTCGTATTCGACGAGCGATCCAAGACAGAGCAAAGGGGGGCAGGGGACATCTCCCGCCCAACGGGACTATCAACCATCAAAAGATCTATTGCCAAGTGCTCCCCTAAGGAGCGCGGCACGCGTGACCAAGGCGAATGGGAACGGAGAAGAGGCGCTGCCTGTCCCAAAGGAGACCGCACGCACTCTGGGACCGGAGAGACGGAAAGACGGCGATTCAATTGATGAGATCTTTCCCGTAGCATCGGACACCGCCGCGGCCAAACATGGCAAAAGGACCGCTCAGGCACTGCCGATCGCTTCGGGGAAGGGGGATTCGAGAAAGCCGACCTTCAAGAAACATGATCACGCAAAATACATCAAGAAAGTTACCGACAGGGCCGTAAAGATGGTCAGGAAGGTGGGCCCCTCTTTGTACGCGGCCCTGTGTAGGGACACGATCACGGATGAATGGACCTTGGCCATGTACACGGAGCGTAGGAAGAAGTTCGTTTACACGGTACATGTGTGGGACGGCATAGACGAGAAATGGCACGAGTCCTTCGCTTCACGGGGTCGGCCCCTTAAGAGCCTGAAAAAACATCTCAAAGTCCTTTCAACCGGCAAAGAATGCCGCGTCTTGAAGAACAGCCTCAAGTGACGACTTGTCCTTAAGGGCTCGTCCCGAAACAAGTACTACAACCTATGAATCCTGAAACCTTGCCGGAACTCATTACCGTCATTCCGGCGAAAGCCGGAATCCAGGTTTCTTTAAGATTTTCTGGACCCCGGCTTTCGCCGGGGTGACGACACAGTGGGATTTGAGACGTTTATTTTCTGACAAGCCCTAAGTCTTCCTGAAGCCCTGTTTGACCCTTGCCCGGGGCAGCGCCGGGTTCTCCGGCACATGCTCCGGGCAGAGCCTGGGAACCAGCCTTACACCTCTCTCTCTTGTTCGCCTCTATTTTTGGGGAAACTACTTCAACCGGATTCTTGGAAGTTGTGCTATAATGAGGGCCACTTGAGCGGGCCACACGATGGCCGATAGTTCACCATGAACACGGCTCGGGCAACTTCCGGCCCTGTCAGGGAGGTTCAGATCGTGTCCAAGGTAGTGAGACTTCTAATGCTGGACAGAATCACCATTCCTTCACTTCGTTCGATCATCGTCGGGCTTTTCGTCCTGTCCACGGCTTTCCTCCTGGTTTGTCAGACCGGCGGCGTAGCGTTCGCAGCGCAAACCAAGGATGAGTGCAGAAAATGTTGCGACGGTATGGGACTCGACGACTACTATTTGGAGCAGTGCAAGCTCAAGTGCTATCGGAGCCCCGATCATTGCAAAGACGGGAAAATGAAGGACCCCCCTCCTGCTGCAATAAAGAAAAAGAAGAAGAAAAAGAAGAAGAAGAAGAAAAAGCCCCGTCGAAGGAAGATCACACTCAGGTTTCCCAGTCCCCTGAATATTACCCCGGGGGAAGAGTGGAAAACCGCTGTGGAACTACTGGTCATTAACGGCATCACTTCAAGAAATCGTAACTTCGTTGTGGCGGTGCAGTCTGTTGAGAAGGTTCTGACTGACTTCGCGCGGAACAACCCTCAAGGCGGCCAACTCCCCACAGCCCAGTTGGAACGCGTAATAGTGAAATACAAATAGGGAACGAGTTCCGGATCGGGGAACACCAAATGCGTCGCCTCGGACCGCGTTCGGGAAACTGGATGAGAGTTCTCCGCATCTGCTTTTTTCCGCTGATGCTCCTCGCACTGGCTCTTGCCACACCCTTGATCCTACCCTGGCTTGGTCATTCAGCTTCGGACCGCTCCGGGGAACCTTCAAGTCTTCGATTGGTTCCGTCTCCTACCGCTCAAACGACATCACCCGATCTCACGTACCCCACCTGGTGGCTAAGAACACCCTCCACACAGAAGGAAGTGCCGTGCAGAGAGCCTGGAAAGTGCGTAAAGTGTCACAAAGGGAATTCCCGGATGGATCCCTCGCACGCGATTGAGTGTGTCAAGTGTCACGGGGGGGATTCACGGGCGGATGACGAGGAAAGGGCACACAAAGGTCTTATACCGGATCCGGGGGATCTCAAAACCGTTGAGAAGACGTGCGGGAAGTGTCATCCCGACGAGGTCCGAATGGTTACGCGCTCGCCCATGGCATTGGCGCCACGAATGATAAACCACACCCGCTTCGCTTTCGGAGGCCAGGCAACCTCTTTACCGCGCTACGCCACCGCTGACTCAGGGAGGCTGAAGCGGCTTCCCCTGCCCTCTCAATCCGGCAATATTGGGGATGATCTGCTTCGGCGCTCATGCCTTCGATGCCATCTGCACACGAACGGTTCCGCTCGATGGGGAGAACACAGGGGCCGAGGTTGCTCCGCGTGCCACATTGCGTATCCAAACAGCTCGAATGGAAAGCCTCGCTCACACTCCATAGTGCGCAACGTCGGCATCACAGCGTGCCTGAAGTGCCACAATTCCAATCGTGTAGGCGCGGACTACGTGGGGCTGTTTGAAAGGGATTCCAATCGAGGATTCCGTGCTCCCCTTGTCAAAGGACGCCAACCTCCAACAATCTACGGTTCGGAGCAACATCGTCTCGTGTCGGACGTCCATTTTCGCGCGGGTATGGAGTGCATGGACTGTCACATTCTTGAAGAAGTTCACGGGACCGGAGAAATTGCGAACTCGCCTGAAAACAACGTGAAAATTACGTGTGAGGCGTGCCATGTGCGCGGGGACCACCCTTTGATTCTCAAAGATGAGGACGGCAAGATGCTCCTGATGCGAGGTCAGGGGCGCACAGTCCCACCGTGGAATCCTGACATTATCCCCCACAGTGTTGGGGTTCATACAAGGAAGCTGAGATGCTCGGCCTGTCATGCGGCCTGGTCTTTTCAGGACTACGGGTTCCACCTGATGCTGGAGGAAAGGGCCGATTACTGGAAATGGTCGCCGAACGCGGGGCAGAACGATCCACAGATTCAGGACCTCCTGCGCGGATATGTGGGAACCCATGTTGAACTGATTCCTCCTTCCACCGGCGCCGTACCCTTCAAACCGACCGCGGAATGGAAGCCTCCGGCCACCAGGGATTGGCTTACCGGAGAGGTCCGATCCGGCGCGTGGTTCCGCGGGTACACCGTGCGGCGATGGTCCGGCCCGCCGCTGGGCCTGGACTCAAAAGGCAGGGTGGCTGTGATGCGACCCATACATCAGTACATAGTTTCCCACGTGGATCCACACGGCAAGCTCGTTTTCGATCGCCACATTCCCACTACAGGGAGTGGAACGCAGGCTCTGATTTTCAATCCCTATGAACCTCACACTATTGCCCGGACCGGCCGTGCATGTCATGAATGCCACGGTAATCCCAAAGCGCTGGGTTTGGGAGAAGCCTTGAAGGGCATAAAGAGTTCCAAGTTCGTTCCGATCCTGCAAGCCGAAGATAACATTCCCGGGCACAAGTTTCGTTGGGACGCCCTGGTGGATGTTAAGGGTAACTCATTGCAGTTCAGCACCCATCCCTTGGCGCGCCCGTTGGACCGTGACACCTTGCAGCGTCTACTGAATCCCTCCAAGAAGCACCGAGTTTTATGGTACCGATTTCTGACCGGAAGCGGCCCTTGACAGTGAGTCTGCCCGGAGTTAAGGTACTGCATTCACATTGAGCGCGGATGAAGTCTTTCGTCCGACTCTTCCGGAGTCATGGCAACATGAAAATCACGCCTGAACAGGTAGACTACGTGGCTCGTCTGGGGAGACTGGCCCTGGATGATGATGAGAAGCGGAAATACCAGGGTCAACTGGATGACATCCTGAAATACATGGACGTGCTGGCCGAAGTTGATACCGACCACGTGGAACCGATGGCGGGTCCAGTGGAGCTTTACACACCGCTGCGGGAAGATCTGGTGAAGCCCTCCCTCCCGGCGGAAGAGGCGCTTGCCAATGCCCCTGCAAGAACCGGAACGACCTTCCGGGTTCCCAAGGTCATTGAGTAAGGGCCGGCATCCGCATTCCTTTCAGTCACACTTGTGTGTATTCAGCAGTCTGTTATTCACCACACGTCAGCCATGCCCCAATTGAGGTAAGGAAAAGTGCCCGAACTTTACGAAATGACTGCAACTGATCTGGCCGAAATGCTCAGAGAAAAGAAGGTCAGCTCGGTGGAGATCACCAGGTCGGTGATCGATCGTATGGACGCGGTTGAACCGAAGATCAATTCATATGTCAACCCCGCGCCTGAACAGGCCCTTGAAATGGCCGAGAACGCGGATCAACGGCTGGCGTCCGGGGACGATGATCCCCTCACGGGAATCCCCATAGCGGTCAAGGATAACATGTGTATCCGAGGCAGAAAAACCACCTGCGGATCAAGAATCCTCGCGAATTTCGTTCCTCCGTATGATGCTACAGTAGTCAGTCGGCTTCGAGACGCGGGCATGGTAATCCTGGGATCAGCGAACATGGACGAGTTCGCGATGGGGTCTTCCAACGAGAGTTCTTGCTGGGGCCCGACACGCAATCCATGGGACCTGGAAAGGATACCCGGAGGTTCCAGCGGGGGGCCGGCGGCCGCGGTCGCGTCGGGCGCTGCGGTGGTGTCCCTGGGGTCGGACACGGGAGGATCCATACGTCTGCCGGCCTCCTTCTGCGGCGTGTTAGGAATGAAGCCCACTTATGGCGCAGTTTCCCGATACGGTCTCGTCGCTTTCGCGTCAAGCCTGGATCAGATCGGTCCTTTTGCACGTGACACAAGTGATCTGGCCCTATTGCTCAACGTTATCTGCGGTCACGATCCTATGGATTCCACATCCATGCCACGGGAGTACCCTGATTTCACGGGCTTCCTTGACAAGCCCCTTGAGGGAATGACATTGGGCCTCCCAGAGGAGTTCTTCAACAGACTAGACAATCCCGAGGTGGAGCAGGTCATATCGGAAGCGCGGAGCGTTCTTGAGAAACTGGGCGTCAAGTTCGTGGAGTTGTCGCTTCCTCATCTGGACTACGGGATTGCCGCTTACTACATCATTGCGCCCAGTGAGGCCTCTTCCAACCTGGCTCGGTACGACGGCGTCAAGTACGGCCACAGGGCCGACCAGTTTGAGGACATGATAGACATGTATTGCAGGACCCGGTCCGAAGGTTTCGGAGACGAGGTAAAACGCAGAATCATGTTGGGAACTTACGCCTTGTCTTCCGGGTACTATGATGCGTATTACCTCAAGGCCGCCAAGATTCGGAACCTGATGACTATGGAATTTCGGGACGCTTTCGAGAAATGTGATGCGATCTATTGCCCGACCGCGCCCACGCCTGCCTTCAAAATAGGTGAAAAGGTGGACGACCCTATTCAGATGTACCTGACCGATGTGTTCACAATTCCGGTAAACATGGCAGGCTTGCCCGGGTTTACCATCCCGGGAGGCTTTTCCCAGGAAGGACTCCCGATCGGATTACAGTTCATTGCCCCCCACTTTGAGGAAGGCCGACTGATCCAACTGGCCGCGGCATTCCAGCGGGAGACGGATCATCACCTTAAAAGGCCTCCTTTGTAGGATTGAGTTATGGAATACGAAACAGTAATAGGACTTGAGATACACGCTCAGCTTCTCACCGACTCCAAGGCGTTCTGCGGATGCACCACCCGATTCGGGAACGATCCCAATTCCAACACCTGTCCCATTTGCCTCGGAATGCCGGGGGTTTTGCCGGTCTTTAATCGCAAGGCCCTGGAGTTTACAGTCAAGATGGCTCTGGCTTGCCATTGCACGATCAATGAGGTCAGCCGATTCGCGCGAAAGAATTACTACTATCCGGATCTGCCCAAGAATTATCAGATCTCCCAGTATGAGCTTCCTTTGTCGGAGCACGGCTGGGTCGAGGTTGAAACAGGCGGAGAAATCCGCAAAATCGGCATTACTCGCATTCACATGGAAGAAGACGCGGGAAAGCTCGTCCATGATGAGAACAAACCTGTTTCATATGTGGATCTCAACAGAACAGGTGTCCCGCTCATCGAAATAGTGTCCGAACCTGAAATGAGATCACCGGAAGAAGCGTCCGCGTATCTACGGTCTCTCAGATCTATTCTGGTGTACCTGGAAATATGCGATGGAAACATGGAAGAGGGAAGCTTCCGCTGCGATGCAAACATTTCTCTGAGGCCCAAAGGACAAACCGAGCTCGGAGTCAAGACGGAACTGAAGAACATGAATTCATTCCGCAATGTCCAGAGGGCCCTTCAGTACGAGATCGAGCGTCAAACGGAATTGCTCAATGAAGGGCAGGCTATTGTACAAGATACTCGGCTTTTCGACCCATCCGCGGGTACCACCTCATCCATGAGGACCAAGGAAGAGGCCCATGATTACAGGTACTTCCCGGACCCCGACCTGTTGCCCCTGCGAGTCGCGCCTGATCTGGCGGAGGATCTGAGAAAGGGATTACCGGAATTGCCAGCGCAGAAGAAGGCACGATTCATAGAACAGTTCGGAATACCCGCTTATGACGCGGGTGTATTGACCGCGTCACGAGACCTGGCCGCGTATTTTGAACAGACCGTGGAACTGCACCCCGACCACAAGATGGTCAGCAATTGGATCATGACAGAGGTGATGAGAGAGTTGAAGGGCGAGGAAGAAGGCATCACTTCATGTCCGGTCAGCCCGAACGGACTGGCCGCGCTGCTCAAGCTCATCGACAAGGGCACAATCTCCGGGAAGATAGCCAAGACCGTGTTCGAGGAGATGTGGGCCACGGGAGAGGAACCGGCTACAATAGTGGAGAAGAAGGGCCTGGTGCAAGTATCGGACACCGGCCGACTGACCGAGCTCGTCCAGAAAGCGCTGGACGACAACCCGAGCGAGGTTGAGAAGTACCTGGCGGGAAACAAACGGATTCTCGGGTTCTTTGTGGGACAGGTGATGAAGGCCACAAAAGGCAAGGCCAACCCGAAAGTCGTCAATCAAGTGCTTGCCGAGGAACTCAAAAAGCGCGGGGCATCGTAATGATCGTACCAACAACAAACCGCGCATTTTCAGGTAGTGGTGTCTCATTGGACCTTCTGCGACCCCTGCCGTAAGCCTTGAGTTTCGCAGGGGAGATCTTCTCTTAGGTATGTCATTGCGAGGAGTGAAACGACGAATCAATCCCCATATTTAGCGCCCGGGAGATTGCTTCGCTGCGCTCGCAATGGCATCCTGCTGGTGCCCCCGAGTGACTCAAGGGTTGCACCCTGCCGGCATTTGACCTTGGCTTAGAGATCTCCATATGGAATACTTCATCAGCATAACCACTGCGGATGGAACGGAGGACCGTTGCGAGAATCCGACCGTAAATCGGCAGAGCCTCTGAAAGGAGGGCGAAGCATGGGACGAGGAATCAGAGGGATTCTGATATTCATGGGTTTGTTTGCCCTTTGCGTGGGTAGTCCGGGCCATGGACATGGAGGTTCATCTTCAGAGAGCCTCATGATCTTTGCCGGAGCTGCGAGCAAGCCCCCGACAGAGGAGGCGGCCAAAGCCTTTGAAGCCGACACCGGAGTGAAAGTCCGTGTGGTCTTTGGAGGATCGGGTTACGTACTCTCACAGATGATTCTGGGGAAACAGGGAGATCTCTATTTTCCCGGTTCATCCGACTACATGGAGGTAGCCAAGAAGAAAGGGGTGGTTCTCGGGGAGACCGAGAAGATCATAGTCTACCTGGTTCCTGCGATCAATGTTTGGAAAGGTAATCCAAAGAATGTCAGGACATTGCGAGACCTTACTCGGAGCGATCTGAAGGTGGCCATAGCCAATCCTGAAGGAGTTTGCGTGGGCGCGTACGCGGTGGAAATAGTTGAATCGGCTTTCTCCCCTGAACAGAAGAAGGCTTTCAGGCGAAATCTGATCAATTACACGGGAAGCTGTGCCAAGACAGCGTCTGCCATATCGCTCAAGACAGTGGACGCGGTGATCGGATGGAGAGTGTTCCGGCACTGGGATCCCAAAAGAATCGAGACTGTTCCTCTCGAACCTTCCCAGGTGGTACGCGTTGGGTACATTCCCATAGCAGTCTCGAAATACACACGAAACAGGGCCCTCGCGCAAGAATTCATTGATTTCCTGCTTTCGGAAAAAGGCAAAAGGATCTTCAAGAAATACCAGTATTTTATGGCCCCAAATGAAGCTATGGCCTGGATAGGTCAAACCAAGCCTATAGGCGGAGAATACGTCGTCCCCGAGGAATGGATCAGGAAATGAGTTTCAGGGCGCTCTGCATTGTATTCTCATTCATGACCTTTTTCCTCTACGTCGTCCTGGTGGGGTCCTTGTTCTATTTCCTGGACAGAACCGTGTTCGTTGAGAGGCTGCTATCCGAGAGGGCTCTCTTTTCCATTCAGCTAAGTATTCTGGCCGCAAGCGTTGCCACGCTGATCTCCGTGATTGTCGCGGTTCCCTCTGCTTTTGCTCTTTCCCGTTTCGCGTTTCCCGGCAGGGGTATCGTGGACACGATGCTGGAACTTCCGATGATAGTGTCTCCCGCCGCGCTGGGAGCAATGATACTCATCTTCTTCAACAACCCTGTCGGCGAGTGGATACAAACAAATTGGCAGCAATTTGTTTTCACGGTCTATGGCATTATCCTGGCACAGTTCGTGACCACCTGCGGGATTGCCACAAGGCTCATAAAGGCTGCTATGGATGAGATCCCCGTGCGGTACGAGGCCGTGGCCAGATCTCTTGGCGCCACACCTGCCAAGGCATTTCTTACCATAACCCTACCAATGAGCAAGAGAGGCATCCTTGCCGCGTCCATACTCACCTGGGCAAAGGCGCTGGGCGAATTCGGAGCTACCATGACCGTGGCCGGGTCAATGGCTATGAATACGGAAACTCTCCCCATTGCCATATTCATGAGGCTCTCCACCGCTGACATTGAGGGAACGGTTGCGCTCATCCTCATACTGATTTCAATTGGTATCACCCTCCTATATGCCGTAAGACTGCTGACCAGGAATACCCATTATGCTTGAGGCGACCGGCATCTCCGTGAAGGTCGGGCACTTCCTTCTCAACAAGGTCTCCCTGGCCGTTAAGAAGTCCCACTGTCATGTGATCCTCGGCCCGACAGGCAGTGGGAAGACCCTTCTCCTTGAATCGCTCATGGGATTGAGGAAACCGGACACCGGCAGAGTCCTGATAGACGGTGTAGATTCAACCGGTCTTCCTATAGAGCGGAGAAGACTCTCTTATGTCCCCCAGGACCTGGCTCTCTTTCCACATTTGACCGTACGAGACAATATCATTTATGGCCCAAGGGTCAGCGGCACGCGGAACGACACGAACGTAGACGAACTCGTGAGTTCGCTCGGCATCGAACACATCCTGAACCGTGCCACGCACAATCTCAGTGGCGGTGAACGCCAAAGGGTCGCGCTTGCCAGGGCCCTTGCATCGGAGTGCAGCTATCTCCTTCTGGATGAGCCTCTCTCCAGCCTCCACGAGAGCCTCAGAAAGGAATTGTGGTTTCTGCTCAAGGATCTCCTGAAAAGGTACGGCCTGAGCATACTCATGGTCACTCACGACCTTGAAGAAGCGTTCTTTCTTGGAGACTTCATCAGTGTGATGATAGACGGCCGAATCCGCCAGGAAGGGAATAAGGGTGATATCTACAACCGACCGGATGACCTTGAAGTGGCAAGATTCCTGGGGATCAGAAATCTGTTCCAGGGGGAACTAACTGAAATCACGGGCAATGTATTGACGGTCTTTAGCGATGAACTTGGAGCTTCCGTCCGCGCTTCAGCGATGACCTGCTCAAATCATTCCAGGCCGGACTTTGAGGTAGACGCCAAGGTCGTTCTTGGTGTGAGGTCCGAAAACATGGAGATACTCCGACGTGACCATACTGCCAAGGCCTCATACAACAAGATAGGTGGAGTGATCGAAACTATTCTCGACAAGGCGGCCTCATTTCTCGTTACGGTTCGGCCACACTGTTTCTCGGCATGCCAAAGAACTCTTGAGGCGGAACTCCCCAATCATGTTTTTCACGATTTGCGTCTTGAGAAGGGCCGGAATGTTACGGTTTTCTTACATGAGGAGAAGGTTTTCGTTATCCCCTACGAATCCCGCAGGTGAGAGACCCGGCGCTAACTGGTGCGCCGACCGGGGGAGTATGCCGGCAGGACGATCTGATACCAATGCGCTTTCAAAGAGGGAACATATGGCTCAAGTCCGGAAGGGAGAAATCCCCCCTGCCCCCCTTTGCTAAAGGGGGGTCGTTCGGGTCCCCCCCTTTGAAAAAGGGGGGTTAGGGGGATTTTGAGACTCGGTCCCTCACCTGTACTGTACTTCTTTGAACGCAACTTAGTACGAGGTCTCTGCGAGACTTCCTAACAAAAAACACTTGAAATGGCCGGCCTCGTCATGGCACAGTAGAAGGCTGGCGATTTTGCTGAAAAGTAGGGAAGAAAGACGAGGATGAAGAACAGCCCGACCAACATGGTCTTATACTATTGCCGCAACTTGAGGCTCTTCGAAAACGGACAACACAAGGAATTTGCCCGTTCGAGGCCGGGCCTGAAGTTGGTTTCAATTCCGTGCTCCGGCAAGATGGAGGCGCACCACCTTCTGAGCACATTGGCCGGAGGGGTACAGGGAGTCCTGGTTCTTGCGTGCGCGGAAAAGGCCTGCCGGTATTTTGAAGGGTCCATGAGATCTCACAGGCGTCTGGACTATGCCCGGACCTGGCTTAGGGAGATCGGCATAGAACCGGAGCGGCTCGAATTTGTCCATGCTCCTCCGATGGATCGGGACGAGGTGGACAGGATAGTCAAGGAATTTTCGTCAAGATTGCAATCCTTCGGGCACTTCCCCACCGTCGCACAATCATCCGAAGGTTGACGATTTTTTCTCGAAGACAAGTTGGAACCGGTCCATTGGAACCGAGGAAAGGCTTTGTGTCGATCGGAGCCTGAGAAAACACGGTTCCATGTTATCCATCCAAGGAGGAAGACCGTGATAGTTGCGGAGCGCAAAGAGATCAATGAAATCAGAAAGATGATCGACCGGTATTCATCAATACTGGTAGTCGGGTGCGACTCGTGCGTGGCCGAGTGCGCGGCGGGCGGTCAAAGAGAGACTGTGATGCTCGCGGCTGCACTTAGGCTTTCCTACCGGAAGGATGGACGGGATCCCAAGATAACCGAAGCGTGTCTTGACCGACAATGCGTGGTTGAATTCATCCACGGTATCGCGAGCCAGGTTCCCGAACACGACGCGGTACTGTCCCTTGGATGTGGCGCGGGGGTGCAGGCGCTTGCCAGGGTGTATACTGACAAACCTATAATTCCGGCATTGGACACTCTCTTCATAGGTGAAACGGAAATAAGAGGCGTCTGGCAGGAAAACTGCCTGGCTTGCGGCCGGTGCAAGCTCGGCCATTTCGGCGCAGTTTGCCCTGTGACGCGTTGCTCCAAGAAGCTCATGAACGGTCCATGTGGCGGATCAAAGGCCGGCCGATGTGAAGTCAACCCGGACATACTGTGCGGATGGGACATGATAATACGTCGCCTGGAGGCCCTGGGTGAGTTGGATCGGTTGAGCGAATACGTGCCGCCGGTCAACTGGTCGTCTTCCCATTCAGGAGGCCCACGCCGAGTTGTCAGGGAGGATCAGAAGTCGTGAAAAGTAAGAGCAATTTGGAGAAGGTACTTCGGGCCGGACATTTCGCAGTCACTGCCGAATGCGGGCCACCCAAGGGTTCCGACGTGTCGGTTCTGGAACGCAAGGGTCGCTCCTTGCTCGGTTGTGTGGACGCGGTGAACGTTACGGACAATCAGACCGCGATTGTGAGGATGTCATCAGTCGCGGCGTGCTCCATCCTGAAGGCGCTGGGACATGAGCCCGTGCTCCAGATGGTAACCCGTGACAGGAATCGCATTGCTCTTCAAAGCGACCTATTTGGAGCGTACGCGCTTGGAATCCGGAATGTTCTTTGCCTGACCGGAGACCACCAGTGCTTCGGCAATCAAAAAGAGGCCGTGGGAGTGTTCGACCTGGATTCGATTCAGCTCGTGAGAACCGTCAAGGACATGCGAGACGAGAACAAGATAATCGGTGGAGACCATGTTGACGAAGCTCCCAGGATGTTTATCGGGGCCGCAGTCAATCCGTTTGCCGATCCCGCGGAGTGGCGGGTTGTCCGGCTGAAGAAAAAAGTCGAGGCCGGAGCGGACTTTGTTCAGACACAGTGCATTTTCAACTTGGAACGTTTCGAGTCGTACATGAAGCAGGCCGTGGATCTGGGACTGACCGAAAAGGTGAGCATCCTGGCCGGGATCACGCCCTTCAAGAGCGTCGGAATGGCCCGGTACATGGCCGACAACGTTGCGGGCATGGATATTCCGGACGAACTGATCAAGAGGATGTCGGAGACACCCAAAGAAAGACAGGCGGACGAAGGTATCAAGATAGCGGTGGAGACTATTCAAATAGTTCGTGAAATGAACGGAGTAGCCGGGATTCACCTGATGGCCATTGAATGGGAGGAAAAGGTGCCGGAGATCCTTGAGACCGCAGGCCTCAGTGAAAGACCTGCCGTCTGAATGGGCTTCAGATCGCTGCGTGTCATCTCCGAGATTCCCAATCCGGGATGTGTGCTCCAAATTGAGAGAATGACGAAATGCCTAAGAAATATCACATAGACGTTGAGGAAACCCCGAGCCGATATCCCACCATCGGAAGATCCGGAATCGTTGACTGGGGTGAAGGCTGTCTGAAGTGCCCTGTTTGCGTCAAACAAACGTGCATATACGATGTGTACCGGAAGAGATCTTTTTCCACCGAAATTATGGCCGACACCATCGATGAGTTGTGCAAGAACTGCATGCGGTGCGTTCAGGGTTGCCCACAAAGACTCATTCACAAGACCCTGAATCCGGAGTGGGAGGCGCTCGGGGATGACGTGTATACCCCGGAAATCATCACCATCAATTGGCGTCAGGCCGAGACGGGCAAGATTCCTGTTTCCGGCGCCGGATATGGCGGCGCGTTTTCAGGTCCCGGGTTTGACTCCATGTGGACCGACATGAGCGAGATAGTCCGACCCACACGAGACGGCATTCACGGTAGGGAATATATCTCCACTGTAGTGGATATCGGCCGCCAATCTTCAAGACTGGAATTCGACGACACGGGAAAACTGCTCACCCCACGCTTGCCGTTCGTGAGGATTCCTATCCCCGTGATCTTTGACATCCTGCCGTTCGGCGACTTCTCGCCCCATGTGTGGCGGGCCATGGCGCTTGCGGCATCGAGACTCGGCACCCTCATGGTAGTCCCTGAGCATGAGTTGAACGGGCTGTCGGGATTGGGCGCGAATTTGATTCCTTTCCTTGAAACCGACCGGTTGGGTGCTGACCGCCTCGGTTCGTACGCCTTGGTGGAGATCCCGGACGGACGGGAAGTCCGGGACCGGACCGTATCCTTGAAGGAGAGCAGGCCTGATCTCATTGTTTCCATCCGCGTGCCCGCCCAAACGGGTAGCACGCGCAGAGCGATCGAACTTGCCGGGTCGGGAGCCGACGTTATTCACGTGGTGGCAGATGAACGCGGACACGTGATCGGATCGGACGGCAGTCAACACCTGAAAGACGCCATAAGGTCCATTCACACGGCCCTCCTGTCCGGGAGTCTGAGGGATGAGGTCACCCTTATCGCCAGTGGTGGAATCGCCATGGCCGAACATGTGACCAAGGCTTGTCTTTGCGGGGCCAACCTCGTGGGAGTAGACATACCGTTGCTGATAGCACTGGAGTGCCGAGTATGCCGCAACTGCCTAGACGGAGGGGAGTGTCCAGTGGACATTGCCGGGATCGAGGCCGGATGGGGAACTCAGCGAATGGTCAATCTTATGGGCGCATGGCATAACCAACTCCTGGAAATGATGGGAGCAATGGGTATCCGTGAGGCTAGAAGGCTGAGAGGTGAACAAGGTCGGCTAATGTTTATTGAAGATCTGGAGGCCGACACGTTCGGGAGGATTTTCAGCGAACGCGGGTCCTGATACCGCTTCGCCATTTAGCAAGCATAATCTCGGGGCCTACGATGGGGGATGCTCGAAGGGGGAGATGGTCTCCCCCTTCGAATCCAGGCGCAGCGTGCGCGCTCCTAATGCGTATGTCCGAGGCGAAGCCACGGACTGCTTGTTGACACAGACCTCTCTCGCGGCAAACCCGGATTACCATAATATTCGCGAAATGGTATGAGAAGGACCGCTCATGCTTGGAAATCGAGGCACAATGAAACATAATAATATCCGCAAAATCGCGGGTCCCCGGCGTAGGGGCTACGCATGCGTCGCCCTCTTGTCCGGTTGAGCCCTTCCAGCAGCGGGGCGGCCGCCATTTGGGACTAAGGCCATTTCCATAGGAACGATACAATATGGACTACAAGAGCGCATGGAGTGAAATTCCACCCGCGAAAGTGGTGAACACGCGATCAAGGTTTCGCCAGTCGATCGGAATGTACAGCGTGGTCATCTCCGACGCTTGCAGCGATTGCCTCAAGTGTGTTGCGGTCTGCCCCGAGAACGTGTTCGAGGCGCAGGGTGACAGGATACTTCCTCCCTTGGATCATCTTTGTCTGGGACTTGACTGCTCCAGGAAGTCAAGTCGCTGTGTTCTAAACTGTCCGGAACGCGCTATCAGGGTCGGAATGAATCCGAGCGCCAAGACGCTGGGAGACAAGAGATGGAGCGCGGACCTCATAATGAGCACCTGGTACATGGCTGAAACAGGGAGACTCCCCAAGCACGACCTGGAATACCGGATCGGAGAAACCCGCGGTGGATTTGACAAACTGCGCATCCGATTTCCCAAGAAACCGCCGAAGCCCTCTCTGGAAAGAGACAACATAGACATCTCAATCCGGCTGAACAAAAGAGATGACGGCCGCGTTGAAGAGAGCATCTCGATCCCGGTGTATGGCGGCGGCATGTCCTTCGGCTCCGTCAGCCAGATGACCATGGTGAGCAGAGTTCGAGCTTTTGCCGCGTTCGATTCCCGTACCTGTACCGGAGAGGGAGGATATCCCGAGACCCTGTACCCCTTTGACGATTACGTTATCACGCAGGTGGCGACCGGTCTTTTCGGGGTTCGTGAAGATACGATCCAACGGGTCAAGATCGTTGAGTTCAAGTACGCTCAGGGCGCCAAGCCCGGACTAGGCGGACACCTACTGGGAGACAAGGTAACCGACGCGGTGGCAAGGATACGAGAGACTGTGCCGGGATCGTCGCTTTTCAGCCCCTTCCCCTTTCACTCGGTCTACTCGGTGGAGGACCACAAGAAGCACGTGGACTGGATCAAGGCCATCAATCCCAGGGCCCTTGTCTCGGTCAAGGTATCAACCCCCACCGACGTGGACATGGTCGCTGTCGGCTCATACTACGCGGGCGCACACATCATTCATATTGACGGGTCCTATGGTGGAACAGGCGCGGCCCCGGACGTGGCCAAGAAGAATATCGCAATGCCCGTTGAGTACGCGATACCCAAGGTCCACCGCTTTCTGTTGAACGAAGGAGTCCGGGACCAGATGACCCTGATAGCTTCCGGTGGTATCCGAACGGCTCACGACATCGCAAAGGCCATTGCGCTTGGCGCGGACGGCGTGGTAACGGGCACGGCCGAGCTCGTGGCCCTGGAGTGCGTACGTTGCACCAATTGCGAAAGTGGTCGAGGGTGTGCGCGGGGTATTGCCACAACCGACCAGGAACTTGTGGGGCTTATGGATCTTGAATGGGGAACTCAGCGCGTCATCAATCTGCTCAGCTGCTGGTGCGACCAGTTGAGGGAGATTCTCTACCGCCTTGGGATGCAGAACATTCGTGAACTGGTGGGAAGAACAGACACACTGGCCCATCTGGACTACAATTCCGAGGCGCCGGACGACGACATCAGGGGGCCGGTCAAGTGAGGTGGAATATGAAATGTAGCGGTTCCCTTGCTGAAAAGGTCATTTCCTCCCGAATTGAAGAATTCGGACCCGCGGACTTTTCAAGGAACCTCAAGGCAGCCGATGAAGGAGGTTGCGGGGTCACCGGATTCGCTTGCAGCATTCCCGTTGCTGGCAGACACATATTTGAGCCCTCGGTTCGCATGCACAACCGGGGCAACGGCAAGGGTGGCGGCATTGCAGCGGTAGGGTTGAATCCGGATATACTCGGAGTCAGCCAAGAAGTGCTCGATTCTCACTATTTGCTCAACGTGGCTTTACTGGATCCCGGGTGTCTCGACGGCCTTAAGGAGAGCTGTGTCACCCCGGTCTTCGACGTAACAACGGAAGCGGTTGTCGAGCATCTTTCCGACTTCAGGGACATTGCGGGCCTGGGAGTGAGGCCCCCTGAGATCTGGAGGGCATTTGTTCGCGTCAAGCCTGACGTACTCGATGATTTCATCCAAAGAAACGGGCTCAGGGAAGCGCCTCGGAGATTTGCCGAGGACGAATTCGTCTTTCGGAACACCTTTCGGCTGAACCAACAGTTCTATGCTTCGCACGACAGACAGGCTGCATTTGTAATGTCCCATGGCCGCAATGTGATGATCCTGAAAATCGTGGGTTACGCGGAACATGTGGTCCAATATTACAAATTGGAAGATTTCGAAGCCCACGTCTGGATTGCCCATCAACGATATCCCACCCGTGGAAGGGTGTGGCATCCCGGGGGCGCACATCCGTTCACCGGTCTCAACGAGGCCCTGGTTCACAATGGGGACTTCGCCAACTACCACGCGACCGCGGATTATCTGAAGCAGCGGGGTAGGATTCCACTGTTCATGACCGACACAGAGGTTAGCGTTCATCTGTTTGATTTGTGGAACAGGGAATACGGATATCCACTGGAAGCGATAATCGAGGCCCTGGCGCCGACCGGCGAACTTGATTTCGACCTCCTGCCGCCCGACAAACAGGAGATGTACGATCATATCCAGGCCACCCATGTCCATGCCTCACCTGACGGACCGTGGTTCTTCATTATCGCTCGAAACGTCGTCGAGTCCGATACATTCCAGCTGCTGGGAATCACGGACACTGCCATGCTCCGACCCCAGGTTTTCGCCCTTTACGAAGGCGAAGTGAAAATTGCCTTGATCTGCTCGGAAAAGCAGGCTATCGACGCCACCCTCAGATCCCTGGCATCGGAAGATCCCCGGTTCAGTCCGGTAGCCGACAAGTATTGGAATGCAAGAGGTGGTTCAGCCTCCGACGGTGGAACATTCATCTTCAACGTCTCTCCCAACCAAGCCGGCGAACGAGATCTTAGTTGCTTCGACAAATTCGGAGGACAAGTCACGGTTGAGGCCAAGAAGCCCCTGGACATGTCCCGCAAGACTGTGAGACCCGACAACTATGACACGGAACTGCAGCCAATATTATCCCAAACTTTGGGCTTCGGGGACCCACATAAGATTCTCGATCTGTTCACCATTCACACGAGACAATGGGACTACAACACCCTCAGGTGGATGACCGGAAGACTCGAGCGCGCCGCGTCCAGGGACGATCAAACGCTGCAAACCGTTATTGAGGGCCTGACCCTGGTATTGGACAGACGCTTTCCACTAGGGGGACTCAAGCGTTCAGCCCTGATTGCCGTTGTCTCTCTCAGCCTGAACCGAATATTCAAATCTCTTCCACCCATAACCGACGCTGCAGGCATGGGCCGGTACGGCCTGGTGAACTACCGAACCCGACGGAAACTGAGGCCTCCCGTGGCTGTGGAAAGTGTGCTCGTCATTGATGCCTGCGATTTTGAACCGGAGGGTGATGAATGCGACGCGGTGCTCGTGGCTGACGCATTCAGGCTGGGATGGAAGAAGTTCATCCTATTCGACCTTCGGGGACAACGGTTCGAGTCATGCGGACTCGGTCCACAGACGGACGGCGTCAGAATCGACCTGTACGGGTCGTCGGGGGATTATGTGGCCAGCGGGATTGACGGAATGGAGGTCCACATCCACGGCAACGCGCAGGATCAGATAGGCCAAATCATGAAGCGCGGTCTGCTCGTGATTCACGGAGACGCGGGGCAGTGTTTCATGTACGGCGCAAAAGGCGGGACCACATATGTACTCGGAAACGCGGCAGGCAGGCCCCTCATCAACGCGGCGGGCAACCCGAGAGTAGTAATCAATGGGACCGCTCTGGACTTCCTCGCAGAGAGTTTCATGGCGGGAGATCCCCTGAAAGGCGGCGGCTTCGTGATCGTCAACGCTCTGACTATGGATGAAGACGGCGCCATTACTTTCAGTGAGCGTCCTTATCCGGGATCAAACCTATTCTCCCTCGCGTCCGGCGGAGCACTGTTCGTTCGAGATCCACACAAGGCAATGGTCCAGGAACAACTCAATGGAGGGCAATTCGCAGAATTGACCGACGAAGACTGGGACCTCATTGTCCCTTATCTGAGAGAAAACGAGAGACACTTCGGAATTCGCGTTGAGGATCTGCTGACAGTTGATGGGGTGTCCAAACAACCAACGGAAGTCTACCGCAAGGTCGAAGCAGTACCGCTGGCCGTGTTGACACAGATTCCCGATACCGACGACTCTGCTTGGGCAGCCCAAGATTCACCCGGACCCGGGTGATCTGATAGCCGGAATCGCCGAACAACCCACCGGAACACCATGCTCGCGTCTCCACTTCCGACCGGAGTTTGGATTTACAAGACGATGCGCTCCGAAAATCATTGCACTTCGGCACGATGTTAAAGCAGTTGCCAAAAGTTCTGTCTTATTGAACGGTGTTGCCCGCACATAGGCAAATTACCCATTTGATGGCGAAGCCGTATGAAATGTCGGTCAACTTCTTTGACACTTGCTATAAGCTCCCCACTTCTCAACCAGCCAAACCGGCATAGCGTGAATTATTGCACGAATCCGAGCGGGTACACTGAGCCGGCCCTTGGAGCGATGAGATGACATCTCTGTCGGACGAACAACTGATACGTGCGCTGGCACAAGGCGACGAGAATGCCTTGCGGATTCTTGTGGAGCGCTACTCGCCTTCGATCTATCGGTTCTCCGTGCGCTATACGGGCGACGAGTCGCTGGCAGAGGACGTAGCTCAGGAAGCTTTCTTGCGTCTATTTTTTCACGCGAAGAGATACACCACTGGAAGGTCATTCAAAACTTGGCTGTTCACCATCGTTCGGAATGTCAGCATTGACCTCGCCAGACCGTATTCTCACCGCAAATCCACGACCCCTCATCTCGGAGACCACGCCACTCAGGAGGCGTTTGTACCAGAGATGGTTGTCAACGGGTCTCCTACACAGGAAGACCGATTGGCAGCCCAAGAGAAACAACAAATGATGCTGGAACTGCTTCAGGATCTTCCGGAAAGACAACGTGCCGCGATCATCCTGAAATACTATGAAGACATGTCTACAAAGGAGGTCGCAGTGGTGTTGGGCAAGTCCGTCTCCTCAGTGGAGTCCCTCCTTGCACGTGCAAAGCGGAACTTAGCGACATTGTTGAAGTTGTAACTTTCTTTCAGAACAACCGCATGGTTTCATAGAGTGAGCCCGTATAAGCAATAGGAGGCTATAGAAATGCGGTGTCGGAAATGGGCAGTCGAAATCTCAAAGTGGCTTGAAGGTGAGTTGAGCAATGAAGGAGAAGCCGACCTTCTTCGCCATCTTGAAGTCTGCCGCCATTGCCAAATCCTGGAAGCAAGATTGAGAGCAGTAGGCGCTCTGCTCAATGAGTCCCCTGAGCTTCCCGTGCCTGACTTCCTTTCTCAGAGAATCACCGCCTCTGTCTCTGAGAGGATGCGGCAACATTCCGGCCGCGGGGTTTCAGCCCTGATCAGCTTCCTTTCATGCCGTTATAGGGCCGTAGTCACGACAGGCATTCTGGTGATCGGGCTTTGCATTGGGGGCCTGGCAGGCCACAACATAGCGGGATTGGCGAAGGTCAGTCCAGCGAAGCCGTCCTATGATCTGTTCACCCTTGGAGAGATTGGAGCCCAGAGCCAGTCCGTGGCCTTTAGCCATATTTGGCAAGACAATGGAGGAGGCAGACCATGAATAGATCGGTCCTGGTCACACTGCTGGCGTTCTCCCTGGCGGTCAATGCAGCGACTGCCGGAAGTCTTATCTTTTTTTGGGCAAAGGCCCAAGCGAGTCCCGTTGAAATCTCGCTGGGTCAAAAGCCCATGAAGAAGTTCCTGAAGGAGGATCTTGGTCTTGCACCTGATCAACTGGCTAGGATCATAAGGCTCATAGACGAAAAGCGGCCTCAAATCATTGATCTGAAACGTAGGTTCGATCTCACCCGAGCCGAAATGAAAGAATCTATCGTGGTTGACCGTATCGACGTGGAAGCCATAACGGAGCGACTCAGGGAGATCAACCGTCTTCATGGTCGAATTCGTGAAATGACCATTGGTACACTAATTAAGATATCTGAATCTCTCCCTCCGGATGCCAGGAACAAGTTTGCGCGGTACATCCGGAACTGCGGCCCCGCGTCCGGGGTATGCACTCCCGGCAGTGGCAGAGGGCCTTATGGCGATGTGAAGCCCGGTCGTTGAGCAAGTCTTCCCGATTCACGTGAAACCAGGCGGGCTATCTCACAAAAGTAGAAACTGGTTTCGTGCCGAGACCAGCAGGTAATGCCGAGAGGGACGAGCATGAAGCACAAGACCTCGATAGCCCTATTTGTCGTTTTGGCAACCGTAGTCTCAATCGGGCTGTACTCTTACAGTGCTCTCTCTCCGGCCAAGACACAAGAAGAGTTTCGCGCTGCCGGGGTGGAGCGTCGAGACCTTGGAGCAACCGTTCAGGCCACCGGCATAGTCAAGGCTGTGGTCGGGGCTGAGGTCAAGGTTGGATCGAGAGTTCCGGGAAAGGTTGTCGAGTTGCCCGTCAAGGTCGGACAAAGGGTATCCAAAGGACAGATCATAGCAAGGCTGGAACAGGAAGACCTCAAGGCAAGGGTCAGGCTTCAGGAGGCGGTCCTTGCCGAAACCGAAGCCGAGGCGGAGCGCCTGAGAAAGGATCTTGCCCGCGACAGCCAACTTGCTGAAAAGAATACAATATCATCACAGCGGTTCGACACGACCACATCTCGATATGAGGTCGCGAAGGCCAGAGTGGAAAAGGCCAAAGCTGAATTGGCTATCGCAAAGACTCAACTCTCCTACGCCACCCTCACGGCTCCCATTGACGGCACTGTGGCATCTGTCAACACTATTCAGGGCGAGACGGTGACGACTGGATTGAATGCTCCCACTTTCATGAAAATCATAGACCTGAGCCGCCTGGAGGTCTGGGCATATGTGGACGAGAACGACATCGGCAATGTTCGAACAGGGCAGGAAGCAGTTTTCACTGTTGCCTCGTACCCGGGAGCCGATTTCAAAGGGAAGGTTACGTCGGTTTATCCTTCGGCCTCCATCCAGGACAATGTTGTTTACTACATCACCACTGTCAGCGTGGACAATAGGGATGAGAAATTGAGGCCCGACATGACGGCCGACGTCCTCGTTTATCTGGATAAGCGAAAAAGCGTCCTGACCGTCCCCAACAGGGCTCTCCGCCGAGAAGGAGGAAAGAGATTTGTTTATTTGTTGGTCAGCGCAACACCCCAAAAACGTTATGTAAAGACCGGCTGGAAGAGCTCTTCTTACACCGAAATTCTTGAGGGTCTTACGGAAAGAGATTCTGTGATTATAGGCGAAGTGTCCGATGAAATGGCATTGCAAGGAGGAAATTGATGATAGAGGTCGACGGCCTTTCAAAAGTGTACGTGAAGGATAACCAGGAAATGAGCGTTCTTGAAGACATTTGTTTCAAAATCAGTGAAGGAGAGTTCGTCTCCATAATGGCGCCATCAGGGATGGGCAAGAGCACGTTATTGAACATACTGGGGTGTCTTGACAAACCCACGAGCGGCGCCTACACCTTGGATGGTGTCTCTGTGGAGGGAATGGATGACGACGAGCTTTCAACCACAAGGAACAAGAAAATAGGGTTTGTCTTCCAGTCCTTTCACCTCTTGCCCAGAATGAAGGCTTGGGAAAATGTGACACTGCCCCTCATTTACAGTGATACGGATTCCAACATGAGAGAAAAGGCGATCGCTGCTTTGAACGACGTTGGTTTGGGGGATCGAGTCGAGCATCTCCCGCGAGAGCTGTCGGGTGGGCAACAACAGCGGGTGGCTATCGCGAGGGCCTTGATAAATGACCCACGGATCATCTTTGCAGATGAGCCGACCGGGAACCTGGATTCCACATCCGGAAAGGAAGTGATGAAAATCTTCAAAGAACTCCATCGCAACGGCCGAACGCTCGTGGTCGTAACTCATGACACAGAGATAGCTCTTCAGTCGGATCGCATTATTGAGATGAAGGACGGCAAGATTGTCGCTGACCGAACGACAAATCCTGTTTCAGCGGAGGTGGCGAAATGAAGTTCTTTCGGATGGGGAAACAGGCTGTCGCGGCAATGGGGGACAACAAGAGCCGCACCTTCCTGATGATGATCGGGATCATAATAGGGGTCGCCACCCTTACCATAATCGTCTCCTCCGTCCTTGGAGCCAAGGCAAAAGTCATGAAGAAAGTCGGCAAATTTGGATTCGACCAGTTTGTCGTCCACGCCGGCTCCGGAAAAAAGCTCGGTGTCTTCAGAACCCTGGACGTAACCACTCTCACAGTGAAAGACGCTGAGGCCATAGAAGCCGAACTTAGTAACGTAAGGGAGGTCACTCCCCAGATCAATCGCCGGGATGTTTCGGTCAAGCGCGGAAGCCTCAGTTCTTATGCCATCCTCGTCTGTGCCAATCCCAACTGGACCTCAGTATGGAAGACCCATACGGCGCGGGGAAGGTTTATCTCCGACGAAGATATTTCTCGCCTCGCCAGAGTCGCGGTTATAGGCAAAACAATGGTCAAAGACCTTTTTGAAGACCAGGACCCCATCGGCGAGCAGATACTCATCAACAACCTGCCATTCAAGGTCATAGGAATTCTTGAAAAGAGAGGAACCTCTCCCGTTGGAGTGGACATGGACGGGCGAATCCTCATTCCCCTGTCTACCGGGCAGAAGAGAGTTTTCAACCATGATCACCTGGTTATGATCAAGGTTGCTCTTAAAGATCCAACACAACTGGACGCCACGATCAAGGATCTGCGCCCGCTCCTCAGAGAGAGGCACCATCTTCAGGATGGAATGGCGGATGATTTCACCATAACGACCCCGAAACAGGTCATGGCGATGGCCTCCAAAGTTTCTTCATCATTCACGCTCTTTTTGGTCCTTGTTTCAGCAATATCACTTGTCGTAGGCGCAATCGTCATCGCAAACATCATGTTTGTCGGCGTCAACGAAAGAAGAGCGGAGATAGGAATTCGCAGGGCCGTTGGAGCAAGAAAACAGGATATTCTGATTCAATTCCTCATAGAATCCCTTTTTGTCGCAATAGGGGGCGGAATCATTGGGAGCATACTGGGACTCCTAGGGCTCAAGGGTCTCTCATTCTTTATGAGAGCGCCTTCAACGCTTATGTGGCAACCCATTGCCTTGGGGCTGCTGAGCGCACTGCTGGTCGGGCTCCTTGCAGGCATCCAACCTGCCAGGAAAGCCGCCGGACTGAACCCCGTGGATGCGTTGCAGTAAAGTAGCCGGCCCTCGAATCCTGGGCCACGAGGACCGTTGGCTGCGTCATGCTCGTAGAAGAGTCGCTTAGGTACGCTTTTCCGGAGAGGCCATATGAAACCCTTTCGGGGGACACGAATCGCCATAAGATCCCTTACGGCTCACCGTATGAGAGTAGTGTTGGCACTGTCGGCCGTCATGATCGGCGTAGCCGCGGTCATCACCATGGTCGGGGTCGGCAGGGGCGCCGAGCGTGCCGTAATGGAACAGATTCAGGGGATGGGGTCGAACCTCTTGATCGTCAACGCCGGTCGATCCAGCGCTCTCAAGGGCAGACAAGGCAAGTTGATCATCATGACAAACCTTACCCGAAAGGATTCCAGGGCCATTGAGGAGGAATGTGATGCCGTGAAACGGGTGGCTCCCGTTCACTGGAAGAAACTCCCGGTAAAATACGAGAGTATCTCTTACACAACGAAGATTGTCGGAACCCTTCCAGCTTTCCGGATGGTGCGTAACCTCTCAATTCGATCCGGTTCTTTCTTCAGCCACGACGAAAACAGGACCATGGCACGGGTTTGTGTTGTCGGACCTACGGTAGTTCAGAACCTCTTCTCAGGACGGGACCCAATCGGTGAATCTTTCAGAATCGGAAAGGTATCATTCCGCGTGATAGGGGTAACCGGATCCAAAGGCGAAATTCAGGGAGAAGACGAGGACGACCAGATCTTCATTCCCTTGCGAACAGCCTTAAGTCGGCTCATGAACTTAACGCACTTGAGCAACATCTACGTCGAGGCCAAGAGATTCGAGGAGATTCGTAAGGCGGAAGAACAGATCCGGTGGCTGCTGAGGGAGCGACATCGGTTGCCAGAAGGGAAGGAAGATGATTTCACGATCCAGAATCAGGCTGACGTAATAGACGCGGAAACCTCGATTGCCAGGACATTCAGCGTTCTGGTGGCTGGTATCGCTTTGATCTCGTTGCTGATAGGCGGTGTGGGGATACTTGGCGTGATGCTCCTATCTGTGAGGGAAAGGGTGGGGGAAATCGGAATACGTAGAGCCGTGGGAGCCCGGAGAAAAGACATTCTGGTTCAATTTCTGATTGAGTCCTCGTTCATGGGAATTCTAGGAGGGTTGCTGGGGCTGCTCTTGGGTGTGACCGTTGGAAAAGCGATCGGCGAAATCAGCGGAATGCCCGTGGCTTTCGTAGTGGAATACATGGCTGTCTCGCTGGCCTTCTCTGTCGCCATTGGAATAATCTTCGGCATTTATCCAGCGTGGAAGGCGGCACAGCTTGATCCCATCGAAGCCCTGAACACTAAAGTCTGAGCTTCTTGGGGCATCGGGCACACACTAGCACCGCAGCGCTGCACTCGGTGCCCCCGCTCATGGAAAAGGCTCAGTATGAGCTTCCCTGCGTCAGGGTCTACAAGCCTGGAAGCAGGGTTGCCAGGAGGAGTAGCACCAGACCTCCGATAACAATCCACAGAACGTAGGCCGCCAGGAACGGCAGCACAAAGATGTTCAACGCCGCCAAGATTCCGATTACGGCGCAGATGACACATATGATCCATGTGATCGTCTTGGGCGCATTCAGTTTCATTGTCCCTACCCCTTCCGTTTGATTGAATTGAACTAAAGCGTTCTGGCAAGAACCTATACGGAAAGATCGCTACTGGCAAGCAAAAAGACTGTCGGGCCGTTACCATTCAGTTTCGGGGGGCTTTGAAGGTAAGGGCAGACACATATAGCCTGCCCCGGACTCCGATCCGGGGTCTGCCCCTACGTCTGAGCCCAGACCCGTCGTGGGGCAGAGTGTACGGCGCGCACCTGTGTGTGCGCCCTCTTGCCATCCGTTAGGAACGTGGTCGTTCCCGTCGCCCCTCCAAAGACTGAATGGTTACGTCCGGGTACCGAAACAACAAGAGGTTCGATGCCTCGGCTACATGACTGCTCCCCTTATAACCCGGGCAGAACCGTGGCCAAGAGCAGAAGGATCAGGCCCAGCACCACCACCCAGAAAAGGTACGGCGTAAGGGCAGGAACAATGATGATCTTCAAAGCGGACAATACCCCGATTGCAGCGCAAGCGCATGATATCCACCAGATGATCACCTTCGGAGGATTCACTTTCATCTGTCAAACCCCTTCCTTGTCTGGTCTCGTTGCAATGTCCGAGCTGCCGTCGATTCACCTTTCGCCGGCGGTTCAGACGAACTTACCCGGATTCAATATTCCGATCGGGTCCAGTGCTGTTTTTACGCTCCGGGTAACACTCATAGCCACATTGTCCAATTGCAGGTGAAGAAACCGCGACTTGGCCAGACCGATCCCGTGCTCCCCGGAAAGAGTGCCCCCGACTGCCAGGGCTTCACGGAATATTTCCTCCGACGCGGCCTCGACTCTCTCAACCTCGGCGCTGTCACGTTGGTCGAAGCATATCAGGGGATGCAGGTTGCCGTCGCCCGCATGGGCCAACACCCCGATTTGGAGTTGATACCGCTCCCCTATCTCTCTGGTCTTGCGGATCATGTGCGCCAAGCTGGACACCGGCGCGGTAGCGTCCTCGGTCACGGTATTCGGCCTCAGACCGGCCATTGCAGCGAAAGCCGCCCTCCGTGCTCGCCACAGAGCCTCCGCATGCTTCTCGTCACGGGCCGCGATTATTTCCGAAGCGTTGTTTTCCTGGAGGACCGCCTCGATGGTCTTGATCTGGGCATCCAAAGCCTCCTCTTCCCCGTCCAGTTCGATAAGGAGCATTCCTTCCGCGTCGATCGGCAGGTCCATGTGGGCCACCGATTCCACGGCCGCTACAATCACCTTGTCCATGAGTTCCAGGGCCACCGGGACTATCCCTTCTCTAATTATGGCTGCAACGGCCTTTCCACAGTCGTCGAGGCTCCGGAAACTCGCGCGCAAGGTGCGCGTCCTGGCAGGAGCGGGAATGAGACGGACCGTGATTTCCGTGATGATGCCCAGCGTTCCTTCGGATCCGCACATCAGATCGGTGAGATCGTACCCGAAGCCGCTTTTCCCCTGTGTCCTATGCGTGTTCAGAATCTTCCCGTCAGCGAGCACGACGGTCAGACCCAGGAGATAATCACGGGTGACACCGTATTTGGCGGTCTTGGGGCCTCCCGCGTTGGTAGCCACGTTCCCACCTATGCCGGCAGCCATCCAAGACGCGGGGTCAGGCGGATACATAAGGCTGTGCTGCGCCGCGGCCTGCTGCAAAGCGTAGTTGACCACCCCGGGTTCCACAGTGGCGGTGAGATTGGCCTTGTCGATGGAAACGATCTTGTCCATACGACTGAGAGCCACAACGATCCCGCTCTTCAACGGAATGCTCTCCCCGGCTATGTTCGTCCCGGATCCCCGAGGAGTCACCGGAATCTCTTCCCGATGTGCAATCTCCATCACCGCTGCCACATCAGCCGTTGATTCCGGGAAGAGAACGAGATCCGGACAGTGTTCCACAGTGTACCCGTCATAGGAGTACGCGACAAGATCCTCCGGGCTGTCTGTGACTCTGTCCGCGCCTAATATGTCAATGAACTCGCGTTTCAGGCTCTCGCGCATCCGTCTCCCTCGTGGCGCCAACTTTCACGCACGAAGAAGGCGCGCCGGGTCGTCAAACTATCCTTTGATTATCCGGGGCAGCATCATCTGATGATGCGGGCAAATGGAATTCGGATTCTGATACACACTGCCTGCAAATGCCGTCAAGTACGACCGCATCCGGGTGAAAGGAACCACCTCGTCGACGAATCCTCTCTTTGCGCAGTATACCGGCCTTGATTGATCGTGGTACTGCTGAGCCAGGGCGTTCATCTTGTCGATGACCGGTTGCAGAGGTCGACCAGCGTCCTTTTCCTTGACCAGCCTGCGCGCAAACGAAGCAGCGGACGCGGTTTCTCCGTGCATGACGTATATCTCTGAGGTGGGAGTCCCCAGCGTAAACGCGCAATGGTTATTCGCCGTAGGTCCACCCATGATGTAATGCGCGGCCGCTGTTCCTTTTCTCAGCACCACGAGCATCATGGGCACATCGGTCTGTTCAATAGAGTAGATCAAGGACTGGCCGAGTCCCAGCAGTTCGGCTTTCTCCGCTATGTCACCGACGTCTATGCCCGACGTGTCCTGGAACCACACTATCGGCACCCTGTCACGACCGCATAGACTAACGAATTCGTTCATCTTGATCAAACCCTGTCGGTAGAGCTTACCGCCTATTCCCGGATAAGGAGCGTACTCGGGATACTCCATTCCCAGAAATCCCTGCTTGTTCGCGATGACTCCCACGAGAAAACCGTCCAGCTTGACCAGGCCTGTGTACGCCTCGGGCCCGTACTCGGGTCTGAACTCCATGTGTTCGCTGTTGTCGGTGAGGCGCGCCAATACTTCTTCAAAGCTGTACACCATCTTCTGATTACAGGGGACAATCCTGTTCAGGTCTTCGCCGGCGAGTTTGGGCTCTGCCGGCGCGGCCACTCTGAAAAACTTGGGATGGTACGCGGGGACCGCTTCCATGTAATCCTTGAGAGCGTCCAGCACGGCCTCTTCCGTTTCAAAGACCGCTTTAAAAAAGCCGGTGGAATCATAGTGAACCTTGACGCTGCCGGGAGGTTCCTCTTTGAAATGCCGTGTTGCGTCGATAAGCTGTTCCGCTCCGTCCTCGTCAAAGGAGCCCTTGGGGCTCATTCCGCTGACGATACCCCCACCGCCGACTGCGATATTGCAGTTCTCGTGCGCGAAAAGGATTGTCGGGCTGATTCCGTGATAGCCCCCGCCGGCGGGATTCGTGCCGTAAATACCTGCCAATACGGGAATTCCCAGCTTTTCCAACTCCGCGTGCCGGAAGAAGGTGGCACCCCCTCCCCTTCGGTCCGGATATACTTCCTGCTGTTCGGTGAGCTTCACCCCGGAGCAGTTCACCAGCCAGACGAGCGGAATCCGGAGACGCTTTGCCAGGTCCGTCGCCCTCAGCACGTTTTCGGACTGTCCCGACACCCAGGCCCCTGCCATGACTTTGTTGTCGAATCCGATGACGACTGCCCACTTGCCTTTGATTCTCCCCAGTCCGTCCACTATGCTCGTGGTTCCCTCTTCATTGTCCGCGGGATTGAAGATGGAATGAAGAGGATTCCAGGTTCCGGGATCGAGCAAATACTCGAGTCGCTGCCATATGGTGAGCTGACCGCGCTTGTTGACTTTCTCTGTCGGCAGGCCCGCGTTCTTGACCTTCTCCACCTCTTCCGCTATTTCCCGCTCCACTTCCATTATTTTGACTACGTTTTCTTCTGTTTCCTTGATTTTCTTCTCTGTAAGCGGCTTGCCGATCTCAGGCATTTTCTCGAAGTACGGTCTCATCCCATTTCCTCCCGGTGTTTTCGTTTTGGCATTCGACTACATTGTGCAGAATATCAGCTTACCACAGGCTTTTCAAGCTCCTGCCGGGATTCGCTGCAAGCCTTCAGTTTCGGGGGTCTTCAAAGGTGAGGGCAGACACACAGAGCCTGCCCCGGACACCGATCCGGGGTTCGCCGGTGTGACGACACAGTGGGAATTGAGACGTTTATTTTCTGACAAGCCCTTAGGCCTGTGTCGGGGCAGAGTGTACGGCGCGCACCTGTGTGTGCGCCCTCTTGTCTAACGCTGGACGCCGGAACGTGGCCGTTCTTGTCGCTCCACCAAAAACTCAAGCTTTACGATTCGCTACACGCCCCTTCCCGTATGGCTGCAAACGCTGGCTACTCCCGTAATCACTTGGTCTTCAGCAGGTCCTTCAGGCCCGACCTCAGGCGTTGGACAAATCCCGGGTCCAGCTCGAACACTGCATCTTTTTCCTCATGCGGCTCAACCACAGCGTAAACCTTTTCAGGTGTGACACGCGCGTCGGCCTGTTTCGGCTCTTTCTTGGCGCTCGGCTGCACGTCATCTCTTGCCTTGTCGGTCTTCTTTTCCGAACCGGCCGTCTCGGACCAGCCTGCTTTGAGCAGAATTCGAGCGTTTTCGCCCTCCTTGTATAGAGACACCACCAGATTGGGCTTGTCCAAATGATATTGTGAGAGGTTGCCGGCCCCTTTCTCGATGGATTTCCACTGCAGGTCCTTCAATCCCCATAGCAGCCGCGTCACCGGCCAGTTCTCAATATTCTCGCGCTTCTCCGGCTTGGACACACGCCACTTTCCGCCCTTTTCCCGCGAAGCTTCCCATTTCTTCCCATCGATCTCAATCTCGAACTTACTGACATCAGCAGGGCTCAACTGCAGAAGGGAACGGTCTTGGATCTGTTTCGGATCGGTTTGGACGCGCGCCAGGGCACGCTTGTCAATGACGTAGACAGCGTCACGCCCTTTCACGCGAGCGTACACGTCGTTGGAGGACGCGGATTCACCGTCCTTCTTTGCCGCATTGCCCAATACCAGCGCCTGATCGGGCTTGCTCCCGGCAAGGAGGATCGTTTGAGTCGGTTTCTTCAGTCCGTAGGGATCACCATCCTTCTCGGGCGAGTCAATAATGTCGCCGGCCCTGAGATTCGTAAGGACCCGGAGGTTCTGATTGACAATCTGCGCTTTCACTCGGATCTGTTCCGGCTTGACCATCACCCACTTGTTCTCTGCTTCGCGCTTGAACTCAGTTTCTTTGCCCTCGCGATTGATCACAAGGCGGTCAATGTCCGCAGGCGCGCGGGAGATGACCGTCTTGTCCCTGAGGTCCAGCACGCTCTTGTTAAGAGCGTTTTTCAACGTATCCGCCACCAGGAGAAGTTCGGGAGATTTGTCCACCCGCACATAATACGACGACTTGGAGGGGTTCTGATTCCCGAAGAAGATTCGAACAGCCCCTTTCTTTGTTCCGACGGTCACGGTAAAGGATGGCTTTGCCAGACCGTAGTCACTCCACTTTACGTCCTTTTCCAGAATCAGCTTTTCTCGAGCCGCGCCTGAAATGGTAGTAAGTAGACCTTCTACCGCGTGCTCATCCGCTTTGGTCTTTACCGGCGCGGACATCACCCAAGCGCCGGCAGGCTTTTTCAACTCAATCTCACCCTTTTTCTCAGATTCGAGCACTAACGATGTAATCAACTGTTTGTCAAGATGAACCAGCTTCTCGGCCTTTTGCTTCGCGGCATCCAGCCGCTCCTTCTGTCGTATCTCGACCACATACACATATGCGGCCAGGACCGCCAGGATGAGCAAATATATAGCTACCTTGGAAGATTTCATTCCCCTAACCTTTCCGCTATCGAGTCACACCAATGCGCTTTCAAAGAGGGAACATATGGTTCAAGTCCGGAAGGGAGAAATCCCCCCTGCCCCCCTTTGAAAAAGGGGGGTTAGGGGGGATTTTGAGACTCGGTCCCTCACCTGTACACTGTATTTCTTTGAACGCAACTTGGTATCACACTGTTGAATCCAAGGAGCGGTCGGCCGCTCGGGCGCCACTTGGGGCGAAGATTCTGTCTCGTCTCACACCAAGGCTGTTCGTTTCCTCAAGGTGTAAACGAAAATTCCTGCAATGATCCAGGCGATGGGAACCACCATGAGCACTACAACGAAGATCATGGTCGATTCACGGGAGGTCAGCACCAACGGCCCGGCCTTCTCAGACTTGGGGCGAATTGCGATCAGGTCTTCCTCCTCAGCCAGCCATGAGACGGTATTCATGAAAAGGTCACTGTTGCCCTGGATCTTGAAGAATCTGTTCGAAGCGAATTGCGAACTCCCGAAAACCACGATGCGAGCCTTGTTGGGTTCTAGATTCGGTTCGTGGTCAAATTCCTTCGACGTATCGTTGGGCCGCGTGGTTTTCTTGGCGGGCTTCATGTCCGGTCCCTTTACGGCATCCAGCTTCTTGTTCGGCGCAGCGACATTGGTGTACGTTGAGACGGCCATCACCGGGATCGGGCCCTTTGTGCCCGTTTTTTCGTCAAAGTTGGCGTTCCCCGACTTGAGTTGCTCCTCGTTGATAGTCCACGAGACCGGACTTGTGAACGCCAACTCCTTGGATTCTATGTGAGGCCTGAGTTCCCTCGAAACACGTACGGACCGACTCATGGGCATGATAGACGCTACATTGAAGTTCTTGGTAATGGGAAACTTCACATATGAAGTGATCACCGGCATAAGATAGTCACCGCCCAGGACGCGGCTCATCCTGTCAACCACTATATCGTCTGCTGTGACGAATCCATATTCCTTGAGGAAACTTGCCAGCTTGGGCGTCTCGAAAGGAGTCAGGAGCACCATGAGCTTTCCCCCGCGCTTGAGGTATTTGCGTATGGATTCCAGTTCGCCTTCCATTGGATCGGTCTTTGGGCCGGCCACGATCAGCATGGCAGCATCGTCAGGAACGGACGGCGCCCGAAGCAGGAGCACATCCTCAACCTTGTAGTTCTGCTTCTCAATCTGGGCCTTGGCTTGATCGAATCCAGTCGGATTCTTGTCGTCCGTAGCCGGTTCCCCGTGTCCCTTGAGAACATAGACCTTCTTGATCTCTTCTCTGAGCAGCTTTACCAACGCGTTGGTGAAGGTCTCTTCATCGATCGTGGTGATCCTCTCCACCTTGTCTCCGGCTTTGATCACCAGGGTGGGATAAGCTTCCACCTTGTTTTGGACCGCCAGCGCCCGCTGCTTGTCCGGATCGATCAGCTTGTACTGAAGGTCACTGTTCATATCTCGGTACTGGTCCAGCAGATCCCCGGCCACGGCCTTGTCTTGAGGACCAAAGAAAGCGAGCACCTCGATTGGGATGTTCATTTTCTTGTACTTGTCCAGCACCTTTGTGCTCTGGGGCGCCAGGGTGTATTTCCCCACCCGCGTGACATCCCATCTCTTGGGATGCTGTAGCGTGATGAACTGCACAAGGAACGTGATCGCCAGAAAGATCGCTATTCCGACAACCGTGCCGCCTCCGAGAACAAGCTTCTTGTATGATTCTTCTTTCGTCATGCCGGCTAACCCCTCCACCTGTGGGTTTCCAGAGATCGCAAGGTAACAAAGAGGAAAAACGCTATGAAAAGGACAAAATAGGACATGTCGCTCAGGGAGAGAATCCCCTTATTGAATGAATCAAGATGTTCCAAAATGGACACTTGTCTCACAACGGTTCCCACACCGCCTTCAACCAACGGGACAATCCAACTGACTATCCAGAACATAAGAGCCACTCCGAACGAGACCATTCCGGCAATTATCTGGTTCTCGGTCAGCGATGAAATGAACATGCCCAAGGCAATGAACGCTCCTCCCATCAGGATCAACCCGAGATATCCCGTAAGAAGAGGGCCCCAGTCGGGATTAGCGACAGAGGCAAGGATCAGAGGGAAGGTGATGGTCCCCGCTACCATTACGAGCAGCAAACACACAGAGGCCATGAATTTCCCCGCCAGTACAGCCAAATCCGTAATTGGAAACGTAAGCAGCAGTTCTATGGTCCCGGAACGTTTCTCCTCGGCAAAGAGGCGCATTGTTATAAGGGGCATCACGAGAAGGAGCACAACACCCATATTTCCCAGAAGGGGCTGCACTACCATGGTGTGCAGGTTCAGATATTGGGCGAGCATTGGGTTGTTGGCCGCCTGAAGGCTCCTTATGCTCATATAGGAAATGTTGGCGAAAAAGAAAAACCCTGATATGGCCAGAAACATTACAATCACCACGTAGGCGATGGGAGACACGAAGAAATTCGCCATCTCCTTTGAGAAAACGGCATACCATCCTCTCATGACTGCACCTCCGTTTCCTCAAGATCTTCCGCGGTGGGAGCTTCTTCTGCTTCCCCTGTTACCAGGCTGATGAACACATCCTCCAGGGTGGCGTCGAGGCCCCGCAATTCCAGCAGATCCCATCCTTTTTCATAGGCCAGCCTGCCCACATTCGCACGCACATCCGTGTCAGGAGAAGTCTCAATGGTAAGCTTAACCTCCCCATCCCCGGATGCTTCCGAAGAATCGACGCTCAGGACGTGGTCCATACCGGACAGAAGATTGACGGCTTCGCTTTCCGGTCCCTTGAGGACTACCCGGCATCGAGAGGTTTTCCGGAAGCTGTTTGCCAGGTTTGTCGGTGTGCCTTGCGCAACCACGGACCCTTCGTTGATGATTATCACTCGGTCGCAAACTTGACTCACTTCAGGCAAGATGTGGGTGGACAGCATCACAGTGTGATCCTGAGCAAAGCCCCTTATCAGGTGTCGGATCTCCCGAATCTGCCTTGGGTCCAGACCGATGGTGGGTTCGTCCAGTATCAGCACCGGGGGGTCTCCCAGAATCGCCTGAGCCAGGCCCACCCTTTGCCGGAACCCTTTTGAAAGGGTCTTTATGACTTTTCCGGTAACCCGGTCAAGGCCGACCGCACCTGTGGCCCGCTCAATTTCACTGGAACGCCCTGAGGACGGAATGCCCTTGGCCTTGGCCACAAAATTCAGATACCCTTGCACACGCATCCACGGATAGAGCGGCACGGTTTCCGGGAGGTATCCTACCTTCTTGCGGATCTCCAGTGAATCCGAAGCAGCGTCCAATCCCAGGACACGCGCCTTGCCGGCCGAGGCCGGGGTGAAGCATGTCAGAATACGAATGGTCGTGGTCTTTCCTGCCCCGTTCACTCCCAAGAAACCGACGATCTCCCCTGATTCGACCCGGAAGCTGACGTCCTTGATAGCGGCAAACCGACCATAGTACTTGGTCAGTCGCTCCACTTCAATCATCAGTGTTCCTCCTCGATCCCTGACTTCAAAGTGTGTCAAATAACCTCAAAGCCAGTGTTTGTCAAGGGGTAAGCCGCAACGCCGGTGAGCATTGAGTTTCGGGGGGCAGATCCTCCTATCGCCAGTGTCATTGCGAGGGGTGCTGCGCAAATATGTGGGGCGCCGGTTATCCGGAAAGCCCTCACCCCAGCCCTCTCCCCCAAAATGGGGGAGAGGGCTGGGGTGAGGGGGTCTTCACACTTCCCTGCGCTCGCAATGACATCCTGCCGGCGCCCCCGCGGATGTGAATGGTTACCAATGCTGCAACAGGCGCCGTGGCGTTGACCCGGTCACGTTCCTCGTGATATGTGTGCTTCGGAAGCATTGACGGCCGCGCTCGGCCCGAGACGAGGGTGGTGTCGTGTACAGAGGAGGTCGGTCATGACCGTTGTTCGCTCGAAAAGTCATTGCGCGTTTGCTGTGAGCATTGTGGTTGTTTTCCTATGTATTGCGACAGGCGCCGCGTACGGGGTGGGACCTTCAGATAAGGTGAACGCGGAAAACGCATTTTTCCGCGGGAGCCATCTGCTTTCACTGGGCAGGCCGAGTCAGGCCGTGGTAGCCCTTGAAATGGCAGTAAAACTTGACCCAAACAACGCCAAATTCGCCAATGTGCTGGCAGTGGCTCACAACAACCTGGGTATACGGCTCAACCGCAAAAAGAACTACCGAAAAGGCCTGAAGTCCATGCAAAGGGCCTTGCAGTTGGCCCCCGGAGACAAGGATGTCAAATCCAATTTCATAACTGCAGTGTTGAGCGCGATCCCCCTCCCCGGGAAGGTCCTTCCCCTGCAAGAAAAGATAAAGTTTGTTGAGATGGTCCTGAAAATCGATCCCAATCAGAAATCGGCTCAGAAGACACTGGCCGCGCTACTGAACAATTCCGCGGTTTTCAAAGGCAAAAAGGGGAACCATGAGCAAGAGGTGGCCGAACTGGAGCGTGCTGCGGCCCTGGACGCGGGAAACGAAAAGCTTCGGAAGAACCTGGCAACCGCATACTACAACCTCGCGCCGGCCAAGGGAAAGCTCGGAAACATTCAGGAAGAGACCGATCTCTTGAGAAAGGCCCGAAAACTTGCGCCTGAAGATGAGATGATCGCGAAAAGTCTAGCCACGGCACTGTCCAACCTGGCGGTTCTCAAGGGCAACCAAGGTGATCTGCCCGCACAGATAGCATTGCTCAAGGAATCATCGGGAATTTTCCCCCAAGATCCGGTGACCCGGAAGAACCTCGCTGCTGCTTACAACAATTATGCCGTGGCCAAAGGAACGGGGCTCAAACCTTCTGAAAGGATTGCCAAACTGCAATTGTCCTTGAAGCTCGATCCCAAGAACCGCGCGGCCCGGAACAATCTTGCGCAATTGATTCACAGGAAGGCCATGAACCTAGCGGGGAGCGGACAGAACAGGAAAGCAATGGAACTCCTTGAACAGGCGCTCAAAACAGATCCCGGCAACAGCGCCGTCAAGAGCAGCTTGGCCGTCCTGTATCACAACAGGGCCCTCAAGCTGGGCGAAGAGGGGAAGCCGCAGATGGAGGTGCGCCTCCTGGCCAAAGCCGTAAAGATGGCGCCCTCGAACGATGAAATCAAAGCAGCGCTTGCCATGTCTTACAACGACTACGCTGTTTCCTTGGGGAAGAAAGGGGACACGAAAGCGGAACTCCGTTTGCTGACCAAGGCTGCGAAGCTGCTGCCCGAAGATGAGGTGATTCGGGAGAATCTTGCGAGAGCCAAACAAATGAAGGCAGCGAAAGACAAGGAAAAGAAACCTGCCAAGAAGAGAAAGAAAAAGTAAGGAGCGCGTGTCCGGGACAAGTGAGATATCAGGCATGTGAGGAAACTATGGGCTTGTCGCGAAATAACACCATGCCGCGAATATTATTGTAATCCGGATTTGCCGCGAGAGAGGTCTGTGTCAACGAGCATTCCGTTCTTCTTGGGGAAAACTCCACCTCAACCTATGATTGACATATGTCGAAGCGGATAATAGAATAGGTTCCAAGTCCCCCTGCAACTTTGAATGGCAAGGTTCTCTTATGATTTCGAAGTTCACGCGCAAAGACTTTCTTGAGGCCCTTTTCGGAGACTACTACAAGGAGCATCGAGGATTCATACTCGTCAAGAGTTTTAAGCGCGGTGATCCGAAGATGAGTACCCGTTACTTTCCCAATATTGAGATCTTGGCCAAAGAGTATTACGGGGACGAACGGGACGTCTATTTTGGAATTACCCCTCGCGAGAGAATGAAGGCGGAAAAAGAGCACGTTCACCATATGGTTGCCCTGTGGGCCAATCTGGACATCGGCCGGGAAGGCCATGAGCACAGGGAACATGTTTTCGACAGTCCCCAGCACGCGGCAAAGGCCATCCGGGTCTTTCCCAAGACCCCTTCCATAATAGTCGAGTCGGGTCGAGGAGCGCACCTCTATTGGCTGCTGCGGGAAACAGACAAAGTCGAAGATGCCGAGAAGGTCGAAGGTGTCCTCAAGAACATCTGCAACTTCCTCAATTGTGACACCGAGGCCGAGATCGACACAACGCTCAGGTTGCCCGAAACGGTCAACACAAAGGTCCCGAGCCAACTGCTGAACTGTGACGTAAAGTTTATCAACACGAGTTTCCGTTACACGATGGAGGACTTCGAGAATCTGGGTGAACGGATTGAAACTGTAACCACCGGAGTCAGCCCGGCCGGTCGGCCCGCAGGACAGACTCCCGGGTCCCCGTCAATGCCTCCCCATACAGTGGACGGCGGCGCTGAAGTGCCCGGCATGATGGAAGGTTCAACGGTCGAATCGCTGGTCCTGGACGAAACCATAATTGACGAGCTAATCGATGACATCTCCATGACTGGAACTGCCGTGGTTGAAGAGCCCGCCTCCAGACGGCCCCCTGTGACTACCGGCGCGGTGAATGAAGGCGGTGAGTTGATCAGCGACGATGACTACGAAGTCACGCCGCTGACGGAGGTCGTACGTCCCGAGCCTATCCGTAGACAACCCCCTGCCCCCCCCCCCCCTATTTCCCCCCTCCATGGGCGAACCCTC
>CAZGNL010000016.1:0-50866 GCA_964527475.1 uncultured Syntrophaceae bacterium
GCGCTCTTGGACTACCCCTGTCCGAGGCGAAGCCACGGACAACTGAACAACGGAAGGGACTTTCATGTTTCGTTGTGCCTGTGCTTTCAGGCATGTAAGTTGGTATCAGACTCGAGAAAGTGGTCGTTCCAGTCGCCCCCCGAATGACTGAATGGTTACAGTTGCAACGAGATCCCGCTTGACCGTGGGAGGAGTGTGGTCTAAAGTGATCAGTTAACAAACCTGCCTGCTCGGCAGGAAAAAGGAATGCAACACATGAAAGCGTTGTTGGTCAGCCCGGTCATCCCGGAAACGTACTGGAGCTTCACACACGTAATGAAATTCATCCGCAAGAAAGCGGCTCATATCCCCTTGGGTCTGATGACGGTAGCAGGCCTGATGCCGGAGGATTGGGATCTCAAATTGGTCGATATGAACGTGGAATCCCTGCCCGACGAGACAATAGAATGGGCGGACCTGGTGTTCATAAGCGCTATGGTCGTCCAGAAGCAGTCAGTCGCTGAACTGGTCGAAAGGTGCGAAAGACTAGGCAGGAAGACCGTTGCCGGGGGGCCGCTTTTCACCAGCGCGGCCGAAGAATACGACCGCATCGACTATCTTGTGCTGAACGAAGCCGAAGTCACCATGCCCATGTTCTTGAAAGATCTTGCCGCAGGGAATCCGCAGCGCATCTACAGGACGGATAAGAAACCGGATATCACAACCACGCCCTTGCCGAGATGGGACCTCATTAACCTGCCGCATTATGCGTCCATGTCGGTGCAGTACTCCCGCGGATGCCCCTTTGACTGCGAGTTCTGCGATATCGTAAACCTCAACGGGCGGCGTCCCAGAGTGAAGTCCAACGACCAGATGCTCCGTGAATTCCAGGTGTTATACGATGTGGGCTGGCGTGGCCGCCTGTTCGTAGTGGACGACAACTTCATCGGGAACTGCTCCAAAGTGAAATCTTTTCTGAGAGATCTCATTGTCTGGCAGGAAGCCCGGGGCTTCCCATTCGCATTATACACCGAGGCTTCGGTCAACCTGGCCCAGGACAAAGAACTCCTGTCATTGATGACCACCGCAGGCTTCGACAGTGTTTTTCTGGGATTGGAAACGCCCGAAGAGGACTGTCTCAAGGAGTGCGGAAAACATCAGAACCGTTCCGTGGACCTGATCGAGGCCGTGAAAACAATACAGCGCAGCGGCATGGAGGTCATGGGCGGATTCATCATCGGTTTTGACAACGATCCCCTGAATATTTTCGATCGGCAGATCAGTTTTATTCGGGACAGCGCGGTGGTGAAGGCCATGATCGGGCTGTTGAGCGCGATCCCGGGAACTCGACTCTACGAAAGGCTCAAGAAAGAAGGCCGACTCCTGAATAGCCCCACCGGGGACAATTGCGACGGAACACTCAATTTCATACCAAAGACAATGGACATTCAGACCGTGATAGACGGGTACCAGAAAGTGCTCGACAACATCTATTCCCCGCGAGAGTATTATGGGCGAGTAATGAGTTTCCTCAAGGTTTATAAGCCGACCCGTCGTAGGCGCCGCTCACCGGGCGATTTGGGGGCCTTTTTCAGATCAATGCTCTATCTGGGCATTCTGGACAAAGGGAAATTCCACTACTGGAAGCTCCTGGTGAAGGTGTCGCTGTTCCATAGAAAGGCATTCGGAGAGGCGATTACCCTGGCCATTTTCGGGTACCATTTTCGGAAACTGATCGCCAAATCCTAGAGGCCTGTCAGTAAATAGACCTCTCAATTTCCACAGTGTCGTCACCCCGGCGAACCCCGGATCGGTGTCCGGGGCAGGCTCTGGAATGACGGTAATAAGTTCCGGCAAGGTTTCAGGATTCATAGGTTGTAGTACCCTAATCTGTGCGGTTCTTGGTTCATCCAACAAGCAAGTACCTGAAGTATCTGTCATTGCGAGCGCAGCGAAGCAATCTCATTGGGTGGAAGAACCAAAGGCTGGAGATTGCTTCGTCACTCCGCTCCTCGCAATGACATCAGCTTGAATCGCTCAATTTGGGTAGTACTTATTTCGGGACGAGCCCTAAATCCCGGACAACACGCGCGGCTTCAAATAGGATTGGGCCGTGCGCGCTCCAAACCCGCCACGAACCCTTCTGCTTTCCTCGTGAAAACCTCCTGGTCCAGCTTCATTTTCCACACCCCGTTTTCCTGGTGCGGTCTCTGCTGAATTCGCCAGGTGTCGGAAAACCCGAATAGGCCGATTGAGAGCGTGTCTCCTTCAATTCTAACCCTTCCGCCGGTGACCGAGGAACGTTCGGTCTTGTAGCCGCCCCTGCCGTTGGGCTGGATCTCAATTACGGTCCCCTTCTCTCCGACCCACTTGCCGGCAAAGACCATCTGTTTTACAGTGAGAGGTTCAGACGAGAAAATATCTCGTACAAAGTTGGGCGCCCCCCTTCCTACCAGCACCACCATGAGGATCACCCAAGCTGCAAAGAACGCTGCTCCCGCGATTCCCAGGGCCCGTCCCACCCTGACGTTACCGACTTTCTCGGCAGACATCCTGCCGGCCCGGATTTCTCTCAGGTCGGAATTTGCCATGATCCAGGCGATAATTCCTACGGGCCCGCACATGAACAATGACAGAATTCCCAGAACCAATATGGAATCGGCCCGATTGGGCAATCCGCCATCCTGATGCTCAGTTGGCAATTGCAAAGGACCGTGCCCGGGTTCCAAAGGAGTCGCGGTTCTCACCGATTGTGCCTTTTCGCCCGAAGGCGAATCATATTTCTTTTCGACCATGGTAGCGTTCCGACAAACCGGGGGGATAAAGGAGGCGCAAAAAAGTAAGCCCGACGGACCTTAAACAGGGTATGGCTCCAAAAGAGGAGGACACAGCGGTTCCGCCGGGCATTCGCAACACTAACGATTATACTCTATACCTCCCCACTGCGGAATGTCAACAACTTTCTTGCGAAACTCGCAAGCCTTCGGTTATCAGCGTGAATAGGAGGGGACACTCCGGGCTGGATGCCGTCCCGCGTAGGCGGGGGCCTGCGGGGATTACCCCCCGTGTCGCGGCTGGTTCATAAGGCGATTGATCCTAATCCTCCGGCATGATATATGGCTGATACCGATTGGATGAAACCTTGCCTTCCCGCACCCGTGGGAGGCGAAACTGTACTACGGCTCCCCTGGGAGCCCAATTGAGGCGCTTGACGGAGGAGAAGCCAATTGGACCGGGAACTCCTTAAATCCGTTGTGGAAGGTCTGGTTTTTGCCTGCTCGGAACCGGTCGGCCTTGACGCGCTCACCAAAGTGATCGAGGACACCTCGGGGCAGGAGGTCCAGGCGGTTCTGGACGAACTGGAGCAAGACTACCAACTCAAATCGGGGGGCTTCCTGTTGTGTAGGGTCGCGGGGGGGTACCAGTTCAGAACCGTTCCCAAGATCGCTCCATGGATACGGGAGCTGAAACGGATAAAGCCCGCTCGGTTGAGCCGGGCCGCTTTGGAGATTCTCTCGATTGTCGCGTATAATCAGCCTGTCACCAGGAGCCGTATCGAGCAGATTCGTGGGGTCGAGAGTTCCGCGGTCCTGAGAAGCCTGCTGGAACGGGATCTCGTAGGGGTTGTGGGCAGGAAAGACGTCCCCGGCCGTCCATTGCTCTATGGAACATCCAAGCGATTCCTTGAGGTCTTCGGATTGATGGATCTCGCTTCCCTGCCCCCTTTGCCCGAGATCGAAAAACTTGAGGCCGACTTGGAGGATGTCCCTCAGACCAGCCATCACCCCTAATAGGGGACAAGGAACCACGAAAGTCCTGCCGTTGTTCACTGGTCCGTGGCTTCGCCCCGGATGAGGTAAGCGGTTCTGCAAATGCCTTAAGAATCCAGTCATCTTTGGAGGGGAGGCCCGAGCCGGGCAGCCATATCAGCGTCATCGGCCGGCAGATGTCGCGGGTTTCAGTGAGTTCCGCAGGGGAAAAGAGACCGAGCGGTCCCTATTGCAGTGCATAGAGATGGCCGTCGTCGCTGCCGAAAAATACCATTTCACCATCAGCGGTAGGAGAAGAGTTGACCGGACCTTGGGTTTCAAATTTCCATTTAAGTTGTCCGGTTTTCGCATCAACCGCGTACACGTGATGGTCCGCGCTTCCGAAGTAAGCTGTGGACCCCGCTATCAGGACACTTGAGGACACGCTCCCGCCTGTTTCTACTACCCACTTGGCTTTTCCTGTCTTCAAGTCGAGGGCGCACACTTTGCCGTCCGCGTTTCCTATGTAGAGGGTGCCGAAGGCTATTGCCGCGGAAGGGGTCACTTTTGATCCGAAGTCCAGCCTCCATTGTTCTTTTCCGTCTTCCATTGTTACAGCACGAACGAATCCGTCCCAACTCCCGAAACAGACCAAGCCGTCGGCTATTGCGGGGGACGCGGAGATGGGCGAAGACGAAGCAAAAAACCATTTGGGCTTTCCCGAATCAATGTTCAGCGCATAAAGGTTTCCGTCGTAACTTCCGAAGCATATTGTGTCTTCTGATATGGCTGGAGCGGACGAGATTTGTCCGCCGGCTTTGAATTTCCACTTCACTTTGGTTCCGGCAATGTTCAGCGCATGAAGGATTCCGTCCGAGCCGCCGAAGTAGATCAGGTCCCCGATAATGGCCGGAGAGGAAGAAACGGGCCCGTTTGTTTTGAGGCTCCACTTAACCTCCCCTGATTTTGCATCCACAGCGCAAAACGCGCCGTCGGATGTTCCAAAGAAGACGTTGCTATGGGCAATCGCGGGCGGAGATGTTACCGGTCCTGCGGTCTTGAAGTTCCACCTTAGCTCGCCGGTTGCAGCTTCAAGCGCGTACATATTTCCATCCCAGCTTCCGAAACAGACGCGTCCCAGCCCTGTGACCGGCGACGATGACACCCAGCCCTCGGTCTTGAATTTCCATTTCAGTTCCGACAGTTGCGGGACACCAGGGGCATTGCTGACCCCGGTCCGCTGGAGATTGCCGCGAAACAATCCGGAAACCTGTTTTTCGACAGGCTTGGGCGGAGGCGTCACATGGTGGGCGGCTGGGGCCTTGGTCTTGGGTGGCGCTACGAGGGCTAATTCGGGAATCCTCTCAGTAACGGAAGCGACAATTTCACCGCACCTGGGGCACTGGTCCAGCTCATTGGGATCCGTAGCCCCGCACGCGGGGCATTCAAAGCCATAGGCAGCGGCGTGTCGAACCGCGTTGACGTACTGCTCCAAATCCGCCACGGTCAGAATCTTGGCATCAACGATCCTCGCCAGGATTTGCCTCATCTGCTGGGACGAGACGCCGTACTTGGCCAACAGGGCCTCCGGAGACATCTTGGACTTGATGTCCCGGACTACTTCACTGACTTTGAAAGTCTTGGTTTTAATGGTCATAGATCGCTCCGAGAGGGACCCACGGATCTGATCCAATCCTGAATTCTCATCGGGCCCATGCGTCTCTACAAGTCACTACCTACGAGTATAACCGCAAACCCCTTTTCCACAAAGCCTGTTTTCATCTTCCTATGCTGTGATAATCAAATCCCAGTTCGGCCATCTTCTGTGAGTCGTACAGATTCCTGCCGTCAAAAATGACCGGCTCCACCAACGCTTCCTTAATCCTGGTGAAGTCCGGATGGCGAAATTCGTTCCATTCGGTCACAATTATCAGAGCATCTGCGCCTTCAACGGCTTCATAGTTCCCGGCCGCGTATTCGATTGAGTCCCCCAGGAGGCGACCCGCGCTTTCCATGGCCACGGGGTCGTATGCCTTAATTCGCGCTCCCTTGTCCAGCAGCGCCTTGATAACCTCCAGCGACGGAGCATCGCGAATGTCGTCGGTTCTAGGCTTGAAACTCAAGCCCCACAGGGCAAATCGCTTTCCTTCCAACGATCCATTGCCGTAATGGGCTGATATTTTGTTGATGAAATGTTGCTTCTGAGCTCTGTTGGCCTCCTGAACCGCTTCCAGAATACTGAGCCGGACACCGTGATCACGCGCGGTATGGGTTAGCGCTTCAACGTCTTTTGGGAAGCACGATCCTCCGTAGCCGAGGCCCGCGAAAAGAAACTGAGGACCGATGCGTGAATCGGAACCGATGCCGGTCCTGACCATTTCTACGTTCGCACCCACCCTTTCGCACAACCTCGAAAGCTCGTTCACAAACGAAATCTTCGTTGCCAGTAGGCCGTTAGCCGCATACTTGGTCATCTCAGAAGAGATGACGTCCATGCCCAGTATGGGCTTGCCGGTCCGTACGAACGGGCTGTACAGCTCCTTCAAGATCTCGCCCACCCTCACATCGTCCACACCGACGACCACTCGTTCAGGCTTCATACAGTCGTCAATCGCATTGCCTTCCTTGAGAAATTCGGGGTTGGAAGCTACATCAAAGGGGTGTTCGGTTTCCTCGGCTATGATCTCACGGACCTTGTGAGTGGTCCCCACCGGAACAGTGCTCTTTGTAACGATGATCTTGTAGGTCTTGACGGCCCTACCTATTTCGCGGGCCACAGTGAACACCTGACTGAGGTCCGCGTTGCCGCTCTGATCAGGAGGGGTTCCAACAGCGATGAAATTGATCAAAGACTGTTCCACCGTGGCCTGAAGATCTGTTGTGAAATGGAGACGCTTCTCAGCCACATTCCTGGCAATGATCTGCTCCAGACCCGGTTCGTAGATCGGGACCAGCCCACTTGAAAGCGCGTCGATCTTCGCCTCATCTATGTCCATCAGGATGACGTCGTTGCCCATCTCAGCAAAGCAGGCACCGGTGACAAGCCCTACGTAACCGGTTCCCATTACACCTACGTGCATAATACCTCCGTTAAATCAAAGAATCGGCATTCTATCGGACCGAAACGTTTTCCACTTGCATTGTGGCACAAAACAGACCAGGTTGCACCCCTCCCAAGGGAAGCGAGGCAGAGCCTGGGAACGAGGGGACCCCCCCCTTTGTCAACGGACTCTTGCCCACATGTAAGACAGTAGGTGGCGCTGTCCACCTGTGATTCCGGTCAGTTGGCCGACCGGGGTTCCGATGGTAGCGATTCCACATGAGCGGCTCACCAATAGTTGAAGAGATATCGACTACCGGCGATCCGCTATCCCAACCGCACCTCCGTGGCTTCCAGTTCTCGGATGCGGTCTCGCAGTTCGGCAGCCTTCTCGAATTCCAGATCCCGGGCCGCGTCGAACATCTCCCTGGTCAGGTCCTCGATGACCTTGGGGATCTGCTCCAACGGGACCTTCGGGAAATCAGATTCCTTGTCGATTCCCACGGTCACATAATCCTGTTCCGCCATCGAGGAAAGGATGTCCGGGATGCTCTTCCGGATCGTTTCCGGGGTGATGTTATGCTCCCGGTTGAACCGGAGCTGGATTTCGCGACGGCGATTTGTCTCTTCCAATGCCTTGCTGATGGACCCGGTGATCCGGTCCGCGTACAGCACCACGGTTCCGTCAACGTTTCGCGCGGCCCTCCCTGCAGTCTGTATCAAGGAACGCTCGGAACGGAGAAAACCCTCCTTATCCGCATCGAGCACGGCAACCAGGGAGACCTCTGGAATGTCGAGCCCCTCTCTCAGAAGGTTGATTCCCACCAGCACATCAAACTCTCCCATTCTGAGGTCCCTGATGATCTCCATCCTCTCGATGGTTTTTATCTCCGAGTGCAGATATTTCACCCTGACCCCCAGGCCGGAATAGTATTCGGTGAGGTCTTCGGACATCCTTTTCGTCAGAGTGGTAACCAGTACCCGCTGGCCTTTGTCGACCCGTTTCCGGATTTCATGAAGTAGATCGTCCACCTGCTCCGACGCGGGCCGCAATTCAATCACCGGATCCATCAACCCTGTCGGACGGATTATCTGCTGGACCACACGGTCCTCAGCGTTTTCCAACTCGTACTGCCCGGGGGTGGCGGATACGTAAATCACCTGATTCACATGAGACTTAAACTCATCGAACATGAGAGGCCTGTTGTCCAGCGCGCTGGGGAGACGGAACCCGTAGTCCACAAGGGTCTGCTTCCTTGCGCGGTCTCCCCTGAACATTCCTACCAGCTGGGGAATGCTGATATGGGATTCGTCAATGAAGAACAGGGCATCGTCCGGAAAATACTCCAGAAGCGTCGGAGGAGGCTCTCCCGCGTTCCTCCTTGTCAAGTACCTGGAATAGTTCTCAATTCCCGAGCAGTAGCCCAATTCCTTGAGCATTTCCATGTCGAAACGGGTCCTCTCTTCGACGCGTTGGGCCTCTATGAAACGGTTATTGGAATAGTAGAACTCGACGCGTTCCCTCATCTCCTCGAGGATCAGATCCGCGGATTCCAGCAAGCGCGACCGCTCAGTCACATAATGGCTGGCTGGATAAATTGCAACCCTGTCAAGGGCCCGCAAGACCTTTCCACGTAATGGATCTATTTCGTAAATGCCGTCAACCTCGTCCCCGAAGAACTCGATCCTGACGGCAAGGGTTTCCTCATACGCCGGGAAGACCTCCACCACGTCCCCGCGGACCCTAAAGGTTCCACGGTGAAAATCCATGTCATTCCGCTTGTACTGGATCTCCACCAATTTTCTTAGAACGTCGTCCCGGTCGCTGCTTTGCCTGTCTATCAGATGAACCAGCATATTCTGGTACGCCTCCGGCGAACCGAGACCGTAAATGCACGAGACAGACGCCACGATGATCACGTCTCCGCGTTCCAGGAGAGATCTCGTGGCCGAATGCCGCATTTTGTCAATCATTTCGTTGATGGCGGAGTCTTTTTCTATGAAAGTGTCCGACTGAGGCAGGTAGGCCTCCGGCTGGTAATAGTCGTAATAGGAGACGAAATATTCCACCGCGTTCTCTGGAAAAAGAGCGCTGAACTCATTGAAAAGCTGAGCCGCGAGCGTTTTGTTGGGGGCAAGAATCAGAGAAGGCCTGCCTACCCTCGCTATGACGTTCGCCATGGTGTAGGTCTTCCCGGAACCTGTTACTCCGAGGAGGACCTGGTGCTCGCTTCCCCTTTCCAGTCCCTGGACCAGTTGATCGATGGCCGCGGGTTGGTCGCCCTTGGGCGCGAAATCGGAAACAATTCGGAATTCAGCCATTCAATGAGCCTCTCACACGAATTTACATGCCTGAAAACAGAGGCACAACGAAACATATAAAGATCCGACATCCCGGCGGGTTACGACTGTAGGGGCGTAGCATGCTACGCCCTCTTGGATGGTCGGTCAACACAGCCGAGTGGTGGACCTTGGAGTTCCCGTTTTGGTAAGAATCAGCAACTATTTCAAATCACGGTCAAGTATTCTTAGCGAACCGTGGATCTTCCGAATGATTTTCTCAAGGTTCTTGAAGCCCTCTGAACGGTCCGATATGGTCAATTGCAGCGTGCGCTCACGGCTCACGTAGTAATGCACTAGCTGAGTCAGACTCACGCCACGGGAATTCTTGAATGAAAAGATGACGTACCCCTGGGCCTTGGACTCCCCGGGCAGCCTACCTTCCTCCAGGACTACCAGATCGGTCACAATAATCTTGAGGCTCTTCTTGAGAGCGTCCAACAGAGGCTTGGCGTCCGCGGACCGCGCCTTAGGACGCTTGGCAATGAAAACAGTGATCCGAAACGCGGCGGCAGGCAAAGAAATCGTCACAGAATCGACGCCGACCGTCTCAACCTTCATGGTCGACGGATAATCCAGAGCAAAGCGCCGGGCTGGATCCATGTACGCCTTGTACTTCAGCCGGGCGTCCGTTCCGGTGCCGGCTGATGCGGGCAGTGCCGAACACCCGAGCGCAAAGACGGCCACCCACACGAAAATCCTGCCGGCACATGGTAGAAGCGCCTTCCTCACCCAAGTATGGGAGGATACCACTATTCTTTCAGCAGATCGTTCGGCAAGATCCGGCATGTTGCGACTCAAGATTATAGCAACTAACATCGCAAGAAAGCGACAATGAAGTATGAAAGTCCTTACCGTTGTTCACTGGTCCGTAGCTTCGCCTCGGACAGGGTAATCGAAGAGTGCGCACGCTGCGCATGGACTTGGAGGGGAGGCCCTAGTACTCATGGGCAGAAGTTCGCTGTCAGGGGCCCGCTCATTCGCCCCACGCGTACTGCGCGACCCTCCAAACCACCCCTTACGTAGACCCGCAAAGGGGTGGCTTTTTCCACGGGCTTTCATGCGAATGCACTCTCTACCAGAATGGGGGCTTGGCCTCTCGGGCGGGACCTTTTCGAGCCTTCGGGCCAACGCGGTTCAAGGCCGCGGCCAGTGACCTGCCTGCGTGGTAGGCCGCGTTTTCAAGACCCTTCTGTACGGTGATCCTGAACCAGCGGGCGGCATCTGATTCTTGATAGACGGCCAAGGCCTCAAGCTGAGCGTCTGAAAGGGAGCGGTACGTGTGAGCGAACGCCGGCAGAGCGATCTCTCTCGTGAACTCCTTGTCGGACCGGACCTTGTTCCCAACCCTGTTCAGCTTCTTACGTCTCTCCCGAGTCGCGGGCCCCATATCGGTTTTGTGGTCCAGGGAAGCCTTTGTCAGGCCCCGGATCACCTCGTTCACCAGATCCGCGCTGAGCTCTGTGACCTGTTCAGCTTTCATGATGCGACGCAGAATCTGCAGGCGAGGTTCCTTCAGCTTTCTGGTCATTGTGTGATTCTTCCAAACACGGTCAAGAACCTCGGGAGCCGCGGCCCGGCGGATCAGCCGTCCGACCTTTCTTCCCGGGTCGGAATCGAAGAAGCCGATCACTTCTTCAATACGGCCTCTGTCGAAATCGGCCCGAAGCGAAGCGCGGATGAGAGGGAGCAAAACATCCCCTCCCGCGGCCTTTTGCATGATTGATTTCGCTTGCTTCCGCGACCTCCGGTCAGGAAACGCATCAGCGGACACCGCGGAGAAAACGGCCAAGTGCAAGGATTTCAATTGCTCTGAAACACCGGACAGATTCAAAGCCCTGTCGATCAGGATCTCCCTATCATCTCCCGCCACGGCCGGGGTTGCAAACCAGCAAACTGCCGTCAGGCTGAACAGGCAAACCGACTTCCAGGTGTCAATCCCCAACGTTTGTCCTCCCGGGATCGTTTGGTCCCACAACACAGATGGATGTGCCTCCGTTAAAGGCTGTGGAATTCCTCCGGAATGGGCAATAACTCGCCCTCAGGGCTTACCGTCACCAGGGTTATGGCGCCTGTGACCAGGTAATCCATGGGCTCGCCCTTCCTGACGATTATCTGCTTAACGACAACTCTGAATCGGGTTCTGTTCTCAATCCGAGTGCGGATCACCAACAGATCCCCCAGCCGGGCGGGTCCATGAAACGCCATTTCCAATTTGTGAACCATGAAGAAGTACCCTCGGTCATGGTACCCCTGGATGCTGGACAGGCGCTCTTCGATAAACTCGGTGCGGGCCCTTTCCATGAATTTCACGTAATTCGCGTGGTAAACTACCGACATGGAGTCGGTGTCTTCGTAGTACACTTTGCACTGAAAAAGATGTTCCTTCTGACGGGATTCGCCCTGGTCAGGATTGCGATTACTTGCGGTCAATTGTCTCGGTCCTTTGGAGACAGGATACTTGGCCGGCCGAAAAAGCGAACTGCATTTCTGGCCGGGTCGTCCGATCCTAACATATTCTACGCGGGTGCGGAATACCGCGGCCGTCCCGGGCCGGAAGACCTCGGTTTTCGGGCTCAGGTCTTCTCATTGCGCATGTCATTGCGAGGAGTGAAGCGACGAAGCAATCCCTGTATTCAGCGCGTGTCGGCCTCATGCGCGGCTTCCGCTTCCGGCTTCCAGAATCCGTTGGTAATCCACTGGTTGGTTCTTGTCTATTCTCACGAATTCCCCGGGCATGGGATACTTAAGGCCGGAGCCGGTATTGAAGAGCAGGATTCGTTCATCTTTGCCGACATCTCCCCGGTTCAGGGCGATCTTGAGCGCGGCCAGGGTTGCGGCGCCTTCGGGCGCGGCGATGATCCCTTCCTTTTGAGCGAGCTCTCTCTGGGATCTCAGTATGTCCTCATCCGAGACCGCGATGGCTGTTCCTCCTGTTTCACGGATCGCCCGCAGCATCAGGAAATCGCCAATGGCATGGGGGACCCTTATGCCCGCGGCAATGGTTTCCGCGGCTTCCCAGGGTCGAGCGGTCTCCGCTCCCTCCTCGAACGCTCGGACAATGGGGGCGCAGCCTTCGGCTTGCACGGATATAAGCCTGGGCCGCTTTGATCCGATCCAACCGAGCGCTTCCATTTCATTGAACGCCTTCCACATGCCGATTAGGCCCGTTCCACCGCCGGTCGGATAGAAGATCGCATCCGGCAAATCCCATTGGAATTGTTCCGCCAGTTCCAGGCCCATTGTCTTCTTTCCCTCTATGCGATAGGGCTCACGCAGGGTGGACATATCGAACCAGCCCGTAAGCTCTTTGCCTTCACGGACGATCTTGCCGCAATCGTCTATTAAACCGTTGACGACGCACACAACAGACCCGGTTATGCAACACTCTTTGATGTTGATCTCCGGCGAGTCCTCCGGGCAGAAGACAAAGACATCCATGCCCGCGCTCGCGCCATACGCGGCAAGCGCTCCGCCCGCATTGCCGGCAGTGGGTACTGTGACGCGTCGAATGCCCAATTCACGCGCCATTGTCACGGCCATTGCCATGCCTCGGGCCTTAAAGCTCCCTGTGGGGAGCCGGCCTTCGTCTTTGACGAACAATCGTTCCATGCCAAGGCCTGAACCGACCGTCCGGATTTGAAGCAGCGGCGTGACGGTTTCCCCAAGGCTCACAACATTTTGAGAATCCTCGACAGGCAAGAACTCCCTGTATCTCCACATGTCGGGATCGCGGGCCGACAGGTCCTCTTTCGTGATCCGAGATGCCATAGACCCCAAATCGTAAACTACCAGCAGCGGCGATTGGCACGAGACACACACCGTGTGAATCTTGCCCGCTTCATGGCCTGTCCCACAACGTGGACATTCAAGGTGAGTTACGCAAGATCGATCCGTTTTCATGTAGGTCTCCTCAGCGTGGAATTGTTCTGTTTCCCTAATCTGTGCGGTTGCTGGTTCATCCAACGAGCAAGTACCTGAAGAATCTGTCATTGCGAGCGCAGCGAAGCAATCTCATTGGGTGGAAGAACCAAAGGCCGGCGATTGCTTCGTCACTTGGCTCCTCGCAATGACATCAGCTTGAATCGCTCAATTTGGGTATTTCATATTTGCCGACCGCTGTTCAGGTCACGCCGGTCCATAAAATGGGAGTTCTTGGGAGGGGGTCTGGGGCCACTCGGCGTGGGGCCATCGAGCCATCATTGTGTATCCGTGATTCCAGCCAAATGGCGGCAAACACCAAGATTCATGTATCGCCCGGCGCGGAGCAGTTTTTGCAAAAACGTCTCCCCCAAATTCTCTTTCCTCTTCCTCTTCCTTCTTCCCTCTTTCCTCTTTCCTCTTTTCCCTCCTCTTTCCTCTTTCTGCCGTTATTTTCTTCCCATTTTCTTTCTTATTTCGCGGTAGGGGAATTTTACGGTTATGGGTCTTCCGTGTGGGCAGACTTCGATTGAGCCGATGCGGTCGAGGTCTCTTAGGAGGGCCTTGATTTCTTCGGGTTGCATGGATTTGGATTCTTTTGCTGCGGCCTTGCAGGCTATGTTTTTGAGGAGTTCCTCTTTTAGTGTTGTGGGGTCGCCTTGCATGCCGGTATTGAGCATCGTGTCGATGAGTCCCTGAAACAGGTCATCCAGACCTTGGTTCTCAAACCAGGCGGGAATCCCTTTTATGACAAACGCGTTTTCTCCGAATTCTTCGATGGCAAATCCCACGCGTCGGAGCAGATCCAGATGGGTGCCGAGAACCCGGGCCTCCAGGGGCGGGTATTCCAGAACCTTGGGAATCAGCATACCCTGGGATTCCTGACGTTGATCTTGGGCCTCTGATTGCATGAGGTCCTCGAAGAGTACCCGTTCATGGGCCGCGTGATGGTCCATGACTATGAGTTCGTCATCGTTGTAGAGGATCAGAAATGAGTTCGGTAGTCTGCCCAGTATTCCCAGGGAGGAGAAGCGCCCGGGGGCCTGCGCGGTGGTTGGGATTCGCTCTGGAGGAGCAGGGTCCGCGGCCGGCGGACGCGGCGGCACACGATCACCGTGTACAGTGGAGGGCTGGGAAGGCATCTTATATGGTGGTTCGGACCCGGGAGTCTCCGGTTTTGCCGATGGAGGCGCAGGCCCGGTCGGTATCCGTTCATCTCTCAGGTGGACCGGTAGGGGCGTGGTCGGGGGCTTGGGAAAGATCGGCTCCGGTGGTCCCGGGGGTGGATAGAACGGCCCTCCGGTCAGGGCCTGGTGGACGCCGTCCACGATGACCCCGAAGACTCGCTTGGGATTGACGAATCTGACTTCGGCCTTCTGGGGGTGCACGTTAACGTCCACATGATCGGGCGGCAGTTGCACGAACAATATGGCCAGGGGATAGCGACCTCGCTCCATGAGGTTGGCGAACGCGCGTGCCACCGCGCCGTTGATGAGCCTATCCCGCACCGAGCGGCCGTTCACAAAGGTTAGGACCGATCGCACGTTCGAGCGCGCGTACGGAGGTCGTGCAACGTATCCTTCCACAATCACTTCCCCCTCTGAATGATCCACTTCCACCAAGTTGTCACAGACATCTTTGGAGTACAGCGAATGAATGCGTTCGAATGTGGACCGGGCAGGGGCCGCGTCCATCTTCACCCGGTTGTTTTCCGCGTAGGTGAAACCGATTGACGGAAAACCCAGGGCAAATCTTGTGACCAGTTCACTGACATGGCCGGCCTCAACCGATATTGTTTTCAGGAACTTACGACGAACAGGCACATTGTAGAAAAGGCTCTTTACCTCGACCACGGTTCCGCGGGCCATTCCTATGGGATCGGATTTGCGTAAGACTCCCCCTTCAATGACGAGTTCGCTTCCACCGTCGCCGGCACCGTCAAAGGTCATCAGCCTGAGCCTTGATATGGCCGCGATACTCGCCAGAGCCTCGCCTCTGAAGCCCATTGTCGCGACTCCCACCAGGTCCTTTTCAGACTCTATCTTGGAAGTGGCGTGCCTTTCCAGCGCAAGAAACGAGTCGTCTCCGGACATTCCTGTTCCATTGTCCTTCACTCGGATCAGTTTCCTGCCGCCGTTTTCGATGTCGATCCGAATGGACGAAGCGGAAGCGTCGATTGAGTTTTCAACCAATTCCTTTACCACTGAAACCGGGCGTTCCACGACCTCGCCTGCGGCTATCTGGTTGATTACTCTTTCGTCAAGGACCTTGATTCGACCGGTCATTTTCGTCCTATGAATAGTCATGCCCGAAGAGAAGAGGTATTAGCCACAGAGGGCACAGAGACCACAGAGGAAACATCTTCTCAGAGTCTCTGTGGTTGAATATTCCTATTCTTTCTTCTCTGTGCCTCTGTGTCTCTGTGGTTGATTACTCTTCTCTTTCTTCTCTCTTCGTCTTCTCTCTTCCCCTGGCTCTCCGTGGCGGATTGCGCGTTCCTTAGAACAGCTTCCCCTGACCCTTCGGTCCAGGCCGGTCCTTGAACAGATTGTGCGCCCGCGCGGTGGCGACCCTTCCCCTTGGAGTGCGATCCACGAAGCCCTCTTTGATGAGGTACGGTTCGTACACATCCTCAAGGGTGTCTTTTTCCTCACCTATGGCCGCGGCGAGGGTATCGATCCCCACGGGGCCTCCGCTGAACTTGAAGATGATCGTCTCCAGGAACTTCCTATCCATAGTCTCAAGCCCGGAGGCATCCACGTCCAGCATCTCCAGTGCCTTGGCCGCGGTGTCCTTGTCTATGATTCCGTTCGCTCGCACCTGGGCATAATCCCTCACTCTTCGGGTTAAGCGGTTGGCCACCCTGGGAGTGGCCCTGGAGCGGCTCGCTATTTCGTGAGCGCCCAGGTCGTCGATCTCCACGTTGAGGAGCGCGGCCGAACGCTTGACTATCTTTTCAAGCTCGGCATCGGAATAGAATTCGAGTCGGAACACGATCCCGAAGCGGTCTCTGAGGGGGTTTGTGAGCAATCCGCTGCGAGTGGTGGCTCCCACCAGGGTAAAGGGGGCCAGATCCAGTTTGATCGAGCGAGCGCTGGGGCCCTGGCCGATGATTATATCCAGGTTGAAGTCCTCCATCGCGGGATACAATATCTCTTCAACAACAGGGGATAGCCTGTGGATCTCGTCGATGAACAGCACATCCCGGCTTTCCAGATTGGTGAGTATTGCGGCCAGGTCGCCCGGCTTTTCCACCACAGGCCCTGAAGTGGTCCGGATCTGCACTCCCATCTCGCGGGATATGATGTGGGCCAAGGTGGTCTTTCCAAGACCGGGGGGGCCGTGAAAGAGTATATGATCCAGGGCCTCCCCCCTTGCCGCGGCCGCTTCAATGAAGATGCTCAGGTTCTCCTTGATCCTTTCCTGGCCCACGTACTCGGTGAGCCGAGTGGGCCGCAACGAAGTCTCAGCCTGATGATCATCAGCCACCAGACTCCCTGTGATAATGCGATCCTCGGACATCCAGCCGTCCCTTTCAATCCGCGCCACGATATTTGCATCTGAAACGAACTCTACTTTATCACAGGCATGCGCTAGGATTTCAAGGGATCTTTGACAGTGAGTCCAACCATCGAGTCATGTGGGGGACATAGGTTTTCCGGCGAACATGTCATTGCGAGGAGTGAAACGACGAAGCAATCCCAGTATAGAGCGTTCAGGAGATTGCTTCGCAGCCCTCGCAATGACATCTTGAGAGATCTCCTCGAATGACTGAGGAGTTACGTGGAATATCCCTGTTGAAAGTTCTGTTAGGCCATGTTATTAAAGGCTTAAGGGCGTTGGTAGGAACAACAGCACGCTGGAGGGATGAGGCATGTCAGGTCACAATAAATGGAGCACGATCAAGCATAAGAAAGGGGCCGCGGACGCGAAACGCGGGAAGCTGTTCTCCAAGATTATCAAGGAGATCACCATTGCCGCTCGCATGGGGGGAGGGGACCCTGAAGGCAACCCGCGATTGAGGACAGCCGTCCAGACGGCCAGAGCCGCAAACATGCCCAAGGATAACATCGACAAGGCCATAAAGAGAGGCGCCGGTGAACTGGAGGGCGTCTCATACGAGGAATTCAGTTACGAAGGATATGGCCCTGGTGGGGTGGCCGTATTGCTGGAAGTGCTCACCGACAACAAGAACCGCACGGTGGCCGAGGTGCGTCACATATTCGACAGATTCAACGGGAGCCTGGGAGAAACCGGCTGCGTGTCCTGGTTGTTCGACAAAAAGGGAATGGTGGTCATTGCCGCTGAAGGACGCGACGAAGACGAAGTGATGGAATTGGCCCTTGAAGCCGGCGCGCATGATGTGGAATCCGAAGGCGATACCTATGAAATAACCGCAGATCCCGCGGATATCGAGGCCGTGCGCAAGGCCGTGGAAGAAAAGGGATGGAAGATCGAACTGGCGGAGATCACCATGATTCCCCAGAACACCGTAAAACTGGAAGGCAAGAAAGCCGACCAGATGCTCAGAATGATGGACGCTCTCGATGATCATGATGACCTTCAGAACGTCCACGCCAACTTCGATATCTCCGAAGAAGAAATGATGAAAGCCTCCGCCTGATCCGGCAGGAGCGCTCGCATCCATACTCCAATGATACGACATAGTTACCGTCGTGTCACTGTGGTGCGCTATTCTTCTCTTTATCTTCATCTTTTCTTCTCTTTTCTTCTCCTTACTCTTCGGTGAATTACGTCCCGCCCGGAGGCCGCGTTCATCAGCCCAGCTCAAAGAGCGCGGTGCGGCTCAGGCCTACTCTGAATCCGTCGGTCAGCTTGAGATCCGCGTTCTGGGCTATTTTCACAGTTCTCTTGAAATCGGGTTTGGAAACGTGCAGCCGCGGTTCCGCGACGAGCAGCTTTGCTCGCGGCTTCAAGACAGATTTGATTTCAGAGAAGAACCGGTCCTTGTCCCGCACTTCGTGGGCCACCCAGAATGCCAGGGCAAAGTCCACCGGATCGGTGACTCCGAGCTTGTTCCTTTTGCAAAGGACGGTTGATATGCGGGAAGCGACCCCGGCTCGTTCTGCTCGTTTGAGCATCACGTCGAGCATCTTCTGTTGCAGGTCAACCGATATTACCCGCCCTTGGGGGCCCACCAGTTTGGCTACACCGATTGAGAAGAATCCCATGCCGCACCCCGTGTCCAGCACGGTCATACCCTCCTTCACATGGTCTGAGAGCAACTTTTCCGGTTTTTGGAACAGCCTTCGGAAGCGATTATCAAAACTGTACGCCACCCACCAGGGACAAGTGTGTTCGCCCCCGCTGAGGATAGTGGAAAATTTCATTTCAAACCTCTTTCAATCGGAGGCGTTCATACAAGGAATCTGTTGTCCTGTTTTCAAATGAGATTATAATGCCTAAATTCTAAATGGCCAACACCGTGACGCCGTGGACTGGAAGCGGCTGCAAAAAAAACCCTAACTATTGCAACAGCTTATAGCTACATTAGCCACCACGCCTTCGCTTTTCGGCACAGCGACTCCGGTCAGTGCCGCAAGACAGCCGGTCCCGGTCCGGTGAGCGCATGAAACCAGCTTGTGATCAACCAGATCAACATCATGGAGCCAGGGCTGCTTCGATCACCTGCACAACTTGCGCTAGAACAGGGGGGTTAGCAACCGCCTCTAGACTAATGAATGATTTTCAGACAAAATTGCCGGCAGATCCTTTTTGACTGGAATCACTATGAACAACGATCACTTCCTGGGAATCGACTGCGGATCGGTCAGCCTGAACTTGGCGCTGGTGGCTGAGGGCCTGGACGAGCCGATCCCCATGTACATGAGGACCCAAGGCAAGCCGCTGGAGACCTTTGTCAAGGCCGTGGGAGAACTGAGAGAGCGATGCGGCCCGGCGGACATCGAGATTGGGGGCGCGCTGGTCACGGGCAGCGGCAGAGAGCTTCTCGCCCAGTCCCTGGGACTTCCGGCAATCAATGAGATAACAGCGCACGCCGCGGGCGCGTTCCAGGTCAATCCCGACATCCGGACGATTATTGAGATCGGCGGCCAGGATTCCAAGTTCATCAGGATGGAACCATCCGGGCAGGGGGGCCGGCCGAGGATAGTCTCATTTCGAATGAACGAGATCTGCGCCGCGGGGACCGGGGCTTTCCTGGACGAGCAGGCGGGCAGGCTGGGAATACCGGTGGAGTCATTTGAATCGATCGCGGCTCAAAGCGACACGCCGGCGCCCATAGCCGGCCGGTGCGCTGTCTTCGCCAAGACCGACATGATTCACCAGGCTCAGGAAGGCACATCCCTGCCCGACATACTTCTGGGCGCGGCCTTTGCGCTGGCCCGCAACTACATTGGAACACTCATCCGCGGGGATTCTCTTGTTCCGCTTGTTTCTCTTCAAGGCGGGGTCATGGCCAACTCTGCCGTGGTCAGGGCGTTTCGCGCGCTGTTGGGGCTTTCCGAGGATGAGGTTACGATTCCTCCTCATTTCAAGGTTCTGGGAGCGCTGGGAAGCGCGCTGATCGCGAAGAGGTCTCATCAGGGCAAAATGATCAGTCTTGAGCAGTTGCGGGAACGGGCTCTCACGGCACGCCCCGCGGTTCTGCGGAGCGCGTTTTCGTCGCCACTCGTCATTTCGTCGAATGCCCACATCTTGCCCGCGCCCGTGCAGCGAGGAGAGCCCGATCATGAACCTCCTTTTGTGATGGGTCTGGACGTGGGGTCGGTAAGCGCCAAGGGAGTTGTGATAGACAGCCACGGGAGAATTGTTACGGAAGATTATCGGTTGTCCAAAGGACGTTCCCTTGAAGCACTTGAACAGGTGATTGACGCTCTTCTGGACAACCGGCCCGACGTGAACGCGTTTGCCGTGACAGGCAGCGGTAGATCGCTCGCGGGACGACTTCTGGACGCGGACCTGATCGTCAATGAAATCTCGGCGCAGGCCAGGGCCGCGGTTGAGCACGATCCCGATGTTGAAACCATCATCGAAATAGGCGGTCAGGATTCAAAGTGGATAGCCCTGGAAGATGGGACGCTCAAAGATTTTGAGATGAACCGGGTATGCGCGGCGGGGACCGGCAGTTTCCTCATGGAGCAGGCGGATCGTATCGGCCTCCCGATGGGGAAGCCCTTTTCAGACCGGGCTTTCTCGTCCACGAGCCCATCCGACCTTGGGACGCGCTGCACGGTTTTCATGGAATCAGATCTTGTTCATCACCAGAACAACGGAGCGTCCCGCTCAGATCTGGCCGCGGGCGTCTGCATCAGCATCGTGCGCAATTACCTTGAGCGGGTGGCTAATCACAGGCCGCTGGGGAACAAGGTCATGTTCCTGGGAGGCGTCGCGGCCAATGCAGCGGTGAGGGCCGCGTTCGAGCGGCAGACCGGTCTGTCTTTTGAATCTCCTTCCTTTTTCCGGGTGTCCGGCGCGCTGGGCGCTGCTTTGAAAGCACTGGATTCGATTCGCGGGGGAGACATGGTCCTGAAAGAATGGGATCGGACGGGTCTGAATCTGGTGGACATTCAAAAGGAGACCTTCGGGTGCAAGGGGTGTCCGAATCAATGCCGTATTGACAAGTACCGTCCCGGGAACCGAATCGTTTTCCACGGGGGACGCTGCGATCGATGGGAAGCGGAGGATCGGATGAAGTCGCGGGACGAAGAATCGGATCCTTTCGGAATCAGAACCGAATTACTGGAGGTAATCGCGGCCGTGAGATCGACCGTGGAACCGGCGCCCACCGAGGTCCCGGATCGCTGGGGAATAATGCGATCTCCGCAATTCTACGACTGGTTCCCCTTCTGGAAAACCTTCTGCCATGGGCTGGGGATTGACCTCGAACCCGCGCCGCGGGCCTCCAGAGAACAGTTTGAACGGGGCGCTCGGTACCTGCGTGTGGAGACCTGTCTGCCTATGAAGGTCATGGCAGGTCAGGCACGGGACCTGGTCGCGTCGGGAGTGGACACAATCTTTCATCCGGCCGTGCTGAGCGAGAAACACCCGACCCCCGCCGGCCGACCTATGGAACACTGCCCGTACATTCAGGCTTCTTCGCAGTTTTTCAAGGCCGCGTTCGATGTTGAATGGCACGAACCTGTTATAAGCTTTCAGAGCGATCCGGACGCCTGGCGCAACGAGCATCTCAGCTTTGCCGAGAGTATCGGCATCCGGGGCCCCAGGGCAGAGGAAGCCTTGGAACAGGGGCTCGCTGCACAGGCGAGATTCGATGAAACCATTGAACGAGGAGCCCGGGAATTCCTCGACTCAATCGCGGACAGCGATCGTGCCCTGGTTGTTCTGGGCAAGCCCTACCACACATCCGATCCGTTCATGAACATGAATCTGGCGAGCATGTTCAAACGGCTCGGGATCAAGGCGATGCCCGGGGACATTTTTCCTTTGGATAGCCTTCCCACACGGTCGCCCATTGCTTGGAAGCACCAACTGCGGATGATCGCGGTAGCTCGGGCGGTGGCCGCGGATCAGCGGCTGTTTCCGGTGATGATCACCTTCTTCGGCTGCGGTCCCGATCCTTTCACCATGAGGCACATCAGGGAGAGCCTTAAGGGAAAACCGCTGCTGGTGCTGGAGATGGACGAACACTCCTCCAGAGCCGGACTAATGACTCGACTGGAGGCCTTTCTCGATCATGTGACCCGGTACGAACGCAGGATCGGCAGAGCCAAGGACGAAGAACCCGTGGTCCACCGGCCAAGCTCCCGGATGAATCGGCAGGGCAGGGCGGTCAAACCTCGATCACGTGGAAGACGGGTCGATTCGATCTATGTTCCCCATTTCGGCGATCATGGAAATGCATTCGCGGGCGCGGCCCGATCCCTGGACATCGACGCTCGGGCGCTCCCTCCCTCGGATGAGGAATCAGCGCGGCTGGGGCGTCCGCATCTCATGGGTGGCGAATGCCATCCATACGCTCTGATTCTGGGTGATTACCTGAAGTTGGCTCGAAGGCTGCCCCCCGAGGAGGCAAAAAGGAGCCTCTTCAGCATCCCCGGTTACAGCGCTTGCCGTCTGGGACAGTATCCGGTCTACGTGGAAAAGGTCCGTAAGGAGTGCGGGTATTCCATGCGGGCAATTGCGGATCTGAGCCAGGCATTGACCGCGTTCGGGCTTTCCAGGAAGTATCGAGATCAGGCCCTGCTGAGGACCTGGGAGGGCCTGAACGCGTACGACGTGCTCCTCGCGGTTTACTTGAGGATGCGGCCCCTGACCACAGACCCCGACAGGCTGGAAGACGCGTACTCAAAGGCCCGGGACACGGTCTTCACCTCTCTGTGCTCCGGTGAAGTGGAAAAAGGGCTGGAAGAGGCCCTCAACGACTTCTATAGTGTGCCGCTGGATGAGACCGTCCAAGGGCCCGCAATCGCGATTACAGGCGATTACTACACCAGGATCGTCAGTTTCGCCAACAATGAAGTTTACCGCGAAATCGAGAACCTCGGGGGGATTGTCTGGTCTCCGCCCACCTTTTCCGATTCGCTTAAACTGTATTATCTCCAGGAGATCATGGGGAATTCCATTGCTTCCAACACAGTGGAGTTCGCTGCCAGGACTTCCCTGTACGGCTCAATGGTGTTGTCGGAGCTTCGCATCAAGGGTTCCGGGTCGGTCCGCAAGTTCCTGCCGGGACGACTGGATCCGTACGGCCTCAGAATGAAGAATATTGCAGCCCGATACATGGACCCCCGCTTTCCACCCGGAATCACCGCGCCCTTTGCCACCGCGCTGGACCAATTGGACCAGGGGGCCGACGGCGTGCTGAACCTGATCACGCTGAACTGCAGCTTCGGGACCGTTGTCACCGCGGCATTGAACAAGGCCATGAAGGAACGGCCTCACGTTCCCATGCTGACCCTGGTGTTCGACGGCCTCAAGAAGACCAATGAAAAGACCCGGGTCGAAGCCTTCATGGAACAGGCCCATGACCATTTCCGCAGGCAACTGACATAACCACAATTCACGGTCAACTTTGACGCGGTGGTTGTGTGGACCCGATCAGAGGGTTTGCGACAAGCAGGTGGGCCGGAAAAAGGGTCAACGAGGTCTTTCTTTTTTCTTGACCCACGATTGGGGCTCCCCGGCTTGGCCGGGCGGGAAAAGCTCTATTTCCGGACTTGACCACTTCCTAGATCTCACGTTTCGCACCATTTTGGGGCGCCTTTTCAGCATTTTTCGACTTGCGCTAACTCATTGGTTATGCTAATTATCCTTGATGTAAGGCGACCTCAAGACCCTGACTCTTACAGGGATTCCCAGTCAGGAGATGGGGGGGGCGATGAGAGAACCTGACGCGATCGTTGACAACGAAGTTGAACGAACTCTGATTCTAGACCGGATAGCGACATTGAAAACGCTGGTCAGACTGGTTTGATTCAACTCAACCTTCCTAAATAATAACACCTGCTTAACCGCGGCGAAAAATACTCCATTTTGCTCAAAAAAAAGCGCGGAATCCGAGTTGTATAGTCTCTTTCCTGGTCTGGCCAGGTATATCCACATTACATGTTGCCCTGACATCCCGTACCATAAGTATCTAACCAGCCTTTTGATCCCTTAAATAGAAATTGATTCAGAAGGTGAATCTTTTCGTATTCCTTTACCTCCCCTTCGCCGGATTCGGTTACAACTTTCCATGTGGCATGTCCATTTTCTCTGTATTTACCCGTTACTGTATTGACAAGCACCCCTTTTCGCTTATCCGGACAAATCAGGTTTAAGTACTTTCCAAATGGTTTCTGTAAACTTGTTGAGCAACCTCTTTTCGTATAGGAGTTGTGCTTTCTGTTGTCCCGGCCTCTTGCTGGTCGCATCGACAATATTGGTAAGATCGTTTATAAAGTCTAGATTATGGTCAGCATCAAGCAGGTAGTCCAGATATGCTCTAGTGTGTTGATGTCCGGCTTCGGCCATGAAATCCAGGAAGGTCACAAGAGTATGTCCCTTCAGGTTACCGACTCCTCCCATAATACCATAGATTTGGCGCAGGTTGTATCCTATGGTCTTCTCTATTCGTGACTCAGCCAGAAGCAGATCAACGAAACGGTGCATTCGACAGCATGTCCCTTCTCGCCTTGGGTTCCTGCAATTGTCAAGGTCAATCCCGGACGAATACGGGTTCTTCGGAAAGTTATGGACCGATCCAAGCGGTGTATAATCAGTCTGGCCGGAAATAGTTTTAGCCCACTTCATTAGACCGTTGATCAGCTGATTGTCTTGATTCTTATTAATCACTCCCATAACCGTATAGTGTTTGTTATTTCGTTTGTACTGGCAAATACAAAACGGATGCAGTGAAGCGAATAGCCCGGGAGTTGCGTCAAGTCTATTCCATGCCTTGGGAACAATATCAAGGACATTGTTATAGGCTCCAAAATCGACCTTGTTATTCACAATTGCCTTCCGGAAGTGGTTTGCGAAAGTCTTGTCGCCCGGGGTGGCTCCCGCATACGCTCTAACCCTAAACGAAACATTCTCTCCCTTCCAATCCTTTTTCTTTTCAATCAAATACAAAGCCAGGACTGGCGCCAAAGTTCCTCCCAAGCTATGGCCTCCGAACGAAATAGTGACCTTTTGGTGATCAATCTCATCGTTCAGGAAGTCCATCAGAGTCTTGGGGTTTTCCATTCCTGCTTTTAAGTTCAACAGATTTTGAAGGCCTGTTTCCGTACCCTTGGCAATATAGCCGTTGTCCGGTCTTCCCGACCATGGATACGTAGCTTTCACTGCAAAATCCTCGTTGAGCCAGCCATACCAAGAAATCGGATTGGTTCCGGCAATGCCAATAAAGTAGTTGGGTCCGGGATTTCCGGAGGCGTCCATTTCCCGGGCTATGTAGATCACGTTATCCGCGACATAAGGCGTAATACGATCAAAGCTCACATATATTGCGGGTCCCCAAACCAATTTCCAATGTCCGATATCATGTGACAACTTTGAAAATGCCGCATTAATCTGTACCGAGGCATCATCAACAAGCTTCTCTACTGTATCCTCTGTTCGTATATCTCTTCCATCTACCTTTGAGAGCCAAGTTAGGCTGACCAGGATTTTTTCTTGATCCAACATGGCAACTTCTCCTTTTTAGAAATCACGTGTAGGAAGATATTCAGTCCTTTTCTCACGGCCGTTTTTTGTCTCAAGAAGCTCTCAATAGGATTTTCATGAAGCAAAACGCCCGATATAACAGATACATATTGTTTCTTGATAACACCAATGGACCGCTAACTCGCGGTATGACACCCCGCAGCCTGAACCGACCTAAGCCATTGAATTGCAAGCCATTAGACTCCATGGAGCCCTCAGAGAAAGGTGATACATGGTTTCTGTAGACGACACCATCGTTTCTCCTCTACAAGGCGTCCACCGGGCTCTTGACTCCCTTGCCTCCCCGGTTGAGGACGTGGGTGTAGATCATGGTGGTTTTCACGTCTTTGTGCCCAGGGAGTTCCTGAACGGTAGGTTTCCTGAATGAACCTGGTCTCCGGCTTGTGTGAGCGTCTAGGCTCATCTTTCATGGCCCTCCGGTAAGGCCGGCTTTCCGGACTTGAGCCACTTGTCCGGTTCCGCGGCGTCGAAACGCCATTCCCGCCCAGCCTTGTGCGCCGGTACGCGATTTTGCCGCACCGGTTTGTACAGGGTCGAACGGCCCATTTTCAGATATTCCTCTGCTTCCTTGAACGCCGGCCATTTCGTCATTCCTTATCCGGAATTACGCGGCTGTCTCGCCATGTTGACTCTCTTGGCGCCATTGAGGGGGCGGAGCATAGCTCCGCGGACCCGAAAAGGTCTCCGCAAGAGTACCACGCGACCCGACGCCGGCAAAAGCGTCGTCAAGCATCTGAACAAGGGCGCTATTATTGCCTATTTCTTAGTATAATTTTCCCCACGTGCCTCTGTCAAGCCGAATCCTTTCACCCGAGAAGAGAAGAGAAAAGTAGAGAAGAGGGTTTGCCACAGAGGGCACAGAGGGCATAGAGAAGAGGGGGGCCGCTTTCATCTGTCGTTCGGGGCTCGCCGACAATCCGTATTGACATTCGATGAGAGACGAATATTATTGCGTCCGAGTAGCTGGGATTCTCATGCTGCTCGCCACATGGTCGGGGAGAAACATGATCATCATCGGAGTGGACCCGGGAAGCACCGCGACCGGGTACGGCATAATCAGCAAGAACGGTTCCCGATCCAGTCATCTGGACAGCGGTGTGGTTCGGGCATCGTCCTCTTTGGGCCAATCCAAACGCATCTGGAAGATCCATCAAGAGCTGGACGAGATAATAAGGAAACACAGGCCCGACGTGATGGTGGTGGAATCCTTGTTTCACTTCAAGAACAGTCAGAGTCTCATGAAGCTGAGCCAGGTGCGTGGGGTCATTCTTCTTCTCGGAGAAAATCATGGAATGCAGATCTTTGAGTACACTCCAATGGAGATAAAGAAAGGCCTCACCGGGTACGGGAGAGCCGACAAAGAGCAAATGGTATTCATGGTGTCCAAGATCCTGGGCCTGCCGAAGTTGAAATCCCCGGATCAGGCCGACGCTCTTGCCATGGCCCTGTATCATTCACATATTAGTCTGCCGGAACGGAGTGCGCGATGATTGCCTCTTTGCGAGGAAAATTGTTGTTCAGGGGGATCAACAGAGTTGTAATAGATGTTCAGGGTGTCGGGTACAGTGTGGGAGTGTCACTCGCCACGCTGGGGTCGTTGCCCGAAAATGGAGAGGTCTTCCTGCACGTTCATACCGCGGTTCGGGAAACCGCGCTGGAACTCTATGGGTTCATCGACGAAGAAGAAAGGGCCCTGTTCGAGATGCTCCTGGGAGTGGCCGGTGTGGGGCCGAAAATCGCGATCACCATCCTTTCAGGAATAGCCCCGGAGAGTTTTAGACAAGCAGTCCTGGGAGCCGACATTCACAGACTGACCTCCATCCCGGGCATAGGAAAGAAGTCCGCGGAAAGGATCGTCCTGGAACTCAGAGAAAAGATCAAGAAAGTCGGCGCCGGCACTGTGTCCGGGGGCGTGGCAGGCGCCCAGACCGCGCTGGAAGATGATTTGATCTCCTCGCTCGTCAACCTGGGATACAAAGAACGTGTCGCCGGCGCGGCCGCTAAGAAATCGCTGAAGGAATGCGAGCCCGGCGTATCCCTGGAACAAGCGCTGAAGACCGCGCTCAAGGAACTCATGAAATAGTCGATTGTTCAATCCGGTCTTTCAGGACATGGATTCGTGTGGAATTGCGGAGAAAGACTTCGGGACACGCGGTTCCTCAGGCCCACTCTCCCAGAGTACAAGGGTCGGGGTGAGGGCTCTCTTTGGGAGTTCCCCTTGGGAGCTTCAAGCTACAAGAAACAAAAGCGAATTCCCATAGAAGTCTCCCCTGTTCGCGAAGGTGCCGGCCCCAGGTAGGGGAGGCGGAGCCTCCCGGCAATGCATTCCCAGGCAGAGCCCTGATCGGCGTCCGGGGCAGGCTCTGCGTGTCTGCCCCAATGTAGGGGTGCGCACGCGGGAAAGGGCGGACACATAGGTCCGCCCCTACAAGAGAATGCCGACGTTATTTCGTGGCAGGCCCTAACGCGACAAATTGTAGGATGGGGTGAGCGAAGCGAACCCCATCAATCGAGGCATTATCCGGACGAGGCGGGGCGCGAAAACCTCGACCGATGGGATTCCCTCCGGTCATCTCATCCTACGTGCTCCAGGGTCCACCAGGCGCGTGTACTGACCGAGCATCCAAGAGGGCGACCCATACGTAGCCATTAGGGTCATAACCCGCTGGTATGCCGGGTATTTTGATGGTCTGTTGTGCTATTCTTCCGGCATGACCGCGGGCATGGGTTGAAACAAGAGCCGAACCGGTGATAGATTCGGGGTATGAAGAAATATCTGATTATTGTGCTGCAAGCACTGGCGATCGTAGTTGTGGCTTCCATGATCGGGCTGGGAGTCAATCTGGTTTCTTCCAAAGGGATTGCTTGGATCTATGTTCCCCCAGAGGAAGTTGTGGTCTCAGGACTGAAGATTCCCCTGGTGGATGAGCAGACGGCCCACAGGCACTACGAATCCGGCGCCACGATCTTCCTCGACACGCGTGAAAAGGAACCGTACGCGGATGGTCACATCAAAGGAGCGTTCCATTTGCCATCGCCCGAGAAAGAGGAACGCTTTCCCGCGGTGGAACCGTTGATTGGCGAAGATGCCCTTCTGATCCTGTATTGCCACGGCCCGGAATGTGAGATGGCTGAAGAGGTGGCCGGGTTTCTCGCTCAGCTGGGTTACAAAAAGATGATGATAATGACATCGGGCTTCCACGCTTGGGAGAAAGCCGGATATCCGGTGGAGAGCAGGTCGCCTGAGAAGTGATCTGATCCGGACTCCCTTTGAGAATGGTCACGCTAATGTGCACGACTTGGCTGGATTGACCAACCATCCAAGAGCGCGTAGCATGCTACGCCCCCACGGCCGCAACCCGGTAGGATGTCGACCAGTTTTGTGTTTCGTTGTGCCTCAAGAGCTCGGGCATGAGCTTCCCTTTGAGAGAGGCAACTCGGCCGACGGGAGGGAGGAACGTGCCCATCAGCGCCTTGGCTCGGTTGCGCAATGGATCTGTTGAAACTCATAATCAGGAATGTCTTTAGACACAAGCTTCGAGCGTTTCTCACAATTCTCGGGGTATGCGTCGCTATGCTGGCCTTTTGTATGCTCAGGACCCTGGTTGCCGCTTGGTACACAGGTGTGGACGCGTCTCAGGCCAATCGGCTGATAACCCGAAACAAGATTTCCCTCATTCACATGTTGCCGGTGGCATACAGAGACAAGATTCGGCAGGTGAGCGGTGTCACGGGAATAGGGCACGGGATCTGGTACGGTGGAATATACAAGGAAAAGAAGAACTTCTTTCCTCAGATAGTAATAAGCGGCATCGATTACCTGGACATTCTGCCTGAGTTCCTCGTGTCTGAGGCCGCAAGAAAGGCGTTCAGGACGGAACGCAACGCGTGCATCGTGGGTCGGAAGTTGGCAGCGCGATTCAACTGGAAGCTCGGAGATGTCATACCATTGAAGGGCACGATCTTTCCGGGAAATGTGGAACTGGTTGTAAGAGGTATCTACAAAGGAGAATTCAAGAACACCGACGAAACCGTTATGTTGTTCCGCTGGGATTTTCTCAACGAGCATCTGAGGAAGACGTTTTCTGAAGCGGGCGACAAAGCCGGTTGGTTCCTGGTCCAAATAGCGGATCCTGACCGAGCCGCGGAAGTGTCCCGGGATATTGATGCTCTTTTTGAAAACTCCCTCTCTGAAACCATGACCGAAACGGAGAAAGCTTTTCAGCAGGGATTTGTGGCAATGACCGACGCGATCGTCGGCGCCATCAAAGTGATCTCCATCGTCGTGATAGGCATCATTTTGCTCGTTCTGGCAAATACGATGGCAATGACGGCACGCGAGCGGTCAGCCGAGTACGCCGTGTTCAAGACGCTCGGATTCGGCCCCGGGTTTGTCTTTCTCTTGATTGCAGGTGAGTCCGTCGCAATAGCCATGATCGGCGGCATTACCGCGGCGATTCTGAGTTTCCCCAGCGCTCGGGCTTTTCATTGGCAGATATCCAACTTTTTTCCGGTCTTCCATGTTTCAGGCGCGACACTGGCTGCGATGCTGACCATCTCACTGGTGGTGGGACTGCTGGCCGCCTTGCTCCCCGCGATCAGGATCGGCCGAACATCAATCGCACAGGGACTAAGCCACATGGGCTGATTATGGGACTTGCAAAACGATGTGCCGGGTTCATCCCTCGGATTTGGAGGTTCCTGCGTTGGTGGGAATCCAGGACCTGGCATGAAATATAAACAAAAACACTGGGAAAGAAGCTGCGAATGTGACGGCAAAATAGTGAGCGTACCCAAGATATTCGGTTCCCAGGCCGCTCAGGGCCGCGGCGATCCTGCCGGAGACGTTGAAAAGGGCTGAAAGCAGGGCATACTGTGTGGCTGAAAATTCCTTGTTGCAGATGCTCATCAAGAAAGCCAGAAAAGCGGCTGTACCGAGGCCCGAGCAGAACGACTCAGCCATAGACGCTGCGTAAACTCCCCACGCTCCCGTACCCGGGAAGGTGGCCACAGCCCAGTAGGTCAGGTTGCCCAGTGGTTGGCACAGACCGAGAAACCACAGACCGTGGAAAATGCCGTAACGGGACATGAAAATGCCGCCGGCCAGTCCCCCCAGAATACTGGCGACAACCCCGACTGTGCCGGTTATCAGCCCAATCTCGGTGAGGCTGAGCCCCCGGTCGAGCCAGAAGGTGCGGGCCATGGGTCCCAGGGCCATGTCTCCGAGCTTGTAAAGAAGTATGAAAGCGACGACATAGACTACCCCCGGGCGCGAAAAAAAGTCACGCAAAGGGGCCACCAGCGACGAAATGGAGACGGGGGGCCTCGAGACCTCCACTGAGGGAAGCCTCAACGAGATGACCGCGCATATCCCCAGAATCGCCGCGGCAGCTACGTACGTCACGTACCATCCCATGTAACCCCCCAGCGCGACGAATAGGCCGCCGGCCACCACGAGCGCCACTCTGTACGCGGCAATCCTGAAACCGTTTGCAATGCCCATTTCAGAGGGTTCGAGCAGTTCAATGGAATACGCGTCAATGGCAATGTCCTGGGTCGCGGAGAAAATGGCGAATGCCGCGATACAGGCCCACAGCAGAGAAGTGGGATGGGCGGGGTCCAGTGGAAGAAGCAGCAGAAGGCACCCGGCCATGAGTAGCTGAACAGCAGCCATCCAGTGGCGCCGCAGCCCGATGAAATCCACAGCCGGCGCCCACAAGAACTTGAGCGCGTAGGGAAGGCTCAGCAGGCTGAGTAATCCGATATCAGTCAGAGACATACCGTGCACGCGAAAATAGATGGGAAAGATCTGCTCGATGATCCCGAAGGGAAACCCTTCTGCAAAGTAAACCAGTGAAATTAAAACCAGTTTTCTGTTGAGCGTCACGCTTTCTCCCTCTGTCCACCTGGCACGTGCCCGGGCCCGCCCGGAGAGTGGGGATCATACAGCATTGACACGAGAAGAAAACAGGTTTCTTAGTAACCATTCATTCATTCGGGGTGGGGGACGTTTCCGGTGAACATGTCATTGCGAGCACAGCGAAGCGGTATTAGACGCCAAAGAACCCATGCCCTGTCGCGGAATTCGGACCGCTGTGCGCGAATTATTCTATGGGTCCGACGCTTTTCCTGATAAACTACCAACGTTCCGTCCAGGGAGTGGAATTTAGACTGGTCACGCTAGGTGAGAAAAGCTACGGCTTGGGTTCACAGGACCGCGCAGCCGGCAATCGCTTTGTTTCTCGCCCCAAAGGGATTCACCTTGACGGCAGTATGGGGTATAGTCCGTAATTGAGGGAAGACAAGGTTATGGCTCAACCGGAAAAAAGTAGAGACGTAGGCGCAAAAGTGGCAGTAGATTGCATCCGCAGCTCCATGTCAAACAGGGAGATTATGGAGCGGTTCCAGATCAGTTCCAAGGGATTTGCAGATCTTCTGAAGAAGCTGCTCCAGAGCAAGCTCATCACGGGGCAGGATTTGACCAACCGCGGAATCAATATCAAGGTTACCAAGAAGCCTACGGCCCCGGGAAAGGCCCCCAAACCGGTCCCTCGTCTCGCCCCCCAACCCGATGAAGGGGACAGGGACTTCCTGGACACGGTGACGCTGACGGAAATGCTCAGCTCCGGTAGCCTGCCAGGCCCCCCCTCAGGCAAGGATGAGACGGCCGCGGAGACACGGCCTCCGGACAAAGAAGACAAGGCCGGGGGCAAGAAATCCAAGGGCAGGCTTTCCGGTCTGTTCAGGAAGACCGATTAGGAATTCGGGCCCGATATCCGCGACCAGGCGCACCTCTCGTCGGCCGCGCGTCTACGAGAAATCTATGTCCTTGCCGGTCCTGTAGGCCAACGCGTGCGCGGTGGCAATAAGTCTGCCATCCCCCAGATCGCGCACCTCGCAGAAATAGGAGGATGTTCTCCTGGTTTTATGGACTTCTGAGGCCTTGGCCTCCAGCAATGACCCTGATTCCGGAGCTGCAACGTAGTTGATGTTCACGTTTAGGGCCACAGACAATGTTCCGTGGGAGTTGCACGCTAGCTGAAACGCTTCATCAATAAGCGAAAAGAGCGCGCCTCCGTGCGTTGCTCCGAAAACGTTTTCCAATTCAGGCCGCACAGTCATACGGACCGCCGCGCTTCCTTCTCCCACCTCCGCGGGTTGCATGCCCAGGAGTCGGCCGTATGGTTCCGTTTGGGAACGGCGCTTCAATTCATCGCAAAGTTCCTCAGCCATTGATTTCTTTCTTCTCCCTTACCATCTGTTCCACGGGTTTCTTCAGCACCTGCGGCCCGAGAAGTCCCAATGACATCATTAGCTTGGCCATATCTTCCATGGGCATCTCAAGCCTGTTCACCTCATCCGCGGGGACCAGCACATTGAAACCGGTTGCGGGTATGGGAGAGTTGGGAATGAACACCAATAGGTGCTCCCGACCGTCGACCAAAACGTACCGCTCCGCAGAGGTGAGCAACGCAAGCATCTTCACATTCCCGATCTTGATCTGGACGATTCCTAGAAACTTCTGAAGGCTTGATTCGTCTTTCTTCCCGAACAGATCCACCACTTGGCCCACTGCTGCGTATATTTTGCCAAAAAGGGGAATCCGTGTGAACATGGCATCCACAGCGCGTTGAAAGCGAGCCGTGGTGGCCCGGGTCACCAGAAAACCCAGAAGGACTATCAAGATGACCGCGATCAAATAGCCCGCGAGATAGCCCACGTACACCTCGGGGGGGCCGAAAAGCTTATGGAGCAACAGCCCGAAGTAGCTGCTGGGGCCAATGTAGGCATCGGCCAGTCTGACCATCCAACTGAGGACGAAGACCGTCACCACAAATGGCATGAGCGTTGCCAGGCCTGTCAGAAAGAGTCGGACCATGGTGCTTATGAAAGCTCCGATAAATCTTTTCAAAATATCCCTCTGGCGACTATTCCCGATATGTGCCGAGTAATATCCCCGTTACTTCGGGAAGTTATAGCGACAACCAACATTTCCGTCCCATTGGACCGGTTCTTCCGGGTTCCGGGCAAATCCCCCATTTGTAAGAGGGGGGGCGCTGGAGGTCTTCCGCTTGATACCCGTCTCCTTGGCCGGCATCCGATGTAGAGAGCTTTTTGCATCGGCCCACTCGACCGACCAGCGAGTCAGCATTTGAACACAACTTGACGAAAATAACCAGGGGGCCCGTGCGGACAGACGAGCCGGAACAATGGAAGGCGAAATACCGACCTGTTCGAGACTCCAGCGAAATGCCGACCCTGGATCATTTGATGCGTCATCCCCCGAAAGACGGATGAATAAATTCCACCCTGTCTTTGACGTTGATTTTCCGTGTGGCGAAGTCCTTCCTGTGAACAAATGCGCCATTTATCTCAACAATTACTGCCGGGTCATCTTCCTGTGTCTGATCGAGCAGATCCTGCACCGTGAGATTGCAGCCTTCAAATTCTTCCGGATAGCCATTGAAAACGATATTCAAACCGGTTCCCTTCCATCAATTGGCGTCGGAGCCCGATAGCCAATATTCTTAATTAGTTATTATAACAAACAGCAGCCGAATACACCACAGTGATTCCATGCCCACGGCAATTGTAGGCTTACCCGTGCCGTAACCCTTCAGTCATTCGGGGGCGCCGGCAGGATGTCATTGCGACTCCGGGCTTGAACCGGAGGAAGCAATCCCCAAATTGCCTGGCTAGTACTTGGCGGCAGAAGTTCGGCCGTCGCGCCCGTCACCCCGGCTTTCCCCGGATCGGCGTCCGGGGCAGGCTCTGGAATGACGGTTCAGGGGTGCTTGGTAAACTGTCCACCAATTTTCGCCGTGCAGTACTAGGGGATTGCTTCGTCGTTTCGCTCCTCGCAATGACACACGCGATGAAAATATCTGCCCCCCAAGGCTGAAGGCTTACCCGCGCCGCAGGTTCAAGTTGATCGCCTGATGGGAAAAGTGGTATTATTCAGGACTGAAAACTTGAAGGTCTGCTTGATTCGACGGATCGCGCATCCCGGGCGAATTCGTTTCGAGGCCGGCAACAGGCGGATTGAGGGTCAGTGGGAGTCGTTCCGGGTCAGAGGAGCGCGTGGAGGCTACTTGGGATCAAACTTCGCGGAGACGGGAGAACGGTCGGCTCGCCGGGTGAGCTTTGACAACATCGGCGCGTTTCAGGCACTTGTTGGTGAGTTGAGTAAGAATATCAAGTATATCGAAAAGAACCTTGGGGTCAACATATCCGTGAAGGGCAACACGGTGAGCATCTTCGGAAATTCCCCGTCGGATGATATTGCGGAGCGGCTCTTGAAACAGCTCTATCCTCTAGCCAGGGATGGTTATCCAATACTTCCGGTGGATATCGATCAGGGTCTGAGGATACTCTCAAAGGACCCTGCGGCAAAACTCAAGGATCTTTTGCGAGACACGATCTTTATTTCAGTGGGAAAAAGACCGGTCACACCCAAGACCCCCCTTCAAAAAGAGTACATTCATGCTATAAGATCTCACGACATCGTCTTTGGGATCGGTCCTGCGGGGACAGGCAAGACTTATCTGGCAATGGCAATGGCCATGGCCTCATTTTCCAAGAAGCAAGTGAGGCGCATTATCTTGGCCAGGCCCGCGGTGGAGGCGGGAGAGAAGCTGGGATTCCTTCCCGGAGATCTTTACGAGAAGGTGAATCCCTATTTGAGACCGCTGTACGACGCTCTCCACGATATGATCGATTTTGAGAAGGCGTCGCGTATGATCCAGAGGGGTGATATCGAGGTAGCTCCGTTGGCCTTCATGAGGGGCCGAACACTCAACGATTCGTTCGTCATACTGGACGAAGCCCAGAATACGACCTCCGAACAGATGAAGATGTTCCTTACTCGGCTGGGCTATTCGTCAAAAGCGGTCATAACCGGTGATATCACCCAGATAGATCTTCCTGACGGGACCGGATCCGGCCTGGTGGAGACGACGGAATTGTTGAGCGAGATTGAAGGGATAGCCTTTGTGTGGTTCACGGACCTGGACGTGGTTCGTCATCCTCTGGTCCAGGAGATCATAAGGGCGTACGAGAGCAAGCCCCCCCGCCCGGACGGTGGGACCAGGAAATAAGGATCAAATGCCCGAGATCGTTAATAAAAACAAGACCGCAGGGAAGCCCAAGGCCCGGGAGCGCATGGAGGGTAGGCTTGCGTCCCTCAGGAAGACGATCTCGAAGATCCAGCCGAGTTGGATTGAAGCCCTGAAGGAACCGAAATGGCTACGGTGGGGGCTGATAGCGGGGACAGCGCTGTTCGCGGCATTTATCATGGCCCCGAATCCTGTTCCCACGTGGTCTCTTACCCTTGGCGAACCGGCCCCGGAAAACATTACGTCCCCGCTGACATTTCGAGTTATCGACGAGGCCGCGACAAACAAGAACCGCGATGAGGTCCTGAAATCGGTCCTGCCCGTATATGACTTTGACGACGAGATGGTTCGTGATGTTCAGGAGCGGATAATTGCGGCGTTTTCCTTCATGAGGAATTACCTGGCCCAAGAGGTCGAATATCGTGCTCGGGGAACCGTCAAACTCCAGGACAAAACTCCTTCCGGCAAAGGTGAGAAATCCCGCGCGGTGGCGCCCTTTAGACCACTGGATGAAAAGACGCTTCGAATCCGATTCGAGAACCTGCTGGGCGCGAGTGTGACGCCCTCGAGTTTCTCCATACTGAAGTCCGCTGGATTTCATCCTCGCATTGAGAGGGATCTTCGGTCGTTGGTCGTGCCGGTGCTGGTGAAAGGTGTGGTATCGAGCCGTGAACTGCTGATGAGAGACGGCAAGAAGGGCATACTACTCTGGTCCAAATCCAAGGCAAAGCTGGAGCCCCTTAAGGATCTTTCCAAGATCTTCGATCTCGGCGAGGCCATCAATTTCATCAATGTGGAGGAAAAGCGTTCCACGAGGGATCCAGCTCTTTCCAAGGTAGTTCGTCGTCTTGCACGAGACCTGATCAATTTCAACATTACCTACAATCGGGAACGGAGTGACAGGGTCAAGCGGGACGCTCTTGCATCGTGGAAAAAGGTATATTTTCAGGTGGCCAAGGGGGAACCCATAGTCAGGAAGGGTGAGCCGGTCAACGAAGGGCACGTGAGGAAGCTTGCAGGCTTGAAAATGGCCAACCCTCCGTACAGTCGTTATATGATTCTGGCAGGCTTTGCGCTTGCTCTCATCCTGCTGCTGCGGCTGTCATTCTACTTCGCGGAGAAGCATCTGAACCGCTCTAAACAGGCGAGCCACGATCTGTTGCTGATTTGCCTCTTGATGTTGGGGACGATCATCTTATTGCGCTTCGTGGCTTCTTTGACCCCCTTGGTGGCCGCCGCGGAACAGGGTATGACCGCGCGATCCTTACTCTATGCCGCGCCGGTTGCCACAGGCTCGATGCTCACCGCGCTCATGGTGGACGCCCGCATGGCGTTTATCTTTGCAGCCCTAACCGCTGTGATGAGTTCCCTGGCCGTTGAAGGAGACATCTATCTGTTTTTCTTCTATTTTGTTTCCGGTATTGTGGGTCTGCACGGCATGACACACATAACCGACCGCACCTCGGTCATGCGCGCGGGACTGGTGGTCGGGCTTGTGAACATGGTCTCGATTCTGGCGCTGAAAATGGCGCTCGGACAGATGACCGGTGTAGTGGAACTGTACGACATCGGGCTTGGATTCGTGGGCGGTGTACTCTCGGGGATTCTGGTATCGGGACTGGCGCCGTTGCTGGAACCGCTCGGATACACGACCAACGTGAAGCTTCTGGAGATTGCCAACCTCAACCATCCGCTTCTTCAGGATATGGCCATGACCGCCCCGGGTACTTACCATCATTCCATAATGGTGGGAAACCTCTCCGAATCAGCGTCGGCCAAGATCGGAGCGAATTCGCTCTTGGCCCTCGTGGGCGCTTATTACCACGACATAGGAAAAGTGGGGACCAAGGCAAAGCACTCGTACTACATTGAGAATCAGGAGCGTGGAGTCAATCCCCACGACAAGCTGGAACCGAGCATGAGCGCTCTGATTCTTGTTTCCCATGTGAAGCACGGAGTGGAGAAGGCCAAAGAATCGAGACTGGGCGCGCCGATCCTTGATATTATCCAGCAACATCACGGGACCAGTCTCATCAAGTTTTTCTACAACAAGGCCCTAGCAAAGAACGGGGACAATCCCAAGGCAGTGCCTGATGACAAGTACCGTTACCCCGGGCCCAGGCCTCAGACCAAAGAAGCAGCCGTGGTGATGCTCGCGGATGTGGCCGAGGCCGCGTGCCGCACTCTGACCGATCCTACCCCGTCCCGAATACAGAAGCGAGTGCAGACGCTGATCATGGGATTGTTCACTGACGGTCAGCTCGACGAATCGACCCTCACACTTAAAGATCTGCACGCCATAACAAAGTCGTTCACCCACTCACTACAAGGAATCCTCCACTCCCGCATCGTCTATCCCCTTGAAACGGAGTTCCAGGAAAAGGCCAATGGAGATATTCCTAGACAACAGACAGAAAAGGATCGAAATCGAGTGGACCGACCTCAAGAGCAAGGCGGAAAAGATATTGGACGGGCTGGCATGTAGTCCCTCCACCATCCTTTCCATCAGTCTGGTTGAGTCCGAGGAGATGGTCCGTCTGAACCGGGAATTCCGGCAAAAAGAAGGCGCCACCAATGTCCTGTCGTTTCCTCAAAATGAGGCCGGTGAATCCGGCCTGCAGACCGATCTCCTGGGCGACGTGGTCATCTGCACGCAGGTGGCGGAACAAGACGCTCTCGACATGGGCTATTCAAATGACGAGATGATCTTGTATCTTCTCATCCACGGAATTCTGCACCTTGCGGGACACACCCATGCCGGCCGGCTGGATGCCGAGAACATGGATCTCAAAACCCGTGAGATATTCGGAAGGTTCGTTTCTGAATAGGCTGATTGTCAATCCTCGTCGACCTTCGAGGATTTGCTCTTCAACTCAGAATCTGATTTATGGTCGCGGGTGACCGGCCAGTTGAGTTCCTTTTCACCCATAGCCACGCTCACCAGGTGGGAGCCCAGTTTCCAACCTACGGCCAGGCCAAATCCCAAGGCGGTCCATCCCAGAAATCTCAAGGGAAGGAAGATCGGTACGCTCATCTGATCGGTCTCCTTTCACGGGAATTCAAGGTTCTCTCCCTCTGAGTATCATATTAACCTGTCTTTGTTCCCGCTGGGCCCATTTCTTGATTTCTTTTATGTCGTATCAGTTCGGACACGGGCTGTCAGGCTGGGGTGGCTCCTGATCATGCAAACCGGTCTCTGCTTCGCGGACTATTCTTTCAGAGTGACTTCGGTCTCCCCTAAAGATCTGTTGCCAAAGTGACTGATAATAGAGTATAAAGACAAGGGACAAGGAGAGAGGGTATCACTCAAACAGAGGTCCTGTTATGAAATGCCTGCTCTTCCTTTTTCTTATGATCTTCCTGGTTTCCGGGTGCGCTTCCATCCCGAACTCTATCACCGACCAGATCAGAATACCGTTTGTCAGTGACTCCAGGGGGGCGAAGCAATCCGAGCGAGCAAGCAAGGGGCCGGACTTAACCGCGTCCTCGGCAAAGACTGAAGCCGAGCGGCCCGTGCCGCGAGCAGTGAAGGGCAAGAGAATGCCCGAGGTGGAGAAGGTGTCCTTGGACAGTTTCTGATCGGAGAATCGGCCTCTTATACCGCTTCGCCATTTAACAAGTAAAATCTCGGGCCCTACGCCCAGCAGCTCCCCCTCCAAAGCTCCCCCATACGTAATTCCGAGAGTTTGTACGGTTCACGGTGAACGGTTACAGCGAACCAATCTTCTGCGCGCCGAATATAGGGATTGCTTCGTCGTTTCTCTGCTCGCAGTGACATGCGCAGCGAGAAGATCCGCACCGCGAACCTGAAGGTTTTCCCGGGTGTCGCGGAGAGGACTTCCCTGTTCTGATCATTTTGGATATAATGGCGACCGGGACAACATGGAAAAGAACGAAACCGACACTGCGGATCAGTCTGAAGAAACCCTGAAGAAAATTGTGAAGGACGGGCTTGAGTCCGCCACAATTGGAAGGTACAAGATCCTGGGCCTGCTCGGCCGCGGGAACATGGGTGAAGTGTTCAGCGCGCGTGACCCTATGATCGGGCGACTAGTGGCGCTGAAAACACGCCGCTTCGACCTGCTCTTTGACAAGAAGGACCTCCAATTCATTATTGACAAATTCTTCGATGAGGCCCGGATAGTCGGCAACCTGGTTCATCCCAACATAGTGACAGTGTTTGATTTGGGGCAGGACGGTGACGTCTGCTACATTGCCATGGAACTGCTCGATGGCGAAGACCTCACATCCTTCAACACCGAGGAAACTCTGCTTGCCCCGGATGAAGTGGTGGAAGTCGTAGCCAAGGTCTGTCACGCTCTCGATTTCGCCCATTCCCACGGCGTGATCCATCGGGATATCAAGCCGGCCAATATAATGCACACCAAGGATCACGGAATCAAGATAACTGATTTCGGAATCGCAATGCCGATCCAATCCGGCAAGACTTCGGAACTTCAGGTCATCGGCACACCCAGCTATATGTCGCCTGAGCAGACTAAGGGCCTCGGACTCACAAACCAGACGGATTTCTACTCCCTCGGTGTGGTCCTGTTCGAGTTGCTTTGCGGTACCAGGCCCTTTCGCGGTCGCACCCTGTACGAACTGATGGATGATATTCGGTACGCGACCGCGCCCTCGATTCTAGAATACAGGTCCGACCTACCCCCAGGGGTTGACGTGGTGTTGCAGAGAGCCCTGGAGAAGGAGCCCGAACTGAGATACAGGTCCGGCGGGGAATTCGCCGGCGAATTGGAGCGGGCCATGAAAGGGGACGCCCTCCCGGTCCGGGACTTGAAGGCGAGCAAGAAGGCGGATCTCATAAAGTCGGTGCGTTTCTTCCGGGCCTTCAGCATGAAAGAGGTCGAGGACATGACTCGAATCGGGACCTTTATTCGCTATGACAAGGGCCACGTTGTCCTCCGGGAAGGTGACATTGACACCACCTTCTTCGTACTGCTCAGCGGCACAGTCCGGGTCATCAAGAACAACAAGAAGATTGCAGACTTGACCAAGGGAGCATGCGTGGGAGAGATGGGGGCCTTTCGCAATACCCCGCGCACCGCGCACGTGATTGCCAAGACCCCGTGTCTGGTCATCAAGTTGGACCTGAAAATGTTGGCCAGGGAAAACGAGGCGCTAAAATACAAATTCTATGAGATCTTTATTCAGACGCTGTCTGAACGCCTGGAACAAACTACCATGCGGTTGAGCAGAAAGGGACCACCCATAGCTTCAAAGGACAGAATCCGGGACCTCACGGATGAGAACAGGACACAGGATGTGAACGACGTCACAGGGGACGCGCAGGACAGGACTGAGGGCAGGAAGGACAGGACCCGAAAAACCAAGGACAAGGATCAAGATGCGTAGGCGCGACCCACCCGTCCGTCGCCCTCCTGAATGGTTGAACGGCTCCAGGAGCGGGGCGGCGTTTCTCTGAGAACGTGTCTTTGCGAGCGCAGCGAAGCAATCCCCTGATTAGCTGGTTTGGAGATTGCTTCGTCGTTTCACTCCTCGCAATGACACACTGGATGAGAAGATCTGCCCCACGACGAACGTGGGCCCGGACGTAGGCGCAGACCCCCCGGATCCGCGTCCGGGGCAGGCTCTATGTGTCTGCCCTCCCTGTTGCCCGCCGTAAGTGAATGGTCACAAAATATTCGATTCCGGTCTTGCGTCTTGGCTACCCACATGATAAGCTCCGACGATTAGGGTCATCAGAGCCGGCCCGGGCACCCCGGCCGGATGTCTATATAGTTGATATAATGGAGAGAATCGGCATGACTATCCAACAATTCAAGAATCTGCGTGACCTTAACCGCTTTCTGAAAACCACCGAGGTTGACATTCCCGACTCCCGCATAAAGGAGATCAGGACCAAGGCCAAGAAAAGGAAAGTATCCAGCTTCATGGTCTGGATCAACCCTGCCGGACACGTGGTGGATCTTTCCATGCACGTCTAGTTTCCGCAATCGACCCAAAACAACCGATGATCTGGACAGAGGCTGAAAGCAAAGTCAGCAGTCCGGTGTAGCGCGCCGTCGTCCCTATTGCGAGACGCGGCTGTTGTCGGGCGGCTGGCTGTGCCTTATCTTTATAGCAGTTGCCAAAAGTTCTGACCGAATGGCAGGCTGGAAAGCCTGCCCCACATGACTGATTCTCAGAGTAATCGGAAATTACTTTTGGCAATCACTATAGGCATGGGGGCTGATAGGAACAGAATCGTTTCTTCAAAAGAGTCCCAGAGGGACTCCTGATAGTAGCCCCGGAATTCATTCCGGGGTACCCGGTCCCCAAAAGACAAGATCCGAGTCCTGGAGGGACGACTGAAATCAACCCCTCGGATACCTCGTCATAGTCTATTCCTCTCGTTCCCAGGCTCTGCCTGGGAATGCATACTGGGAGGCTCCGCCTCCTCTACTTGGGGCCGGCGCGTCAGCGAACAAAAAGGACTTTTTTAGGAATGCGCGGTCAAACAAGTGACAAAGAGCACTGCTGGGCAAGCCGGCAGTGGCACCCAAGGAACCGATCTCTCTCTCTCTTGATTGCGCACTCGTATCAGCTTGATCCGGTCCCACCATCATGGTTCGAGTTCGATCTCAATTCATTTCTATTCTGTTGATACCAGGCGGCTACAATCGCTGTGGCCGCTATGGCCGCTGTTTCGGTTCGCAGAATTCCGGCGCCGATCCTTACCGGAAAGAAACCGGACTCAACGGCCAGAGCCTCTTCTTTCAGCTCGAAGCCTCCTTCGGGGCCCACAAGGATTTCCACTTGATGGGGAGATTCCCGATCAAGTATCTCGGGTAAGGGTTCAGACTGAGGAGAGGTTGACAGGACAATACCGGTCGGTTCTGCATGACCGCGTTCAAAGAATTCGTGCAGGTCAACAGGAGGTTCTACTACGGGCAATCGGGTTCGGCCGGACTGGGCGCAGGCCGAGGAGACTATTGATTCCCAACGCGGTTTCCTTTCTGTAGGCCGACGAGTGGTACGACGGCTAAGAATAGGAACGAACCTCGATACTCCAAGTTCCGTCCCGTGCCTGAGAATTTCATGGATCGGACCTGGCCGAACCAGGGAAAAAGCCAGCACAATCCACGGTTCCGTCCTTGGTAGGGGGCTGCGGGATTCTACGATCTCCCCGATGACCCGGCCGTGGGGTCCAGCCACCAGGCGGATCAGGTGCTCACGCGTGCCGTCAAAGCCCTCGATATGGTCACCGGGCTTGAGTCGAAGAACCGTTCGTACATATCGGGAATTCTTGTCGCTGAACAGCACACCATCCGGGGATATCTCATCGGGAGACAAATGCAAACGCCGACTCTTTTTCAACGACCACCCCCCACGGCGCAACGCGTTTCGGTCCATGCGTGTTGTTCCGACGCCCGTTCCCAACAGTTCGGCAAGGTGCTTAACCTATCGCCCACTGTGACCGGCCGGGGAATTCTCATAGCAATCAATCACTTTCGGCAGCAGAGCCGAAGCGCCTTCTGAGATAGAGTTCGATGCGATCGAGGCCTTCATGGATGTTTTCGAGGGAATTGGTATATGAAAACCGAATGAAGCCTTCCGCATTGTTTCCAAAATCAATTCCGGGCGCGACTCCCACCCCCGCATCTTCCAAAATGTCAAAGGCAAATCTGTAGGAGTCGTGAGAGAACCGCCGCGCATCCGCCAGAACGTAGAAAGCCGCGGTCGGATCCACCAAAATCTTGAAGCCGATTTCCTTGAGTCTTCCGATCATGGCTATCCGCCTTTGGTTGAAGATCTCTTTCATCCGGGCGGTTTCGTCGGAGGAATTGGTCAAGGCCTCCACTCCGGCCCACTGCACGAAATCGGCTGCGCTGATGAAAAAGTTCTGGGCCATCTTCCGGATGGGCCGAACATGCTCGGGAAGGGCCACCATGTAGCCCAGTCTCCATCCCGTCATGGCGTAGAGTTTGGAGAACCCGTTGACAACAAATGCGTTCCTGGTGAACTCGAGGATGGAGTGCGCGTGGCCTTCATATACCAGACCATTGTAGATCTCATCGGAGATTATGGGCACTCCCAGTTGGGCCAGGTTTTTCATCCTATCCCGCGGCATAACGGTTCCAGTGGGGTTGGAAGGCGAATTGATCAGGATGCCCCGGGTTCTCCCGGTGATCGCGTTATTCACATGGTCGGGGTCCATCTGAAAGCCTTCTTCCGCACGGGCCGGAACGAACACGGGGACGCCTCCGAGAAAACGGATAAAGTTCGGATAGCAGGCGTAGTGCGGATCTGACACGATAATCTCACACCCGGGATCCAACAGAGCGGCAAGAATCAACAATATGCCGGGGGATGATCCGGATGTTATCACCACGCAGTCCGGGTCTACCTCAACTCCGAAGTCACGCTTATGGGTCTGAGCCACCGCACGTCTCAGCTCCGGGATGCCTACGCTGGCGGTGTAATGTGTTTTGCCCCGTCGCATGGCCTCCATTCCGGCTTGTGTTATGTTTGCCGGGGTGTCGAAGTCGGGCTCTCCGACCTCCAGGTGTATTATGTCCGCTCCCTCTGCGGCCATCTCCATGGCCCTCTCCAGCACGTCCATTACAAGAAACGGTGGGATCTCAACAGCCCTTTGCGAGATAAAACCTTGTTTTCGCTTGATGTCTTCTCTTTCCACTGCGTCCCTCCGAGGAGCCCGGCCTATGCCGGCGCGGATATGCCGAGCGACTCGTGATAACTTACATGCCTAGAAACAAAGGCACAACCAAGCATGAAAGTCTTTTCCGTTGTCTACTGGTCCGGGGCTTCGCCTCGGACAGGGGCTCCAAGAGCGCGCACGCTGCGCATGGCCTTGGAGGGGAGGCCCTAGCCGGGCAGGATTTGAACGTCACGCCACCGATAGCTGTCATGTCACGTAAGCTGTCCGGGGCCCGCTCAATCGTCGCACGCGTACTGCGCGACCCTCCAAACCACCCCATACGTAGGCCCGATCGCTCTGCTCAAGACAAAGGGGCTTTCATGGGAACTCCCATGCCCTTCAATGCATGGAAGTTCGCGTAAGGTCCTCAAGCCCCGGAACTGTCTGCGACGCCATTATATTTGAATCGCGGCCGTTGATTCAACTTATTCGTTGATTTTCGTTGTCCGCCCTGATAGTACTATTGAAAAAGCCTTTGCTTTCTGGTGGCATGGGCTTTCTTTGTTAAGGCTCCAACCTATGATCGACAATTGCCGCAAAAACTCAGACGCTCGCATCGGACCGTGGCGCTTCGGGTCCACTATGGGTCTCGTTTTTTGCGGTGTACTGCTTCTTGGGGACTTCGGGATTTGCGGCACCTACGGGGTCCGGGACTCCGCGGGGAACTTTATTCCCAAGATCACTGTGGACGTAGGTGACAAAGAGATATTGCTCAAGAAGACTGACCCTGATGAGAAGTTTCGATCCATTGTGTTGAAGGTCAACCGCAAGAACAAGTCCCTGGTCCACAATGTGAGCCTTCTGCAGGTGGTGTGGATTAATCGCAATAACCGCGAAGGGAAACCATTGCTGTTTTCAGGACCACGCTTTGACGCGGCCAAGCTGACCTTCAAAGATTCCATGACCAAATCCATGGCTTTGAAGATCAAGGATCCGAGCACTCGCAACCTGTTTATGGACAAAGATTTCGACGATCTCTTCACCCTGGTCATCCAGGGGCAGCGTGTTGTATCGTCGGATTCGTTTTTCGAGAAGGACCGGACCGTCAGGCTCGGGGCGGGCCGCGATACATCCATCAACGTGGACAGGACTTCCATAGCTTTCAATGACAGCAACATAAAGAAAGGCGAGTTCCTCAACGTCGACAATCGCTCCGGATTCAACAAAACCATCGCAGTCAAGCTTCCCGAGGAGAGTCTGTTCTACTATCAGAAGATAATAAGGAAGCCCGAGCAGACTAAAGTCTCCAGGGAAAAGTGGGATAGATTTGCCATAGAAGCCGACTCCGGCATATTCATAGTACTGATCCCGGACCCCGATCCTCTCCAATTGGCACAGCTCAACGGCAAGGAAATCCAAATAAAGGTGTTCCAGGGAAATGAGACGACCGAAGTGATCAAGATCCCTATTACTACCTCGTCCGAATTGCGTTTGCCGGACGATGCGTCCGCCTCCCCCGGAGGGCCGTCCCGTGAGGACCCGGGGACCACGGGCGCACCTACAACCGAGCCACAGGACCAAGGTAGGGCAGGACCTTCCGGGAGCCCGGTGGACGTCGATTCCGGCTCGGTGAAATCATACGCCGGCGGAGGAATTTGGCTCTGGATCTTGCTAATTCTTGATCTCGGTATTACCGCGGCCGTGGCCGGGTACGTGATTTTCTTTATGCTTCCAAAGATTCAGGTTCTCGAAGACCGTCTGGCCAAGAACGAGATGTTCATCCATGGCAGCCGAGAGGCCATTCGAGAGGAATTGGAACTGACGAAGGAAGAGATCCTCAGACAATGCCTGACCGACACCCCCACAGAATAACCGCTCCCCTCATCCCAATTGTCTTCTTGACCGTCTTTTCACTGCTGACGCTCAGTGCTTGGGCATCGACCGGCGAGGTGATCGGGTACCCGGATTCAAGCGACGCCTTTGTGTCTGTTTGCCGTGTAGCCAAGAAGAATTCCTTGATAACCGTAACCAAAATCAATCCAGGAGACAAGTTCAAGTCTGTGGAACTTCAGTTTGTTTTCCCGGGCGCCGACGAACCGAAGGCAATGAAGGGCATCTTCATTCAGTGGGAAAAGGGACCCGGTGTGATAGGCAACCCCCGGTCTGTGCCGACCCACAGGTCCTTCGACAAAAACAGGACGGTGTTGCGGACCCCGTGGAAAAGGTCCAATTCCTTCAGGATAGTGGACAAGTCTGCGTCCCAGTGGTTTCGCGAGCTTCCGTGGGAACAGATTCTGAGGATTTCCGTCAATGGCAGAACCCTGGTCCGGCATCGAGATCAGACAGCCGCGGTAGAGCAGGCGCGCAAGCGCGCAGTGAGCCTGACGGATCGTTTAGGCGGGGCTCCCCGAAGAACGCCGACCCAGGCCGGTGACAAGAGAGCCTTGGACCTGATGATCGCAAGGATTGCATCAACACAGAAACAAATCGAGAGCGAGCAACAGAAGCTCCTGGAAAAAGTCTCAAAGCTGGAGAACACTGTCCATAGCGTTCAGAAGTCACTGGCGGTTACCAGCAAGTGGTACTATTGGGGACCCTTGATTTCTTTAGCCCTTTCCATAGTGTTTACCAGCGTGACCCTGTTCCTGGCCTTCACCCGTCTATCACCGGGTCGTGGGTTCAGGAACGTTTCCTCGGCCGGCCCCATGAGGACCAGGGATAAGCTGAATGGGAGATTCCGAATCAGGTGACGGACCGGAATTCCGGGCCACAACGGGAGACAACGGATGTTAGGACCTGTGCCGAAAAGGTTTTTTCTCACAACGGGCGCGGGCAACGCGTCAACGGATCTCAATGCTTTTGACGCGGCCCTTATCGAGGCTGGTCTCGGAGACACGAACCTTGTCAGATTGAGCAGCATTCTTCCCCCGGGATCGCAGGAGATCCCCCCGAGTGAATTTCCAAAAGGCTGTTTCGTGCCGCTGGCCTATGGAGACCTCACCTGCTCCGAGCCGGGCACGATTATTTCAGCCGCCATAGCGGTAGGCATCCCGGATGACCCGCATGCGGCAGGGCTGATAATGGAATGTGCGCGCATCGGCCGACCAGGGCCCTGCGAGGACGCGGCCGGGGAGATGGTTCGGGAAGGTATGGAACACATGAGGGGCTTGACAATACGTGAAATCAAAGTCGTTTCCACTTCTCTCGCGGTCGAGAGGGTGGGCGCGGTATTTGCCGCGGTGGTGCTATGCCCATGAAGCAATCCCAGTGGATCACCGAGGTATTCGAGGACCAAACGGCCTTTTCGGTGCGTTATTCCGGAAGACTTTTAGACGAAAGAAGCGATTTCCAGAGGATTGAGATATACGATACCGACGCGTTGGGCCGCGTCCTGCTTCTGAACGGCTGCTTCATGGTGACCGAGAAAGACGCGTACATCTACCACGAGATGCTCGTCCACCCGGCAATGGCGGTCCTCCCGGGGGCTTCCAAGGCGCTTGTCATAGGAGGCGGGGACGGCGGCGCTGTGACGGAACTGGTGAAGTACCCGACAATGGAATCCATAACGCTGTGCGAGATCGATCCCATGGTAGTCAGATCCTGTATGGAACATCTCCCCGGCATTTCCTCGGGATTGGGCGATCCACGGGTGAACGTGATCCACGAAGACGGGGCCGCGTTTGTCAAGAATTCCGCCGAGACCTACGATCTGGTCCTCGTGGATTCCACCGACCCTGTAGGCCCTGGAAAAGCGCTCTTCGAGGTATCGTTTTTTGAGTCAATACGGGATCGGCTGGAAGATCACGGAGCCGCGGTCCTGCAAACCGAAAGCCCCATATTTATGTCCGAAGTCTTTTCAAGTGCGGTTAAGAATCTTGGGAGCGTATTCGGATTCGACAGGGCGACGCCGTATTTCGCGACCATACCGTGCTATCCGGGGGGGCTATGGTCGTTCACATTCTGTTCCGCATCCGTAGATCCGGTCAGGGATTGCCCCTCTGATTCGGCCGCATCCCTCCCCGTGGGACTCCGATACTATGATCTGTCTGTGCACCGCGCCGCGTTTGCAATGCCCGGATTTGTTAGAGCAATGCTGTAGCCCGGCCGGGACCCGGGCACAACGAAGTATGAAAATGTCCGCAGAGTCGTGGGTCCCGCGCAGAATTCGGAATTCGGAATGCGGCAGCATTTCGCGGGGTCCCGCACGTAGGGGCTACGCATGCGTCGCCGAAATAGTTGGTGCAAGGCGGAGCGTCAGGGTCATCCCTGTTCATCTATTTTCAGGTAAATGCGCGATCAAAGGAGTAGTACTCAAGCACTGCCGGGCAAGCCGGAAGTGGCACCCCAGAACTGATTCTCACTTGTTTGAAAGCGCATTGGTAGCACTCTATGCCTCTCCCGTCAGTCCAGCGAGACGCGGGATTGAAGGGAGAGGTTAGGGGGAGGGTGATCCGGGCGCCGAATTTTAGCGCGCATCACTCTGGAAAGGCGGAAGACAGGAAGCCTATGCAATTCTTGGGGTCGTCGTCCAACAAAGTCATACCGGGGCGCGTGGCAATTGTCGGCTGCCCGCTGGATATCACATCCAGTTTCCGAACCGGTTCCGACCGTGCGCCGCAAGCCGTCCGCGCCGCGTCGGACTCCATCGAGACCTACTCTCCATTCCTTGACAGGGACCTTTGCGACCGCGCACTTGCGGATCTGGGAGACATTCCCCTGGCCGACGAGGAGCTTGATGCATCCCTTGAGACGATTGGGGAGGTGGCGTCCGACATTTTGGACAAAAGAGGACGCGGCCTCTTCATCGGCGGCGAACACACGATAACTCTTCCGATCGTCAAGGCAATGACCGCTGTCTATCCTATGCTCGTGATCATACATGCAGACGCTCACGCGGATCTCAGGGACGAGTATGCCGGCAGCGCGATCAATCATGCCACAGTGATCGGACGTGTTGCAGAATTGACCGGCCCGGCACGATTGATCCAACTGGGCATTCGTTCAGGGACAAGGGATGAATTCCTCAGGATGCGACAACAGGGCACGAGGCTTCCGTGGGACCCGGGCGCGGAGACCGAACTACTGGAAAAAGTTGGGAATGCCCCGGTTTACTTGACGCTGGATCTCGACGTTATGGACCCGTCATGTGTGCCGGGGACCGGGAATCCGGAACCGGGGGGATGGTTTTATGGGGATCTGGAGAGACTTTTTCACGCGCTCGACAGGATTGATCTTGTAGGCGCCGACGTTGTGGAACTCAATCCAGGGCTCGACTCGTCGGATGTCTCTTCGATCACCGCGGCAAAGATCGTTCGTGAGCTGGCCCTGATTCTCGCATCCGATACCTGATACCTGCTTACATCCCTGAAGACAGAGGCACAACGAAGCATGATAGTCCTTGCCTCTCGTTCCCAGGCTCTGCCTGGGAACCCCCTCACCCTAACCCTCTCCCGCCAGGGGAGAGGGGACTCCTGCCCCCTCCCATGACGCTTACACTCGGACACACGTGACACCGCGGGCGCCGCTCGCATTTTGTCGTCCCTACGGGACTCTCAGACAGGGTTAGAGTGGATTGAGGAACCCGGCGCTGAAGCACCGGGCTACTTTCCAGTGTCCCTACGGGACACCTCTTCATGCCCCGTCGGGGCATCTGACAGTAGCCCGGTCATTTATGGCCGGGTAAAAGAAACCACCATAATTTCCCTTCCTTAAGTCCCGGAGGGACGACTGACTCTCCCTTCTACACCACCCACGGTGTCACGTGTGGGTAAGAGTAAGCCCTTGACTGGAGGGGCAGGGGGAGGGTGATCTTAGCACCAAACGTCAATCCGCATCACTATGGTTCATTTCTGAAAGCAACTTCACCTGAAAATAGATGAGCCGGGATGACCCTGACGGTCCGCCTTGCACCGACTATTTCGGCGCAGCACGCGAGGCCCCTACGTACAGGACCCGGCGAAATGTTGCCACATTCCGCATTCCGAATTCTGCGCGGGACCCACGACTTTGCGGACATATTCATGCTTTGTTGTGTCTTCTTCCAGGCATGGCCGTTCCTACCGAAGTTCTCGCTCAGGGTCTTTCTTGTTTCCGTCACGGCCGCCCGGCTCGGGACCTTCCTTCAGCGCGGTGAAGAGATGCCTGTTGTTTACCCTGCCCATTGATGCGAGCAAACTGGATTTGACGTCCGGCACCTCGATTTGGATCTCCCGAAGCAGCGCCTTCACCCACTCTCGCCGGGAGCCGCTCATGCCCTGGTAGGGGCACGAGCAACCAAGGATGGGAACACGCAAAGATTGAGCGCATTCGCGGGTCATCTCCTCCTTGACATAAACCAGCGGACGAATGACCCGGTTCTTGCCGTCATCAGCGAGGAGATTGGGGCTCATTCCCTTTATGGTCGCATTGAAGAAGAGGTTGAGAATAAAGGTTTCCACAAAATCGTCGAGGTGATGGCCCAGAGCGATTTTGTTCCATCCGTTTTTCAGTGCGTAGCTGTAGAGAATGCCTCGTCGAAGCCGAGAACAAAAAGAGCATGGATTTGTGCCCTCGGTCAGATTTTCATTGACCACGGAGAGAATGTTCCCTTGAATGGTCTCGTGAGGTATTCCCTCCCGGGAAAGTCGCTCTTCAAGGCTGCGAGTGTCAAAGCTCCGGGGACCGGGATGAATCGTTGCAGCTCCAATCTCATATGGAACCGGGGCTTTTCGTTGCAGGTCCCTCAGCGCATATAGTAGGGTCCAGGAGTCCTTCCCTCCGGACAAGGCCACCAGCACCCTGTCCTTGTCCTTGATAAGTCCGAAATCACCGATGGCCTTACCCACCAGCCGCGTTATCCTTTTTGTTACGATGTTTCTCATGGACCCACATTCCGGCCGGCCGCGTGATCGGTCCGGACGCGCGAGCCGAAGATCCGGGAATTTGCGATACGAGGCTCCTTATGCTTTACTTA
>CAZGNL010000017.1:0-48273 GCA_964527475.1 uncultured Syntrophaceae bacterium
TCACAAGGGTGCCTGTGTAGGGAAGGACATTTCTTCATTTTCCCTTTTCTCATTCCGTCACCCATATCTCCGTCTCTCCGGTGTCAAATTCCATGGCATCGATTGCCGCCAGAAGATCCGCGTCGCTGATAGAAAGATAAAGGCTCTGCACGTCTTTTTTCCGATTACCGTGCCCGACGATCATATCGGCTATGGCTGGATGCACGTCACTGCGCATGGCGTTGGTCTTCCAACAGTGGCGGAGGTCGTGAACAGTCGGCCGTGGATCGAAACCACAAGTTTTTACTGCTTTGCGCCATACTGTTGTCAATGAATCTTCGTGGGGGAGTGCGCTTTTGTCGTTGAGGAATACGTGGTCATGGACTTACGACTTCGTAGCGCCTACCTCCTCCAGGAGGGGGTCAAGAGCTTGTGAATCGGGACCCGTTTGCTTCGTCGTTCCTTCGTCTACCCCTGTGGGAGTGGGGTCAGGCTTGACATATTTGTATTTGCGCCGGGTCTTCTCTTACCCTCTCAAGTTCTGCCGCAAGACGGGGATTCGTTTCTGCACGTTTGCGCAGACGATTGATCGCTTGACTCCTTCCTCCAACAGATCGTAGAAACGAATCCGGTCCGGCTCGTCAAAGAAAATATCCTGGCCAACGTTCCAACGTAGCATCACATGATAGACAGCGTCCGGATAGTGAATGCGTGCTCTCCGTGCCATTCTTCGCAGTTTACACCCTTAAATCCACATATGTCAAGCGTGACCCCAATACAATACAATATACCGTCACCCCGGCGAAAGCCGGGGTCCAGGCTCTTTTCATAAGAAACTGGATTCCGGCTTTCGCCGGAATGACGAACCAAGAAACCAGGTTTGAATTCTTAAGTTAACGCATATGCCCGCGCCCCCCTGCGAAAAAGTCCGACAAGCGGTTTCGGCTGCTTCGATAAACCACGACGGCCTCATTCCCAACACAGACCCTGAGGAGCTTCGATTTGCCGCCTGATGATCCTGAACATAGCTCCTGAGCGCCACCAGTACTGAAAAGCTTCCCCGACAAACTGATGGGTTCGCGTCACGGCAAAGAAAGGCTGGGCCTTCAGCTTTGTGCGCGGTATTATGTCCCCGAAATCCGTCGCGTAAAGGAGAAGACATGTCCGGAACCAAAATCGGTATTTTTTGGCCCGGTGATTACCGCTCCAAACCCAACGATCTGGCTCGGCCAAACGCGGAGGAGGCCACGGTCCAACTGGAGCGCGCCCTGAAAAGGCTCGGCCGTACGAGCTATCGCATTGAAGGTTTTCTCACGCGACCCCACGAAGCCATCGAGAAGATCGGGCCGGTGGATGACCCTCTCATCGGCGTCTTCGTTCACTGGTGCTACGGACCGCATACCACAGACGGCGTGGTCGGCAAAGACAGCCCGTTGCTGTTGGCGAGTAATTTCTCGGGGCAGTGGCCGGGGCTCGTCGGCCTGCTCAACACCGGCGCCTGCCTGGAGAGCCTGGGCCGCAAGTTCTCTCGTGTGTGGAGCGACGCGGAAGACTGGACCGCAGACGACGCGTTCATGGATCGTTTGGGCGAGTGGCTCAACACGGGTCGCATCGGCTATTCCACCGAGCAGATCGGTTATGCCGTTCCCATATCCAAAGACGCGCACGCTCGCTCCAGGCGCGTCGCCGAGGAGATCAGGAAAAGAAGGATTCTGGCCCTGATGCTCGGGGATACGTCCATGGGGATGATCAACGGGTACTTTGGCCCGCGCCGGCTGGCGCCCATCGGGTTCTCGGAACACAAAGTCGACCAAGCCTGGATCATCGACCGGGGCCGTTCCATCTCCGATGACCGACTCAACGGGGCCATGGCCTTTGTAAAGGAAAGCGGCGTGAAGTTCCACTGGGGCGAAGATGGGGCGGACGACTTCGATGAAAACGCCACGCGGGAACAGCTGCGGGACTACCTGACCGTGCTCGACCTGGTGAGCGAATTCAAAGCCGACTGCGTGGGTTGGCAGTATCAGCTCGGTTTGGTGCCGCTGCGGCCGCCGTCGGATTTCGCGGAAGGGCTGCTCAATTCCGTTTGCCGGCCGGAGAGCAACCGCGACGTGATCATCACCGCCACGGAGGGAGATCAAGGCAACCTCGTCCCCATGGAGCTGATGAAGCGGCTACTCAAGGCCAAGGGGCTGCACCAAGCCGTGATGTTCCACGATGTGCGCTGGGGCGCCGAATATCAGGGACGATTCTTGTGGGTGCTGCTCAACTCGGGCTCGTGCGGAGGGTACGCCATGAGCGGGGATCCCGACACGCTCAGGGGCGTCCACTCGTACCGGCAACCCGCCGAGTACTTCCCGATCCCAGGCGGTACATTCGCCGGTGAAGCGCGGCCGGGCGACATCACGTGGGCCAGGGCCTATCTCAAAGACGACGAGCTGTGGATGGACGTCGGGCAAGGAGAAGTTGTCACTCTACCCGAGCAAATCCGAGAGCAGTGGTGGCGCGGAACCACGCGTCAGTGGCCGTTCATGGCAGCCGATCTGGGCATCTCGCGAGAGACCCTGATGGCGCACTATCTGAGCAACCACATCGCGGTGGCCTACGGCGACATCCTCGATGAAATGGCCGCGCTCTCGCAAATGCTCGGCTTCAGAGTTCGCTTTCTGGGAAGGAGCGCATGATATGACGCAGGACAGCGGCTGTTACATCGGCATCGACGTTGGGACAGGGAGTGCGCGGGCGGGAGTGTTCGACGCAAGCGGCAAGATGCTCGGACAGAGCTCGCGCCCCATCAAAATGTGGAAGCCGCAAGCCGACTTCGTGGAGCAATCGTCGGACGACATCTGGGCCGCGGCCGCGGCCGCGGTGCGTCAAGCCCTCACAGAGGCTGACATCGACGCAACGAACCTGCGAGGGATCGGCTTCGATGCAACCTGCTCCCTGGTGGCCCTGGACGAGAGCGATCGGCCCGTGTCGGTGAGCCCTACCAATAACGACGAACAGAACGTCGTTGTTTGGATGGACCACAGGGCCCTGGAGCAGACGGCCCGCATCAACGGAGGGGGACATGCCGTGCTGCGCTACGTGGGCGGGATCATCTCCCCTGAGATGGAGTCGCCCAAGCTCAGCTGGCTCAGAGAGAATCTCCCCGATTGCTGGAAGCGGGCCCGTCGCTTTTTCGATTTGGCTGATTTCCTGACCTACCGCGCCACCGGCGACGAAACCCGTTCGCTGTGCACCACCGTGTGCAAGTGGACCTACCAAGGTCACTTGGAGCCGACGATACCGGGCAGCGTGGGGAGCTGGGACGACACCTACTGGCAGTCCATCGGGCTGGGTGAACTGGCCTCGGAAGGCTACCGGCGCATCGGAACTTGCATCCGGCCCATGGGCGAGCCCATCGGCCAGGGGCTTACCGAAAGCGCGGCGGCCGATTTTGGTCTCAACCCGGGAACCCCGGTTGCGGTGTCGATCATCGACGCCCACGCGGGTGGCGTTGGAATGCTGGGAGCGCGTCTCACTGAGGGCGGTGAGGTTGATCTCGAAAAGCGGCTGGCGCTCATTGGCGGCACATCCAGCTGTCACATGGCGGTCTCCAAAGAACCTCGATTCGTCGATGGAGTCTGGGGGCCGTTCTATTCCGCGATGATCCCCGGGTTATGGCTCACCGAGGGCGGCCAATCCGCCACCGGTGCGCTCATCGACCACATCATCTTCAGTCACGTTAGGAGCCATGAACTCGAACTCGATGCGAAACAGCGCGGGATAACCGTGTATGAAATCCTCGCGGAGGTCCTCGATAAACTCGCCGCAGGAACGGAGTTTCCCGCCGGGCTCACCAAAGAGATCCACGTGCAACCGGATTTCCACGGCAACCGCTCCCCCAGAGCCAATCCGCACGCCCGCGGGATGATCTCGGGTCTGAGGCTCAGCGACAGCCTCGATGACCTTGCCCTGCTCTACCTGGCTACAATCCAAGCGGTGGCCCACGGCACCCGCCACATCCTGGATGCCATGACCGAGAGCGGCTACGAGATCGAGACCGTGCTCACCACCGGTGGCGGCGCCAAAAATCCGATCTTCCTACGCGAGCACGCGGACATCACCGGAAGAAAAATCGTCCTCCCAAAAGAGCCCGAGGCTGTGCTCCTCGGGTCGGCCGTGCTCGGCGCGGTCGCGGCCGGGGACTTTGCCACGGTAACCGAAGCGATGACAAAAATGAGCGCCGCGGACACGGTTATCGAACCCTGCCAAGGCGCGGCAGCGAGCTATCACGATGCCAAGCACGAGGTTTTCCTCCGGATGTACGAAGATCAGCTGCAATACAACGCGCTGATGAACCGAAAATCGTAGGCAAAGGGCCTTCTGTGGATTGGGATCCACTGCTCACAGCCGCGGAGGTTAATATCTCCAGTCCCCAGTGTCCTACCGGTTATCGGGACGGTCGGATACGGATCTCCCGGATGTCGATGATGAGCACGGGTTGAAGATTGCCACACTTCATCATCGGCGCTCGGCGGCATCTATGAGTGCCATGATATCGAGATAGCAGTCCAGGCGGACAACCTCCTCTTGCTCCGGCGTTAGCCCGTCCTCGTACGCCTCTGGGGCCATGAAAGAGGTCTCTGGACCATACTTTGAAAAGTCCTTAAGACCCAAGAGTTCATGCCGACAGTCGCATGCGACCAGTTGCCCACCACAGAACGGGCACTCTTCCCGAAAACAGCTCAGTCTGTGTAGTTGCCCCTTAGCGCAACCACAATCGGAACATTTGACCGTTTCATACCAACTTACATCGCAAGAGAGCGACAACGAAGCATGAAAGTCCTTGCCGTTGTTCACTGGTCCGTGGCTTCGCCTCGGACGGGGCCCCTAAAGAGCGCGCACGCTGCGCACGACCTTGGAGGGGAGACTCATCTCCCCTCCAAACCACCCCATACGTTGACCCGCAAAGGGGTGGTTTTTCAACGGGACTTTCATAGGAACGCGTTCAAACAAGTGATGAAGAGCACTGCTGGGCAAGCCGGCAGTGGCACCCAAGAAACCGATCTTACTCTCTTGATTGCGCATTGGTATCAGGTTGACTTGGAGTAGAGATTCACCCGAGTAGTCACAAGCTCGATGCACCGGGGAACCACGAAAAAGAACTTGACAGACTGTTCGGAAATCTGGCACAAAACATAAGAGTACGAACGACGAACAGAGAACATAGAACATGGAAGACCCAGTCCTGGATTTTCACGTCCTTGATGCCGTCCAAAAGAGTGACGGCAAGATGACTCAGAGAAATGTCTCTGAAAGACTGGGCCGTAGCGTTTCTTCCGTGAATTTCGCGTTGCGGTTGCTGGCTGCAAAGGGTTTCATCAAGATATCGGGCGTCAATCCCAGGAATTTACGGTATCACCTTACGCCCAAAGGTGTGCTCCAAAAGTCGGTCCTGGCTTACAGCTTCATGAAGCGCCAGCGAGCGCTGTACGACGAGGTTAGGAATGGTCTTCTTAAGAATTTGAGGACTCTTTCGGAGGACGGGGTCAAGACAGTCTCTCTTTACGGATGGACTCCCTTCACGGAGACGGCAATACTCTCGCTTGTACTGGACGGCATCGAGGTGGTTTCCATATACGTGGAGCGGCTCGAGGGCCTAGCCGGGTGGAACAGGATTCCGTTCCGATTGGTTGATGACTTCAAGGACGACTGTGACGTCCTGGTGCTCATGGAACCGCTGCCCGATGGACTTGAGGAAAAGATAGCAGGGAGAAAGCTTTTTTGTTATCCTATTTTCTGATTCTTTTGGTCCAGAGAAAAACCCGCGGATTGTTGTTGTGTCAATCGGCCGTGATATTAGCTAGTTGGCCGGATTGAATGGAGGCGGAGCCTTGTTTGAATTGGGGTAACCGTTCACCGTGAACCGTACAAGCTGCCGGAATTACGTATGGGGGAGGTTTGGAGGGGGAGACTCGTAAGTGGGATCAACGGATTCTCCGTCCCGGAAATCCGCGGACTAGTACACCGTTCCATTAATGCCCTCACTCCACCCTTCTTCCAGAGGGAAAGGGGGCAACAGCGATTCGGGTGGGCCTTGGTGGGGACCGGCACGACCCGTGGCCGATGGTGGGCAAGTGCGCCCTGTCCGCCTTTCTCATTCTCTTGATAGGATTCGCCCACCTTTACCGGACGCAAGACCATTTTGATGATCTGATCTGAACTGGCAATCGATCAGGAATGCTTCGTATGGACCGATTTCCTGTGTTTCGCTATACCCTTGTGGGGAATGGCAGTTGCACACAATCTATCGCGGATAAGAGCCGGGAGTTAACATGACTGACAAAAAGGAAAAGATGGCCGAGGAAGAATCGCTGGAGAATCTGGCAAGCACTATCCATTCATTGCAGGCAAGTCTGAGTGAGATGGAGGCTGCTTTCAATAGTCAGCAGGGGCAAATTGATGAATTGCGCAGTGTGGCCGCTCAAGCGCTGAGCATCATTGAAGCGCTCGATCCTGAAGAGGGCAACGACTAACAAGGTTTTCTTAGCCGATGCGACTCGCCCGCGGGCACCGCGGGATGCGGCCACATCCTGTTTCAGGTCAGCCGGTCGGAAATCCGAGCCTCCCCCCGCCACGACTATGTCTGCGGGGTACGCGAAATTTCAAGAAACCGTGCAAAGGGGTTGTAAAAGCTGAATGGACAGCACTGTGTCGAAAGCATCAGGGTGTTCCGAAAGGGATGCCGACTGGACCATGATCATCCGCCCGGTACAGGCCTGGTTTGCCGTCGATCTGGGAGAGTTGTGGCGATACCGAGATCTGATCCTGCTCTTTGTTCGCCGTGATTTCGTGGCCCAGTACAAGCAGACCGTCCTGGGCCCCCTTTGGTTCTTTATTCAGCCACTATTGACTACTATCATGTTCACGGTGGTATTCGGCAAGATTGCCCAAATTCCTACCGATGGTGTGCCACAATTCATCTTCTATTTGTCCGGGACCGTGTGCTGGGGATATTTTGCCAATTGTGTCACCCAAACATCAGGCACCTTTATCGCGAACGCCAATATTCTCGGAAAAGTGTATTTCCCCAGGCTGGTAATACCAATATCCATTGTGATCTCCAATGTCTTCAAGTTTCTCATTCAGTTCGGCTTGTTCTTGGGCTTCCTTGTCTACTTCATGCTGGCCGGAAGTTCAGTAGCCCTGAACTGGGGAGCGATGTTCCTGCCACTCTTGATCGCCCAGATGGCCGTTATGGGGCTGGGATTCGGGATCGTGATCTCGTCCCTTACCACCCGATGGCGGGATTTGACGCTCCTTGTGGCCTTCGGTGTACAACTCTGGATGTATGCCACGCCGGTCGTTTATCCTCTTTCCCAGATACCCGAGCAGTACAGGGCGGTCTATGCGCTGAATCCCATGGTGGCGATTGTGGAGAGCTTTAGGCAGATATTCCTGGGGACGAGCTCAGTGACTCCCCAGATTGTCGCCACTAGTTTGGCTGTTACCCTGGTACTCCTTTTTGCGGGGTTGGTCCTGTTCAGCCGAGTGGAAAAGACCTTTATGGATACCATATGATCCCGATGAAGCCACTTGACACACCTTCCAGCCCGGGTGTGGTCGTACAAGATGAGCGACTTCGCCTGGAGGTAGAAGCATGTTCCAACTGACTTTGGTGCAACCGCCAAGACCAAAGAGTACAGGCTCCGCTGCGGAAGAGCATTGGGAACTGACACGACCTTTTTCTCTCTTCTATTTGTCAGCGGCCTTGGGTCGAAGGCCTGAGTATAGTGTGCGGATCGTGGACATGGAAACGAGACGCTACAAGGACCTGCCGGCGAATGAAATCTTTGGCGACGACCCTTCAGAGATCTTTGGTATCACCGCAACGACGTACACTCGCTTCGAAGCGATTGATTTGGCAAAAGCCATCAAGGACCTTCACCCTGACGCGCTCATAGTTGCGGGAGGAGTGCACTTTGGTTATTGTGCCGAGGATACTCTCCAGCACGTGCCCGAGATTGACGTGGTCGTTCGTGGAGAAGGAGAGATAACTATAGTTGATTTGGCAGACGCGATATCCAATGGAAGGAGTTTGGAGTCCATCCAGGGCATTAGCTATCGCCTGAATGGAAGAATGATCAGCAATCCCGATCAATGCATGATTGATGACTTGGATTCGCTCCCGGTCTACGACCAGTACTCATGGGAAGACTATCCCGAAAGTGTTTTCGCATACCCTGAGAAGCTTCGAGCCGCAAGTGTGATGTCATCGCGCGGGTGCCCCTATAGTTGCATATTCTGCTCGAAGAGAGGCGTCACATACAGGTTAAGGGACGCTAATTCAGTATGTGACGAGATCGAAACGCTGAAACAGAGATACGGGGTCGAGGGTGTGAATTTCCTCGATCTCACATTGACAGCCACGCCCAGGCATGCAAGGGGATTGTGCGAGGCTCTTCGAAGCAGAGACCTGGGACTGCGATGGTGGTGCGAAAGCAGAGTGAATCTACCACTAGAACTCCTGGAAGAGATGAAGAGCGCGGGATGCGTCTCAATCGCCGTTGGAGTGGAAAGCGGATCACAGGAAATGCTGTCTCGACTGAAGAAGAATGTTACTCTCGATCAGGTGAGATCATTTTGCAAGAAATGCCATGACCTGGGAATATATGTAACCGCTATGTTCATTTACTCTCTACCCGGTGAAGAAGAAAGAGATGTGCAAGAAACACTGGATTTCATTATGGAGCTTGAAGAGAGTGAATTTGTCAGCTGCGCCATCCAGCCGGCCATGATTTATCCCGGAACCGAATTGGAACGGATGGCCCTGGAGAATGGCATTCTGCCCAAGGACTTCTCCTGGTCGTCACCGTACCAGACTTCACTCAATGCCGAGTTGGGGCAATTGCCGAATTGCCCAATCTATGTGAATGAGCTTTCGAGCGATTTCCTGAAGGCAGTACCGCACCTCCTCAAGGAAAAGAAGCAGAGATCGGCCAGGGACAGGTACATGCCCGGGGGTGTTTACGACCTGAGTTTCAGGGAAGCCTGCGTGAAGTGGTTTAGGCTGATAGTGATTCGACGGGAGCCCTGGCCGAAGTTTCTTGGTTGGAAGTTCCTGAAAGAATACCTGTTTCGGAAGCTGCATGGCAAGCGAGCTTCCGTCCCTTGATGTTTACAACCGACAGCGCCATTCTCTCGTCTGTACGGCAAGGACCTTGACATACGCGGTTGAGTGCATAGGCGGGCAAGTTGCCGCACTAAGGCTTTTTCGGGACCTTTAGAGGTATGCTAGAGCATGTCCATAGCGATAAGTGTTGAGAATCTATGGAAGGAATACCGGCTCGGCACTATTGGTCACGGGGTGTTGTTTCGTGACCTACAGAGCTGGTTTGCCAGGGTTCTGGACCGGGATGATCCAAACGCACCCATAGGTGAGCAGGCTTCAAGGAGGAGTAACGTCGGGGATAGGGTATGGGCCCTACGGGAAGTCTCCTTCGAAGTAAACGAGGGAGAGGTGCTCGGCATAATAGGCGGAAACGGGGCAGGCAAGTCAACTCTGCTCAAGATAATTTCCCGCGTCACCGGTCCGACAAGGGGACAGATCAAGATCAGGGGGCGCGTGGCAAGCCTGCTGGAGGTCGGCACCGGCTTTCATCCGGAACTGACCGGGAGAGAGAACGTCTTCCTCAACGGGGCCATACTCGGGATGGTAAAAGCCGAGATCAAGAAGAAGTTTGACGAGATCGTAGATTTCTCAGGCGTGGAACAGTACATTGATACCCCGGTGAAACGCTATTCCAGCGGAATGCGCGTCCGCCTGGCATTTGCAGTGGCGGCTCACCTGGAACCGGAGATTCTGGTGGTGGACGAGGTCCTTGCCGTGGGGGATGCCTCATTTCAACGCAAGTGCCTGGGCAAGATCGGTGAGGTTGTCAAAGGAGGTCGCACGGTACTATTTGTGACTCACAATATGGCCGCGGTCCAGCAACTCTGTGACGAGGGGATATGTTTTGGCGGAGGAAAGATCAGAGTGGCTGGGAGGATAGCGAACGTAGTCAAGGCTTACTACTCCAATGCCGTCCTCAGTCTGGAGGCACCCAGAGAAGAGGCAGAGCATAAGGGCGCTACCTTTGTAAGACATTCAAACTTGATGGATCAGACCGGAAAAGAAGTCGCAGAAATAGATATGGGCTCGCCGTTTGGAATCAAGTTGTGCATTGAAGGGAAGGTCAGAAGAGGCTTAATCAGCATAAAAATAAACAACGAGATCGCGGAAAACATAATGGTCGCAACTACTCGCAGGAGTTTCAAGGGCCAGCTGAATTTGGATTCGAACACCGTCATATGCTGGTTCAGGGAAAATCGCCTGATGCACGGCCCACATACCATTTCGATATGGTTTGGGACGACGAATCAGTGTCTTGAGTGGCTGCCACATTGCATCCATTTCTTGATAACCCCTCGCGATCTGTTTGGAACTGGGGAACTGTTGTCTTTGAAAGACCACGGGAGCTTTTATCTTGACCATAGGTGGCAGATAATCTGATCCTTTATTATTCAGTTGTGTCTGCCAAACCTGGAGGAGGATGTGTTGAGATGGACGTTAATCTGACAGTGGATAAGCGGCTATGTATCAGTTGCGGTGTTTGCGTGAGTGTTTGTCCGGAGAGAGCCGTGACCCTTACCAATAGCGACGCAAGAGGGCTGTTGCTGCCAAGTATTGATGAATCAAGATGCACACACTGCTCCCTGTGCTTCGATGCCTGTCCGGGAATAGATGCTGATTACACCCGATTTCTTCAACCCTCGTCGGATAACCGGACGCCGCACGAAGATGGTGGGCCCGCCGGCCCCTACCGCAGCATTCTCACAGGCAGGAGCGGGGACAAGGAAATTCAGTACAACGGAGCATCGGGAGGCATAGTGTCGCAAATCCTTCTCCACTTGCTTGAGGAGAAGTTGATCGATGCCGCCGTCACCACGAAGATGGGACGTTACCCTAAATCGCTTTCGAGAATGCCGGATGGCACGAACGAGGCACTCTTCGGGGCACCGGTAGTAGTAACATCGAGAAGCGACATTATTGCATGCCAGAAATCAAAGTATTGCCCTGTTCCTGTGGGAGAATTGATGCGAGATCTGATTGAGACAAACGGTCGATTTGCCGTAGTGGGTTTGCCGTGCCATCTTCTTGCCATTCGCAAGATGGCGCTAATTACCGCCGAGCTACGGGAAAGAATCGCTTGCCTCCTGGGCCTCTTCTGCAGCAGGACTCCGAATTTCAACGCTACCACACATCTGTTGTTGCGGGAGGGCATAAGACCAGATGATGTGACTCATCTGGAATATCGCAGCGGGGGCAAGAACATCGGGTACATGCAAATTGCGCTTAGGGACGGGCGGACACATAGAGTGCCCCATCTCAGCTTCAACTACTGGGGCTGCATGTTCAAAGAGTTCTATATGCCGCGACGATGTTATCTTTGCCCCGATAAACTTGCTGCGCCGGCCGATATTTCGTGTGGCGACAACTGGTCGGGAACCCATGATCATGAAGGAGGAAGCTCAACTGCGGTGGTTAGAACGGAAAAGGGCCAGGCTATTATTGATTCAATGATTGACCTGGGGAGAATGGCAGCCGAGCCCATGTCATTGTCCGCATTGGTTCAGAGTCAGGGGATGGATTTCAAGGGCAACCTTGCACCCCGAGTAAGGATCGCCAAGGCTTTGCGCCGCCAGGTTCCTGACTATGGGAAGATTGATGTTGCAGGTAGACGATCCATGAAGCCAGCCCAATGGCCGGGCGAGTTACTGCTGCTCTTCAGAAGTGATATTTCCGCGAGCAGCTCGCGCTACTACGCCGTTAATGTCTGGGGAAAAGCGCTGGCAATCGGTGGGGCGGTAAGAACGGTACTCAGGAAGGCACGCACAGGACTCCGGCTTCTCGGCAGGTTTACCAGGGCCTTTCTCCCCTCAACTTCCGAGCCGGTGTCCAAGATAAAGAAACACAAGATAATGATCATGGGAGGCTATGGTGGGAAAGATATTGGCGATGAGGCCATGCCTCATGCAGATCTTGTAAAATTTGAGGCGGCTTTAGGTGACTCTCTTGAGGTACTCATGCTCTCGCCGGATCCCGCTTATACGCTAATTTACCACAAACAACGCTCCATATTGGAGCCGGGTGAACTTGGTATTGGCCACGCAGCAGGTTGGCGGCATCTGGTCACACACGGCATCGCGGCTGCAAAAGGGATCCTTTTCATAATGGCGGCATTTCTTGAAAAGTATGGATACCGTGCAAGACTAACGGGAAATCTCCGGAGCGTCCTGGACGAGCTCCTGTCAAGCGATTTACTGTTCAATGTAGGTGGAGGGAATCTGAACAGCCTTACTCGTCAGGAGTTGTCCAAAAAGGGCTTTCTTTATCTCGCAGCGCGTGTCGCCGGCATACCGGTGGTGGTGTCCGGGCAGACTATTGGTCCATTCACAAGGGTATCAGACAGACTCTTTGCCCGTTTCGTCCTTAACAGGGTCAATCTAATAACGTTTAGAGACAAGGGAATATCTCATCAAAGATGCCTTGACATCGGCGTGAGTGGACCACTCATGAAGGATGCGGCCGATGACGCGATTTCCTTGCCCTCCGTTGAGAAGGAAACCGCCGCCAGGCTGCTGGAGCGCGAGGTGGAACCAGGATGGCTCACCTTGCCTTCGGATCTGACCGTGTGCATGAATCTCAAAGCCGGTCTGAAGATCTACACTGAAGTGGGAAAAGGCACAGACATTTCATCAGTCGTCAGACTCTTTGCCCTTTTGGCGGACCGCATTCTTGAAAGGCATGACAGCAAGATACTGTTCCTACCAACCGATTATCATCCGGCCTCGGACGATAGGGAGATACACCGAGAGGTTGTGAGCAATATGAGAGATACGACAAAAGTCGCCTGCATTGAATCCGAACAAAATGATGTAGTTCTTAGAGGACTATTGGGCCTGTGCGATTTTGCTCTAGGAGCAAGGTACCATTTTTGCGTTTTCTCGGCAGCTGAGTACCTGCCCTGCCTCGGAGTGGCGGCAGGCACGTATCAAATGACAAAACTGAGAGGTCTCGCGGCTCTGTGCAACATGCCGGAACTCTACTGGGAGAAGGATGCAAGGAATTCGGATCCGGAGGAGATATGGAGCAGACTCGAAGATCTGTTGAATAAGCGAGCGGAAATCAGCGAGAAACTGAAGGAGATTGTGCCGGAGCTTGTCCAAGCAAGTCATTACGGTGTAGACTTCGCGGTCAATATTCTGAGGGAAACATCACAGGATGGTTCTTGAGATTGCGTCGAACTGTTGTCCGAGCGGGTGAAAATCACCGCGGCTTAAGGGGAAGCATAGACTCGAAGCACGATATCCAGTGTGTAATCCGTGAGGCTCAAAACTAAGTCCAGCGGTCTCCCTTGGCTTTCGTGGAAGGGTCGGAGAAGATCCGCTGTGTCGCGTCATTAAGGGTGAAAGATCGTGACAGCATGGGCCGTTCACCATGCACTCGACGGCCGGCGGGTAAGTAAGGTGTTAGGATGGCAGACCGAGACGTAACAATTTCCGTTATCGTTCCTACCAGGAATCGGTGCGCAAGTCTGAGGAGAACTCTCGAAAGCCTTCGCGACCAGACTTTAGAAGGTGTTGATTGTGAAACAATAGTCGTGGACAACGGATCAACGGATGACACTGCGGCGATCGTAAGACAAACTCAAGATGAGCGCAGACAGCAGATTCACTACTGCTTTGAAGAAACGCCCGGGCTGCACGTTGGTCGGCATAGAGGAACGCTGGAGGCGCGGGGGGAAATACTCACTTTTGTAGATGACGATGTTACACTGTTTCCAGGGTGGCTTCAATCCATAGCGGATGCTTTCACCCGGACGGAATGCCACAGGATCTTACCCGATTTCGCGGGGATGGAGAAACAGCACTATCAAAAGCGATCAAAGCCAAAGGCCATAGGGCCGTTTACGTGCCAAAAGCATCTGTAAATCATAGGATTCCCAGTGAGAGGCTAACCGTGGAATACTTCTGCCGAAGAGCCTACAATCAGGGGATTTCGGCTTCCTTCAGCCGGATACGTGCGGCCCATGGGCTGGATGGAGCCGCAAAAGGCCCAGCCAAACGAAAGCCCCTTTTCGCGCATGCCAAGGAACAATCAAGGCGCGTCGCGGGCGCGGTTTTGCGGAGGGTTCGGAACGCGACCGGGCGGTGTCGGGTGGCGCGACAACGCCAACAGGAGTACCCGGAAATCAAAGCATTGATCCGGGAAGCTTTCGAGGCCGGACGTAGTTTCCACGAGGAAGAAGTGCGGAAAGATGCTGACCTGTTGAGGTATGTGCTGAAAGAAAACTATCTGGATGTCGGCAACGGGGCCCATAACGGGGATCTGTCGGTCACGAAAGGCGGTTCATGAAGCGTTCTCTCTTGACGCGCCTGGGCCGTCGGTTCCCGGATCCCCTCAAACGTGCGGTCCGCGCTCTTTTGCGACCCGTGGTTACGGAGCCAATCGAGGCCCGCTTGAATTGGCTCCTGCCTCAACTCATCACCTTTCATTCCGCGCCGCGGTCGGCGCTCATGTCGCATTCCAATACAATTGTAAAGGGTTATGCGACAGCCTCCTAGTGGTATGATGGCTCAAACAGTATGTCAACAGCAATTCGAGTAGAGAGCCTTTGGAAGCAATACCGTCTCGGTGTTCTTAGTCACGGGGTGCTGTTTCGTGACGTGCAGAGATGGGCGGCACGCGTGCGGGGGAAAGAGGATCCCAATTCACCAATCCACTCCGGGCGCAACAGTGGCAATAGAGTGGGAGACACTGTATGGGCGCTGCGCGATGTGTCCGTTGAAATAGAGGAGGGCGAGGTACTCGGCATAATAGGCGGAAACGGGGCAGGCAAGTCAACTCTGCTCAAGATAATTTCCCGCGTCACCGGTCCGACAAGGGGACAGATCAAGATCAGGGGGCGCGTGGCATGCCTGCTGGAAGTCGGCACCGGCTTTCACCCGGAGCTCACGGGTAGGGAAAACGTATTTCTCAACGGCGCAATCCTTGGTATGACCAAACCCGAGGTCAAGAGGAAGTTTGACGAGATCGTGGATTTCTCAGGAGTGGAACAGTACATCGATACCCCGGTGAAACGCTATTCCAGCGGAATGACCGTCCGCCTGGCATTTGCAGTGGCGGCACACCTGGAACCGGAGATCCTGGTCGTAGATGAGGTACTCGCCGTGGGAGACGCTGCGTTCCAGAAGAAATGCCTGAAAAGAATGGATGACGCTACCAAGGGAGGTAGGACCGTGCTGTTCGTGAGCCATAATATGGGGGCGATGTCCGCTTTGGCAACAAGGACACTGCTGCTCACTTCCGGCCAAACCAAGATGCTGGCCGAAACCGAGTCAGTGATTCAGCATTACCTTTCAAGCGGCGCTGAGTCCGGGCACGTGGACCTCACGGCACACCCCAACAGATTGAGCGGCATGAGATCGGTCTTGCGTTCGGCCCGTCTGACGGATGGGAACGGTGCGCTCCGAGAGGCCTACTATCAGGGAGAGGATTGGTTTCTTGATGTTTGCTACGACGATCTCGAAGGTGAAGTCGCCGCGGCAGGTATGAATATCACTACGTTTGCAGGCCAACGGGTCGGCGGCTTGAACACCTGGATGTGCCCGCCTGGAGTGGGCGAGCTTCCTAAGAGCGGAACAATTCGTTTCCACATTCCCCGTCTACCCCTCTGTCCGGGAATGTATGCCGTAGCAGTATCTGTTTCTGGACGTTTCAATACCCTTGTCGATAAAACCGAGGCCGTTCTCAACTTCACAGTTGACAAGGCAGACTTTTATGGAACTGGATACATATTGCAGACATCTGACGGATTGGTAGCTCTAAGGGGGATGACCAGCCTCGTACCGTCGAACCTTTAAAACGGAAGAAGGCGACAAGAATGGTAACCGTTCACCGTGAACCGTACAAGCTCCCGGAATTACGTATGGGGGATTACCAAAAACGTTTTCTGCACGACACCGGTTCGGTAAGATGCTCAGATTGACGAGAAAATCAGCGATGCAATTGATCGGGATCTATCCTTCCTCACGGACCCTCGCCATTCCAACACGTCTAACTCCTGAAGAGAAGGAGTGTCTGTACTTCCTGGCACGCAGATTGCCGAAATCGGCGCACGTTCTCGAAATTGGCAGTTATTTGGGTGCCGGCGCCTGTCTCCTCGCCGAAGGAGGCCGGCACAAGGGGGTGACCGTACATTGTGTGGACACGTGGACAAATCTCGCGATGGGAGAGGGGTTGCGAGATACGTGGGCGGAGTTTCGGGCGAACACCAGCCACGTTAGAGATCACCTATGTCTCCATCGAGGTGTGTCCCAATTCATCGCCCGGGAATTCTCGTTTGTACCAGCCATGCTCTTTATTGACGGTGACCACTCTGTTGAAGCAGTCCACCGTGACCTTAGTAGTTGGCTCCCGCATCTCACACCCGGGGGCCGGCTCTTACTACACGACATAGGATGGGCGCAGGGCGTCCAGGATGCTGTGTCAGCCCTGACTCTCACGACACCTATGACTTAACGTTTTAGATTGCCAAACCTGTGGGGCGCAGGGCTGCGAGATCCGACCCGCTCATCCTATGCTGAACCCGAATGCACTACACAAGGCGCCAAACATATCGGCGAACACCAAGAACAATGACAACGTCGGGTCTTTACAAGCTACGGGAGTAGAGATGACCGAGCTCTCTTCAAATTTGCGAACCCTCATTATCAAGCCTACTTTGCGATGCACCGCAAACTGCATTGGCTGTTCACCGAGACGATCTCTTCATCGGTCCCTTTTCAAATCTAGGACCCTTTCTCTAAGGGAATGGGTCAAGATACTTAGCCAAGCTAGAGGAATGGGGGCAGGCAGCCTAGAAATAAGTGGCGGAGAACCAACCCTATACCCGCACCTATGTGAACTCATTCGAGAAGCAAGAGAAATGGGCTATTCCGTATTCATGAACACCAACGGCAGTCGTGGTAAACCAGACTTTGCCGAACAACTTGTCCGGTCAGGCCTGCAGGCGGTGCGAGTATCCCTATACAGCCATCAATCGGACGTTCACGATGCCATAAGGCAGAGCAAAGGTCTGTGGGCCAAGGCCGGCGCATCAGTTCGCACCTTTGCAAATCTGAAAGCAAAATATTCGCACTTCAGAGTTTACACGCAACTTGTCATCCTGAAGGAAAACATTCTCTCGCTGGACGCCCTCATCAGATATCATGATGAGCTCGGATCGGAAAACGTCACAGTATCATATCTTGAAGGCGACTTTGAACGTACCTTGTTCGTGACATCGGAACAGATCATGAGATTCAGAGAGGTGGTCTTGCCTAGGATACTAGCCTTCTGCGACGATCTTGAGCCGACCATCCGACACAGGGCCAAGGCAGCAGTCAGTAGGATCTACAATCCAAAGGAACTGCCGATCAATGCCGTCCGTAAAGGCATATATAGGTCAGCAGAGCGGGGTTGTAGCATACCACATGTTTCGGCACTGATACTGGCAAATGGGGACGTGCATCCTTGCAATATTGTGGAGTACCTGCATGCACCGGTGATGGGAAATCTTTTGCGGGATTCGTTGAGAGCAGTTTGGAATTCTGAAGCATGGGCCGCCTTTAGGACCAATCGGCTTCCAGAATGTGCATTGTGCCCTATGGACAGCCATCTTTCCATTCCTTTGAGATCCGGATCTTCAGTGTCTTCAGCCGGCTCGTTGACCAGTTTGCCGCGTGGGATTCAAAAAGTGAGAAAGCGCATGCAGCATCTTATCAGACGGCATCTCCTAAATGCTTAGAGCTTTCTGCATAGGTAGCCATGGTGGCGGAGACCGGCTTCGCACAGTGGCCCCGCATTCAGCAACGATCACATGGGCGGCGAATATTGTTCTGGTACCTTAGGGTGTGTCACGGAATAGACCTTGCGATAGGTTGGGACCCAATTGTAGGGGCAGACCCCGGATCGGAGTCCGGGGCAGGCTCTGCGTGTCTGCCCCAATGCAAGGGGCGCACGCGGGAAAGGGCGGACACATAGGTCCGCCCCTACAGGAGAATGCCACCGTTATTTCGTGACAGGCCCTTAGAGTTGCAGCGGCAGAGACACGTGAGCATGAAAGAGGCAGTATTCGTTGCACACCTTCATAGGTGCTACCAGCGAGCTATGGTCCATGGCATAATCAAAGGCAGAGATGAACTGAAGCAGGCATGTCCGTCACCCCAAATCAAATGCCGGCTTCATACCACACAATGAGAATAATTCCAACCTATTGCCGGGCCGGGACACTAGATAGGGCGGGACCGGAAGATCGAGACAGCATGGGCCGTTCACCGTTCACTCGACGGCCGGCGGATCAGTAAGGTGTTAGGATGGCAGACCGAGACGTAACAATTTCCGTTATCGTTCCTACCAGGAATCGGTGCGCAAGTCTGAGGAGAACTCTCGAAAGCCTTCGCGACCAGACTTTAGAAGGTGTTGATTGTGAAACAATAGTCGTGGACAACGGATCAACGGATGACACTGCGGCGATCGTAAGACAAACTCAAGATGAGCGCAGACAGCAGATTCACTACTGCTTTGCAGAAACGCCCGGGCTGCACGTTGGTCGGCATAGAGGAGCGCTGGAGGCGCGGGGGGAAATACTCACTTTTGTAGATGACGATGTTATACTGTTTCCAGGGTGGCTTCAATCCATAGCGGATGCTTTCACTGACGGGGAAATAGCTCTCGTTGGCGGCAAGATTCTGCCTATTTTTGAGGCGGACGTTCCCGACTGGATCAAGGACTTCAAGGTATTCACGGAATCCGGCTGGATAATGGGGTACCTTAGTCTGATGGATCTGGGCGACCGAACAAGGGAAATAGATCCGTGCTTGGTTTGGGGCTGCAACTACTCAGTGCGCAAATCTGTCCTATTCGATTGCGGAGGCTTTCACCCGGACGGAATGCCACAGGATCTTATCCGATTTCGCGGGGATGGAGAAACAGCACTATCAAAGGCGATCAAAGCCAAAGGCCATAGGGCCCTCTACGTGCCGGAAGCATCTGTAAATCATAGGATCCCCAGTGAGAGGCTAACCGTAGAATACTTCTGCCGAAGAGCCTACAATCAGGGCATTTCGGATTCCTTCAGCCGGATACGTGCGGCCCATGGGCTGGATGGAGCCGCAAAAGGCCCAGCCAAACGAAAGCCCCTTTTCGCGCATGCCAAGGAACAATCAAGGCGAGTCGCGGGCGCGGTTTTGCGGAGGGTACGGAACGCGACCGGGCCGCGGCGGGTGGCGCCACAACGCCAAGAGGAGTACCCGGAGATCAAAGCATTGGTCCGGGAAGCCTACGAGGCCGGACGTAGTTTCCACGAGGAAGAAGTCCGGAAAGATACCGACCTGTTGAAGTATGTGCTGAAAGAAAACTATCTGGATGTGGGCAACGGGGCCCATGACGGGGCTCTGTCGCTCACGAAAGGCGGTTCATGAAGCGTTCTCTCTTTACGCGCCTGGGCAGTCGATTCGCAGATCCCCTCAAACGAGCGGTCCGCGGTCTTTTGCGACCCGTGGTTACGGAGCCAATCGAGGCCCGCTTGAATTGGCTCCTGCCTCAACTCATCACCTTTCATTCCGCGCCGCGGTCCGCGCTCATGTCCGCAGCCGATCGAACCAAGAATCCAGCGAATGCGCTACCTTATTACTCGGCCATTGCAGATCGCCTGGGGTCGGCCGGCGTTCAGGTAGAAGAGCAAACGATTGATCCGCAGGACTTCAAACGATGGCTGGAGGATTTTCCGGAGATGCGCCGCGCCTATGAGGGCTCCGGCGATGCGTTCATAGAGAAGTGTCTGGAACACTATTTGACCTTCACATACTTGGGGCTTGATCGAACCGATGTTTTCATCGACGTGGCGGCCGGGGAGAGTCCCTGGGCGTCAATGCTGCGGAGCCGACTGGGTATCAAATCGTTCAGGCTGGATCTATCCTACAGGAGCGGCATTCACGGAACGGACATAGGCGCGGACGCGGGGAATACCGCGTTGCCGCCTGATTTCTGCTCAGCCATGGCTTTGCACTGCGCGTTTGAATGTTTCATGGGTGAAGCGGACGTACGATTCATCCGCGAAGCGAGTCGAATCCTCAACGCAAGAGGACGTTACGCGATTGTTCCGCTGTATCTCGATGACGAATACTTCGTCGGAACCAGTCCATGGTGCGATCAACGCACGGTTGAAATAGACCCGAAAGCCGTCAAGCTGTGGCGGGATGACGGGTATCATGTCCCGTTCTCACGGCATTACAGCCCGGAAGCGTTCGCGGAACGTATCTGGAACCAAATCCCGGGCATCATGACGGGCAAGGTCATCCTGTTCAAGAACTTGCCTGAATTGATGGCCGCGTTTCCCGGTCAAAGGATTTACTGCTACTTGATGTTCAAATGTGACCGGCGGAAATAGAGAGGCTCATGGAAACGGATCTCGTGGAAAAACTGGTCCATGCCGATATCCCATTGGCCTACATAATCAGTTCCCGCTTCAGCCCTTACAAGACCACGTTCCTGACCCCGCCGGAGTTCAAACAACAGGTGGGCTTCGTGGTATACAAAGAAGGAGCGGAGATCGCGCGGCATGTGCATCGCTCCGTCGAACGGAATATCGTGGGGACCTCTGAGGTGATTATCGTAAAGTCGGGACGATGCTTGCTGGATGTTTACACTGACGAGCGCGAATTGGTGGCCACTCGCGAGTTGTTTCCTGGTGACGTAATGCTCATGGTCGGGGGCGGTCACGGCTTCAGGATGCTTGAGGACACGGTGCTGCTGGAAGTGAAACAGGGACCGTACACTGGTTTGGAAGAGAAGGAATACTTTTGAAATGATTCCGGTCAACGAACCATTGCTGGGGGATCTGGAACTCGAATACGTCATGGAGTGCGTCCGTACGGGTTGGATCTCCTCGGCCGGCCGTTTTATTGAGGAATTTGAAGAAGGTTGGGCGGCCTACTGCGGTAGACGCTACGGCATTGCCGTCTCCAGCGGCACGACAGCCCTCCAGATGGCCCTTGCCGCACTGGACCTGGAACCTGGCGACGAGGTAATAATTCCAACCTTCACCATAGTCTCCTGTGCTCAGGCCGTAGTGTACAATTCGGCTACGCCGGTACTTGTGGATAGCGATCCCGAAACATGGACCATGGACGTTGAAGGACTGGAAGATCGTATCTCCAAGCGCACCAGGGCCATCATGCCGGTCCACATCTACGGCCATCCCGTTGACATGGATCCTGTCATTGCCTTGGCCGACAAGTACGGCCTTTCGATAATAGAGGACGCTGCTGAGGCTCATGGTTCGGAATACCTCTCGCACCGAGGATCGGGGACCGCAACATGGGTTCGATGTGGTTCAATGGGTGACATGAGTGCTTTCAGCTTTTACGCCAACAAGATTGTCACCACAGGTGAAGGCGGCATGGTGCTCACGGACGATAGTTCATTGGCTGAGAAACTGAGGGCCCTGCGAAACCTTTGTTTCAGGTCGGACAAAAGATTCTATCACACGGAACTGGGATTCAATTTCAGACTTACCAACATGCAGGCCGCACTGGGAGTGGCTCAGATTGGTAGAATCAACGAAATCGTCGAGAAAAAGAGATGGATTGCAGGCTACTATACAGACAGGCTCCGAGCCATACCCTGGCTGCGCCTGCCAATAGAGCGCGCTTGGGCCAAGAGCACATATTGGATGTACGCACTCCTACTGAAGGCCGATTCTCCCTTGGACGCACAATCCCTTGCAAGAAAGCTCGAGGACGATGGTGTAGAGACACGCCCTTTTTTCCTCGGCATGCATGAGCAGCCGGCACTACGGAATATGGGATTATTTCGGGACGAGAGATATGCCGTGGCGGAAAGAATCGCCGGCTCCGGGCTGTATCTGCCTTCCGGATTGGCACTGGGAGAGACCCAATTGGAACGCGTCTGCACTTCGGTAACCAGAGCCTTCGATTGATTGGTTCAATGAAGATCTGCTCGCTTCCACTTGGAATTGAAACCGTTTTGCCATTTAACAAGTAAAATATCGGGGTCTACGATGGGGGATGCTCGAAGGGGGAGCTACTGGGCGTAGGGCCAATTTACGGGCCGGTTGGCGTGGGAGCTTCGTTAATAGTCCGTAGCGGCCCGCCGGGCATGCGTGCTTCGAGAAAGATTTCGGGTTCATGCTTCGTACGGGGACACGGGGATATCAAAGGATGCGCCTACTTGGCCGAAGATCGGACTTATTGAGGAGAACCTATTGACACCACGTGGAGTGGGTCCCGACAGCGGCGCCAGGAGCAGCAAGAGCGCTCTTAATGCGAGTGTCCGAGGCGAAGCCACGGACTGCTCGTTGACACAGCCCTCTCTCGCGGCAAACCCGGACTAAAAAAAAATATTCGCGAAATGGTATGAACACTATCACGCAGTCTTGTCTTCCTCGCTATCTCGCCTTGTGACGATGGAGCCTCGGAATGAAGGTTTTTGATAGGTACGCAGCGCTCTACGATGACATCTACAAGGACAAGGACTACTCCGCCGAGTGCGATTTCCTGGAATCCATTTTTCTCGCATATGCGCACAAACCGGTGAATAGCGTGCTCGACTGCGGTTGCGGTACCGGAGGACACGCACTGATTCTCGCATCACGAGGTTACTCTGTGGATGCACTGGATCGGTCAGCCGAAATGCTGCGGGTTGCACGCTCCAAGCCGTTGGCAGAGAGAGTCACGTTCCACAACGCCGATCTGAGAGACTTCTCCCTTGGGAAGACTGTGGATATTGTCTTGGGCATGTTTGCCGTCATGAGCTACATGACGAGCAACCAGGATCTTCGCAAGGCATTTGAGACCGCGAGGAAGCACCTGAAACCGGGCGGTCTCTTTGTTTTTGACAGTTGGTTCGGCCCGGCTGTATTCTCAGACCCTCCTGCTGCCCGGCTCAAGGAAGTTGTAAACGGAAATCGTCGTATACTTCGTTACACGTATGCCGGACTGGACGCGGTGACGCAAGTGGCGGCCATCCGTTTCAAGACCATTGTAATCGAGGGCGGCAGGCTCATCGAGGAGTTTGACGAACTACATGAGGTCCGACCACTGTTTGTCCAGGAAGTGATTCATCTGGGCGAACTTTCCGGCCTCGAATTACTTGAAACCTGTCCCTTCATGCACCTTGGGGAGCCTCCAGGGACCGGCACATGGAATTCCTGTTTCGTTCTACGGGCGCGGTGAAGAGAAATCGTGAGACCGGGCTCATGGGTTGCTAATGCAAACATCAGTGAAATCCTCTGACGCCAAGATCGCCATACTCTGCAACAGGTATGCGTTTGAAGTTTCACCCGTGATAAAGAACCTCTGTTCGTATCTATACGACCACGGCTTTGGAACGGTGGACCTGATCACGGATAAGCTCTATCGAGATGAGAAGTTCTCTCAGCGTGGGGCAAACATCGTGAACTTCGCCGGCAGTCGGAGCGGACGGCTGTTCTCGTTATCTCCGGACGTACGCATTGTCAGAGACGTTGTGAAGGAGATGAAGACCAGGCTGTTTGCCACCTTTGTGAGCAGCCGCATTCACGATTATTCGCTGGTGTTTGCAGCAGATTTTCCGGCTCTCGATTTGCTCAACCGGGCGTCCTTTGATCTGAGTAGGTGCATTTTCCTTTCCCTGGAAGGTGTTGATTACCTTCGTCGGGAGAACCCTGACAGAGTTCGAGACATGTTGTCTCGATGCGCGTTCTGTGTAGTTCAGAACGAGGCCAGATCGAGAGACATTGAATCACATTTGGACACGGAACTGAGAACTGAGTACTTGCCCGTGTCCATGAGGCCGGGCAATCGTCACCCGGGAGCGGACACCGGTGACCTGGGCGTCATATATTCCGGGTATTTCGCACCGTGGGCGGCTCTCCTGCAATTCTTGAGAGCTTATGAGACGGACCGGTGCTATGAAATGTCTTCGTTGCTTCTTCATGGCCACCTCATGGGCACCGAGTCCTATTTTGACGAAGTTGCAGCCGTGGCTCGACGAATCCCCAATAGTAGAATAGACACCTCCTACTATGATGACGAGCATCATCTGGAACTAATGGCCTGCCACGACGTGGGAATCTGCCTATATGATACTTCCATCCAAACCACAAATTTCACTCACATCGAGGTCGCGTCCGGTAAGTTGGCCGGCTATCTCTGGGCCGGACTTGCAGTGCTCACAAACATAGATGTGCCGCTCACGCAGGACAAGCCTTTCATTCGGATCAGGGATTTTGAAACCGACAACATTAAAGGCTTGCTGCAACATGTCAAGGCGAATCGGGCGGAATTCAGGGCAAGGGCTTATGAAACGGCACATATGGAGTACAACTTTGACCGGTATATGGAACAGGTGGCGACACGCATTGAGCAAATCTTGGTTGAAGGGAAACAGTAGCGAAGAATTGCCCCAGGCAAAGCCACGGACCGCTTGTTGACACAGACCTCTCTCGCGTAACTATTCACTTACGCGGGGGCACTGGCAGGATGTCATTGCGAGCGCAGCGAAGCAATCTCCTTCTCGCCAGGTATGGAGATTGCTTCGTCGTTTCACTCCTCGCAATGACATGATCGATGAAAATATCTGCCCCGTGAAACTGAATGATTACTCTGTCGCGGCAAACCCGGGTTACAATGGTATTCGCGAAATGGTGTGAAAGGTGCATGTCCGCTGGTCGATAAAGTCAAACAACTAGTGCTGACCGTCTTTCCCTGGGCAAAGAGGTTGAAGGGTATTGGACTGTACTGGAGATTTGTGCGGAATTTTTTCGAGTTCTCTAAGCTTTCCTCGGCAATCAGTGACAGGTTCACGGTTCGGTGGCAAGATCGATACCCTTGCCTCTGGGATGCCACTCCCAGCACCCATTTTGACCGACATTATGTCTACCATACTGCATGGGCCGCAAGAATACTGGCTGTTTCCAGGCCGGAAGTCCATGTAGACATTTCCTCTGCGTTGTATTTCAGCGCCCTTGTGTCTGCTTTCGTACCAGTCAGGCACTTTGATTACCGACAGCCTGACATCCAATTGGACAACTTGACTGTGGGATCGACAGATCTCACGGCGCTTGCATTCCCGGACCGGTCTGTTTCATCGCTTTCGTGTATGCACGTGGTGGAGCATGTTGGTCTCGGGAGATATGGTGATCCGCTGGATCCAACCGGCGACATGAAGGCTATTGGAGAACTCAAAAGAGTCCTGGCGCCCGGCGGGTCTTTGCTGTTTGTGGTTCCTGTGGGGAAACCAAAGATAATGTTCAATGCCCACCGGATCTACTCTGTGGATCAGGTTCTTGAATACTTCGGCGACTTGCATCTCAGGGAGTTCACTCTCATTCCGGAGCATGCACGGGAGGGCGGCCTAATAAAGGACTCACCGCCCCATGTTGTGGACGCACAAGATTATGCGTGTGGCTGCTTCTGGTTCACAAGGGAAGAATAATGATTGATGTCGGAATTGGCAACGAAGAGAACAGAATCGCCTGGGTAAGGGGCGCTCTTCAGAAGATTCCTCAGGGATCCCGTATCCTTGATGCGGGCGCCGGAGAACGCAAGTATGAACGGTACTGCTCTCACCTTGACTATGTTGCTCAGGATTTTGCGCAATACGACGGTAAGGGAGACGGGGCAGGACTACAAGCGGGCAGCTGGGACCAAACTCGAATTGACATAGTCAGTGACATTACCTCCATACCTGAGCCTGACGGCTCCTTTGACGCGCTCATGTGCATTGAGGTCTTGGAACACCTTCCAAATCCCGGCAATGCCATTGCGGAATTCGCTAGATTGATAAAACCGGGAGGGCATCTCATCCTGACCGCGCCCTTCTGCAGCCTGACTCATCAGGCCCCGTTTCATTTTTACTCCGGATTCAATCGCTATTTCTATAGCCGGCTCCTCGCTGATGCCGGCTTCAGCATCGAGGACTTGCAGGAGAACGGCAATTTCTTTCACTACCTTGGGCAGGAGGTGCGCAGAGTTCCCGGTGTTGTGCGAAAGTACTGCGGCGGTAAAGCCACGATCCGGGAAAGGTTCATCATTCGTTTGATGTTGAGGGCGCTCCAGAGGTTTGCGGACATGGACAAGGGATCTGAAGAGCTATTGTGTTTCGGATATCATGTGTACGCTCGCAAGAGGCGCTGACGGCGCGTCAATAGCCCAAAGGACATGAGATGATTATCACACGCATAATCGGAGGTTTGGGCAACCAGATGTTTCAGTACGCTGCGGGTAGAAGCCTGTCAATCAGGCACGATGTTCCGCTCAAGATGGACTTGTCCGGATTCTCGGAATCCCCCTTGCGCGCCTACTGCCTCCATTGCTTCAAAGTCGTCGAGGAATTTGCGTCATCCCGGGAATGCTACGCCACGGGGGGGATTCCCCGGACGTTCCCTCAGGCAGTCACATCCTTATTGAGGACAATCCTCTTCAAAACTGGAAGAGCCATCCGATTGCCGGACATGTCGAGTGCGCCTTTCCCTGGTCTCTTTGTCGATAAAATGGATGGATTCAGTCCGGAATTCCGGTTATTGCCCGATAATGTCTATCTCCAGGGGTACTGGCAGAGCGAGGAGTACTTCAAGGAAATCGAACAAACCATACGTAGTGAATTTGAGGTGAAACTACCACCAACCGGCAAGAACCTTGAATTTGCAGATTGGGTCAAGAGTTGCCAATCGGTGAGCGTGCACGTGCGAAGGGGAGATTACGTGTCTGATCCTAGTACCCGTAAGGTTCATGGATTGTGCCCGCTTGAATACTACCAAATGTCAATTGGGGAATTGGCTGAAGAGCTTAATGATCCACAGTTCTTCGTTTTTTCCGATGATCCTGGCTGGGCTAGGGACAATTTACGTCCCGGGTACCCCGTACATATTGTAGATCACAATTCTCCCGAGACCCCGTGGGAAGATTTGCGTTTGATGAGCCTTTGTCACCACCACATCATCGCAAATAGCACTCTTGGCTGGTGGGGTGCATGGTTAAGCCGCAACCCCGACAAGATCGTTATTGCCCCGGACCGATGGTTTGCGCTCGCCGGCCTGAGTGTACCAGATTTATTGCCAAAGGAATGGAGGAGAAGGTGGAGTTGATTCAGCAGCTTAACCGGAAAATCCGACTGCGAGCGAAACGAGCCGTGAATCGCTTGCGGAGCGAACGGATTCCCAACCTGGATGCGACTCAATGGTGGAAGTATGAGGATCTGAAGAGGTTCCAGGATAAGAGGCTGGTGAAAATGGTGTCATACGCATACCAGCGCATCCCTGCGTACAAGAAGAAGTTTGATGCAGCAGGCATCAAACCTTCAGACATAAAAACTACAGAGGACTTGCCAAAGCTTCCTGTGACAACACGTCGAGAAATGCAGGATAACCAGGAATTCATAAATCAGAAGCTGGTTTCCGCGGTCCTATTCACGGGGGGATCTACGGGAGAGTCACTCAGGTATTTCGAATCGTTTGAGAGCGGTAGGATCCGCCTGGCGTCTCATCTTAGGGGGTGGTCATGGAATGGCTATTTTCCTGGTGAGAAAAGATTAGCAGTTGTTGCGTCAGCACAGGGTACCATTTCCGCGAGCCAAGTCATCAACTTGGTAGGGGATATGAGTGCAAACAATATCGATGAAAACCTTGAAAGATTACTTGAATTTCAACCTCAGCACCTAAGGGGCTACGTGAACTCACTTTATCTTCTAGCAAGACATTGCATCAATAAGGGAGTTAGGCTCGATTTCGTGGAATCAATCAATCCAATCTCAGAGAACTTGTACGACTACCAGAGAATAGCTATGGAAGAGGCTTTTGGTTGCCGCGTATTCGATGAATATTGCTGCAATGATGGGGGAGCATGTGCGTGGGAATGCGAAATGCACGAAGGATTGCACTATTGCATGGAGCGCTCTATCATAGAAAACCTCGACGGAAAGATGTTTGTGACTGACTTGTGGAATAGGGCTATGCCATTCATTCGTTACGAGAATGGTGACCTGGTAACCTTTTTGGATGATGCGTGTACCTGTGGACGAGAATTACCTCTGATGAAAGTGACAGGCCGAACGAACGAGGTAATCGTTTCTCCATCAGGGCCGATAAGTCCAAGTTTTCTCATGTATCATGGCATAGGTTATCAGGAACAAGCCGAACGCATGGGGGAGTTCCGATCCGGGATAGCCGCGGTGCAATACATACAGAAGAAAGGCTACATATTAGTTGTAAATATGGTATTAAACGATTGGTGCACAGATCACGAGATCAGTGAATTCCATGCCGCCATAGAGAAGATTGCCGCCGGCATGGAAATCCGGTTTCGAGTCCTCGATGCTTTGCCGTCATCTCCTAAAGGAAAACGGCAGTTCATAATCAATCAGGACAAGGAATTGCTCAGGAAATGGAGCCATGAGAATTAGCGAATCAGTGGATTGCACAATCAAGCCCTAGCCTACTGCAACTTAGAGAGAAACATGAGGCAGATTGATTCTGCCCGACTTCCGGACCAACTGTCGAGAATCTGATCCCAATGCCCAAAGTAAGCGTACTCATGTCGGTCTACAACGGTGAGCGATTTCTCAGTGAAGCAGTGGAGAGCATACTATCCCAAACGTTCCGGGATTTTGAGTTCGTAGTCATTGACGATGGATCCACCGATGGAACCGCGGACATCTTGGTTGCTTATGGCGACGAGCGAATGCGAATCAGCCGTAATATGGATAACATCGGGCTGACGAGATCTCTCAATAAGGGGATCGAACTTTGCAGAGGACAATACATAGCTCGCATGGACGCCGACGACATAAGCTACCCGGAAAGACTGGAAAAACAGGTTGGATTCCTTGACGATAATCCTTCCTATTGTGCCGTGGCAACTAGGGTCAAATTGGTGAACATGGCCGGCCGATCAGTGGGAATCTGGCCCGCCGATGCAGAGACCACCACCGCTGAGGAAATCCATCAATGCCTACCGCGAGAGAATTGTATCTCTCATCCATCAATAATGATTAGGGCCGTGACCCTCATGTCTTATCTCTATAACGATAGAGTTCTTCGCGGACAGGACTACCATCTCTGGCTGAGATTGGCAGCAGCCGGACAGAGAATAGGCAAGTTGGACGAGACGCTACTCGCCTTGAGGAGTCACCCTGAATCTATTACTGCGCGATCGTTTCAAGGTTTTCTGCTCACCAAAGTAGTCCGGTGTAAACTGGAGTTCCTTCGGTGCCGGCTCCTCGAACGGAAATTTGAACGATTTGACGTGAGGGTGCTAAACTATTTGTTGCGAGACATCGTAGGCATGCTTGTGCACGCGATGTCCAGGCACACAAAAGCCGCTCTAAACCATCTTCTGGTTCCGGTCGGCAAGCTGATTGGTCGCTTGCTGCCATTTGATAATCCGTCGTCGCTGTTCTTCATTTTTCAGGACTGGCCGGCATCTCCCGGGGGCGGTCAAGCAGTTCATGAGAGAATCGTGGCCTCGGTCAAAGACAAGAATCCTTGGGTTCTGGTGGCAGAGCCGGAGCGGGAAGAAAGACACACATTTCCCTTTAGGGCCAATCTCGGGTATTACTGTCTTGCCTCCCTGGCCACCAACAGAGTGTTCTTTTTCTTGACGGTAGGCGCGCTTTCCCAGCTCATAAATCAGCATTCCGACCCCGTGGTGTTCGGAACCTGCAAGCTGTTTTACCATCTTACCCCCCATTTGAATAGTCACGTCAAAAGAATTGAAATCTTACACGCGTTCGGAGGAGGAATGGAGGCGCTTTCCTTGCCTTTTGTCGAACATCTGGATCAGCGGGTGGTCATCGACCATTGTACGCTTCAGAACCTCCATGAACAGTATGATTATCACGGATTGCCCACTGATCTGACAGCACGAATAGTCCTTATTGAGAACGCCACCGAAGTCCCTCAACAATTACCTGTCAAACCACACCCCGATCCCCTAAAGGTGCTCTTTGTGGGCAGAGCATCGGAAGAGAAAAGGGTCCATCTGGTGGCCTTGGCCGCGGAGAAATCTTTCGCTGCCAAGCTTCCCGTGGATTTCACCCTTGTCGGCCCGCGCGAAGAAGACATTGATCCCAATTTGCGTAGATACTGCTCCGTCAAAGGTATGATCAAAGATCGAAAGCTTCTCGACTCGATTTATGATGAGTCCCACGTTCTGGTGCTGACTTCCAGCCGAGAAGGCTTCCCAATGGTTGTCATGGAGGCGATGGCCCGTGGAGTTGTGCCGGTTTGTACAAGGGTAGGTGGAATTGAGTACCATGTAATAGACGGAGACACGGGATTCCTCATTGATGAAGAGCAGGAGGAGCAAATGGCCCATGAGATTACGATCCGTTTGAGAAAGCTCTCAGAGGATGCCGATTTGTGGGAGCGCCTGTCCCGGGCCGCACACGACCGTGCCGGGAGGTATTTTTCGCGGGACAGGTTCCGGGAATCCTATAGAGATCTGTTGTGCGGCTCACGTGATGGCTGAAGAACATCAGGCGTGATACCAACTATCATCGCAAGAGAGCGACAACGAAGCAGAACGGCCAAAGTAATGAAGCTCGTCAAAGTAATCAAGAATTGGGATGTTCCGGATCTCTTGCGCCAGACACCCGGGCATAAAGGAGTCTGGGGCGATATTCAGTTCACGGTTGACGACACCCGGGACTGCGACTACACCATTGTCCTGAACTACTCTTCTCGAGAAGTCTCAGTACACTGTCCTTCCGATCATGTCTGGGTTTTGATGCAGGAACCTCCCAACGAGTATTTCCGTTTCATGCACAAGGCAGACGACTTTTATGGCCGCGTCTTCACACAAGATGTTTCTTTGACCGGTCCGCGATACGTTATGAGTCACCCGGCGGTACCATGGCATTTAGATCGAGACTACGATTACCTCACGTCATGTAGTGTGCCGGACAAGACAAAGCATCTCTCCTGGGTTACCTCGGACAAGTGCTTGTTCGACGGACATCGCGCACGGATGCGTTTCCTGGACAGGATCCTCCCCCAGGTGGAGTTTGATCTTTTTGGGCGAGGATTTGGGCCTCTAGACGATAAGTGGGATGGTCTGGCGCCGTACCGGTATTCTCTCGCAATAGAGAATTACCAATGCCCTCACTACTGGACCGAGAAGCTTGCAGACTGTTACTTGAGCTGGTCGATGCCCATCTACTATGGTTGTCCAAACATCACCGACTACTTCCCACCCGAATCTCTGGTCCTCATAGACATTGATGACCCAGAAGTGGGGAAACAGATTCAATCCATCGCTGCAAGTGACCTGTGGAAAAAGAGAAGGGATGCCGTTGCTCACGCCAGGCGCCTCGTCTTGGACAGATACCAGTTCTTTCCCCATGTGAGCAGCTTGATTTCGCAGTACGAATGCCGGTTGCAGGGCCGAGCGCCTGTCAGACAACACACGAACATCCCTCGACAGAGTGCTCCCACACCCCCGTTGTTCACGAGAGCGAACAGGGTGTTCAAGTCCATTTGCTGGAAGATGATGAGGATGTAGGTCCTATGGTTGGAATCTCGGTGACGGTCTGTACGTTCAACAGGGCGAACTTGCTCGGAGAATGCCTTGCGAGTCTGTGCAGTCAAACCCTCAACCGATCGAAGTTCGAAATACTGGTAGTAGACAACAACTCCACGGATCAAACTAGAAGGGTCGTCGAGGGGTTCACAGAAAATCATCCCAATGTGCGCTATTTGCACGAGCCCAAACAGGGGCTGTCCCATGCCCGCAACCGAGGTTGGCGGGAAGCCAAGGGTGAATACGTGGGCTACTTCGACGATGACTCAAGAGCTCCCGACCGTTGGCTGGAACTAGCCCATAGGATTATTGTCGAGCGCGGCCCGCACATTTTTGGAGGCCCGTACTACCCGTTCTACGAGAGCCCTAAACCACACTGGTTTAAGGACGACTATCAAACGGGCCATAATGGGCCTGAACCGCGGTTTCTGAGCAAGGGGGAATGGCTGTCCGGGACGAACATCTTCTTCAAGCGCCAACTTCTCGAGGATCTTGACGGCTTCCGTCCGGATCACGGCATGAGGGGTTACACCCTGGGCTATGGCGAAGAAACGGCCGTCATTGTCCAGGCGAGGGAGCAGATCCCGGATGTAAAGATCTTTTACGAGCCTGAGATGAATGTTTATCATCTCGTCCCGGAAAGAAAAGTGCAGTGGGGCTGGAATTTGGCGCGGAGCTTTTCCGTGGGAAGATCGGTACACAAGGCGGTGTTCGGGGACAAGGTTTCCCATACTGCGGTCATTCCATTTCTCGCTCTGAGGTTATTGGTTGTAGGGATGCTCCTGCCACTGGATCTGGTCGGGGGCACACTGATCCGAAACAGGAACAAGTATCCCCATCCCCAGAACTACGTCTACGAACACTGCCTGGGAACAATTCGTAGAACCGGACGATATTACCAACAGTTAGTGACCTCTCTAAAGCGGCATTGATACCGCTTGGCCATTTGACAAGCAAAATCTCGGGGCCTAAAATGGGGGATGCTCCAACCCAAGCTCTTGTTTTCGTGACATCTGCTTGGCTTCCTTGCACACAACGTCCAGCGGTTGCGTGAGGCTCTCTACTGCGCACCGGACGTGGACAATTCGGACGCCACGGGACACAGGCCCACGGGCCCGGCACGTGCCGGCTCGGCCCTTGGCATCCCACCCTGAACATTGCTCTTCGCGTCACGGACGCTAAAGCAACACTACCCCAGAAAACCGGAGAAACTTCATGTCGAACAAGAGAGCGCTTATCACCGGGGTTACGGGTCAAGACGGCGCCTATCTCTCTGAACTCTTACTGAACAAAGGCTATACCGTCTGCGGAATCAAGCGGCGTAGCTCCTCAATAAACACACAGAGGATCGACCACCTGTACCAGGATCCTCATGACGAGGACATCCGCTTCAGCCTGGAGTATGGAGATCTGACCGACTCGACCAATCTGATCCGGATTATCCAGGATTTCCAGCCTACGGAGATTTACAATCTCGGAGCCCAGAGCCATGTGAAAGTCTCCTTTGAGACACCGGAGTACACGGCAAACTCCGATGCCCTGGGCGCGTTGCGATTGCTGGAGGCCATTCGAATCCTGAAGCTTGGTGACAAGGTTCGATTCTATCAGGCGTCCACCAGCGAACTCTACGGGCAAGCTCTTGAATTTCCGCAAACTGAGACCACACCCTTTAATCCGATGAGTCCATACGCGGTGGCCAAGCTCTATGCGTACTGGATCACTCGCAATTATCGCGAGGCGTACAACTTGTTCGCTTCCAACGGCATACTCTTCAATCACGAATCGCCGGCACGCGGGGAGACCTTCGTTACAAGGAAAATCACACGCGCTGTGGCTCGTATCAAGCTGGGAATTCAGGAAAGAACCTACCTGGGAAACTTGAACGCGATCAGGGACTGGGGCTACGCAGGCGACTACGTTGAAACCATGTGGATGATCCTCCAGCATCCTGAGCCGGATGATTTCGTTGTGGCCACAGGAGAGTCACACTCTGTGAGGGAGTTTGTAGAGCTTGCCTTTCGCGAGGTCGGGATAGAAATTGCGTGGGAAGGTTCAGGCGTTGACGAGAGGGGTATCGACACACAGTCCGGCACTACCCTGGTGGAAGTGGATCCACGCTACTTCCGGCCCACTGAGGTGGAGAACCTCCAGGGGGACCCTTCCAAAGCGAAGCGACTGCTCGGATGGAGTCCTCGCGTTACATTCCCCGAACTGGTCGGCCGCATGGTTGCGGCAGATCTGAGAGAAGCGGAAAAGGAACATCTGTGCAATATCGCTGGATTTGAATGATGGACAACGTCAAGAATAATCTAAAGGTTTTCGTTGCGGGCGCCACGGGCATGGTCGGTTCCGCGATCTGCCGGCGACTTCGCGAAGAAGGATACGACCTTCTGAACGGATCGGCTCCCAGGGTCGATCTACGGGAGCAGCAGGCCGCCCACAATCTGCTCCGAGAACTCTCGCCCGACTGGGTGTTTCTGGCTGCCGCCAAGGTGGGAGGAATCCACGCCAACAATACCTATCCCGCGGACTTCATCTATGACAACCTCATGATCCAGACCAACGTGATGAGCGCCTCGTACCTGGCCGGGGTCAAGAAACTCATGTTCCTGGGTAGCTCTTGCATTTATCCAAGGCAGGCGCCCCAACCGATGAAGGAAACAGAGCTGCTGAGCGGATACCTGGAGCCGACCAACGAACCATATGCGGTGGCCAAAATCGCGGGCATAATAACCGCCCAATCTTACAACAGGCAACATGGGACAAACTTCATCTCAGTGATGCCCACCAATCTGTACGGGCCCAATGACAATTTTCACCTGGAAGACTCCCACGTCATACCCGCGCTGATCCGCAAGACCCACGAGGCGAAACTGGCCGGCGCGGACCACGTCAAAGTCTGGGGAACCGGCAATCCGTTACGAGAATTCCTTCATGTGGACGACCTTGCCGACGCTTGTGTTTTTCTCATGGAGACCTATGATTCCAGTGAGATTGTCAACCTCGGAACAGGCGTCGACGTCACCATCAAAGAACTGGCCCTGATGGTCAAGGACGTGGTCGGCTTCACAGGGGAGATCCGGTTCGATTCGACAAAACCCGATGGAACTCCGCGCAAGCTGCTCGATGTGAGCCGGTTGGCCTCTTTGGGCTGGGGACCAACTATCTCCCTGGAAGAGGGCCTGGCCCGCACGTACGATTGGTATCTCGCTAATGAAGACCAACTCAGACAATGAGCCTCCGGCCGTTCAGGCTCTTCCTTGTTCGGGCCTGGGCTGCGATCTTGCCGCAAGACGAGATCGGTTGGTCAGACTCTCGCACCGGTGCGAGACTACTTGGAGCCATTGGATGTGTCGAGGTATGATTATCATGCCATGCCGAGCCCACCCGAGATTGCGGAGGGTGGCCGATTGATGTCTGTGGTTTTTCTTGGATTCCCAGCGCGTTGAAAGTATTTCGCTATTATTGAACCGACTGGTCACGAGATCGAGGATTCCGGATGAAATGTCCCCTATGCAGCAGCACGAATTCAAAGCCAACCTTCAACGAGCGGGGATACCAGTTGCTTGCTTGTCAGGACTGCGAACTGTTCCATATTTTCCCTTATCCGGAGAGTGCTGTTGTTCACAAACATGTGCGCGAGTATGATTATGATGACCTCTCTATCGTTTGTGCCGAAAACCACTATCGCAATGAGGTTCTCTTCTTCAGGACCTGCTTTCCAAGAATACGTCAAGAATGTGTCGGGGTGTCATCCATCCTCGACGTCGGATGCGGCTGCGGGCACTTGCTTGAACTTCTGAAGTGCTTTCCGGACCTCTACCGATGCGGCGTTGAACCCAACAGAAATCGCGCACGACTCGCTCGCAAGAAAGCCGGATGCGAAGTGTGGCAGGTACCCTTGGAGAGATTGTCAACTGACCGCCGGTTCGAGGCAATAACCATGATAAATGTTTTGTCTCACGTGGCTGACTTTGACGAATTATTTCAAACACTCAACAGGTTACTGGTCCGGAACGGTAGGATTATTCTGAAGGTCGGAGAGATGAATCAGGGCGTCGGAAAGCTAGCGCAGAACGATTGGAGCATTCCCGATCATCTTCATTTCTTGGGACTCAACACGGTCACCTACATTTGTAAGAAGTATGGCTATGAGGTGGATCGTCACGATCGAGTGCCGCTGTCAGAAGAGTTGTTTTCTAGCGATCGTTGGAAAAGCTCTGGAAGAAGCAATATGAGAAACTTGGTGAAAAAGTTGGTGCTGCGAACTCCTTATGCACTCAGCGCTCTGAAAGCCGTTTACGAATTGTTGATGGGGCGTGAGACCGTATATTCTTCGTTCATAGTACTCCGCCGCATATGATGTGAAGTGAGTGCTCCGCGTAGCTTTTGCCGTAAACGACTGACCACCGAGGGCGGTTGCTCCAAAGAGATGTTGCCGCAACACAGCCTTCATGGAACGGGCATCTTGTATTGGGGGATAGTCATCAATATCGCAGGGCATGCGGATGCGAGCCCCGTTAAGTTACCCAAAGGGATAGTGGCATGGCTGGTTTATCTTCTTTTCCTAGAATCAGTTTCGGGCTGATTGTCTTGAATGGCGAGCCGTTCACAAAGTACTGCCTACGTTCGCTCTATCCCTTTGCCTACGAGATCATAGTCGTGGAGGGCGCTGTGCCGGGGGCCTCAGGAATAGCCACCCATGATGGTCATTCTACAGACGGGACTCCGGATTCCTTACATCAGTTCAAAGCAGAAGAAGATCCGGAAGACAAACTCCGGCTAGTCAGCCGGGAAGGCTTTTGGAATGAAAAAGGCGAGATGTCCAAGGCCTACGCGGAACATGCTACGGGCGACTACTTGTGGCAGGTAGACATAGACGAGTTCTACAAGCCTGTGGATCTTCAGTACGTTATTCAGATGCTGCGGGACGATCCAACGATAACTGCCATGTCATTCAAAGACATTCCGTTTTGGGGCGGCTTTTCCTACTACTTGGACAGTTGGTACCAGATGATATGGAACAATCAGTTCCACCGTGTGTTTCGTTGGGGACCCGGTAATGTCTACAGTAATCACCGCCCACCGACTGTTCTTGACCCAGAGGGAACCGATGTGCGCCGTCTGAATTGGATCACAGCCGACGAGATGCAGCGGCGGGGTATCTTCCTCTACCACTACTCTTTGGTTTTTCCGAGGCAGGTTCAGGAGAAATGCAGATACTACGGAAAAGCTGACTGGGCTCTTAGACCGAAAGCCGAGAAGTGGGCAAGAGAGGTCTACTTTGGACTTCGCAGACCTTTTTGGATGGACAATGTCTACCATTACCCGGGCTGGATCGAAAGGTTCTCCGGGGAGCATCCACCTGAAATTGAAGCACTTCGCGCTGATCTAACGCAACGAAACTTGAATGTGGAGACCCGGCCGACCGAGGACATAGAACGGCTTCTGAGTTCCCGCTGGTATGGTCCAGGAAAAGCTTTGGTGAGGAAGCTTGTTCCCCTTGCGTGGCCGATCCGTCTGTGGTTCATTTGCAACAAACTGATGCGAGGGCTCTTGACTGATCCCATCAAGACCCTTCGATTTGTGAAGGAAAAGGCTGCTCGCATGCTGCTGCAATGACTAGCGCTACTACTAACTCTGAGTTGCCGACTACGAGATATCACTGCGACGAAAAAAGGGGCTGTTTGCCCGCTACCCTGTTCTTGAAGATTTTGAGACGGCTGACAGGTCTTCCAGGGGCCACTCGAACGCTAAAATGCCGCGTTACCCTCGCGCATGAGGGTCTTCTTAACACTCCTATTCAGGAGGCACGGCAATACGCGGCGCTGTATGAAGAAATCTTGGAACGCTGAAAATGATCCGGTTGTGAGCCGGTCACGGCATCTCGATCTGAATTGTCCTTCCCCTCCTCCAACTATTTGAATCCCAAGTCCTCCCTATTCGGCTTCCATGTTCAGTTGATGTCTTGGACCGTGGACTCAACCCCCACGATTTCCGGCCATATCCTTGCCAAGGCGCCTATTCCAGCCAAATGATACACGCGATGATTTGGATTGGAGAGCGCGCAAGGCCCGGACATGACGTTGCAGGCCGGCGCTTTCCACCGTCTGTGTCAAGATCGTTCCTGACCGGAGTTTCCCGAAAGGATTCAACGTGACACCAAACACAATACACGAACCGGTCAGCAGGCTACGCGCGACAGTGTTCTATCTCGTCCCCATCATAATCGTTCTTGGTGCTTGCTTGGCAGGAATTGAGGTTTATCTGCGTCACCTGGGCTTCGGCGATCCTCCCCTGTACCAATCTGATCCTGCTATCGGTTACGTCCTGAAACCCTCACAATCCAGCACAAGGCTCCATGGATGCCGAGTGGTTGTCAACAGCCTTGGTATGCGGTCCGATGAGGTAACAAGACAGAAGCCGCCAAATATGGTTAGAGTTCTTGTATTGGGGGATTCTGTTCCATATGGAGGAAGCTACATTGACCAAGCCGACACCTTTTGTGCTGTCGCTCAACGAATACTCAACCGGAAAGGGGACCATTATCAGGTTCTCAATGCAGCGCTAAATGCCTGGGGACCACAAAACATAATAAAGTATCTTGAGAAACGAGGAACGTATGAAGCAGACATGGTGATCGTGTATCTGCCGTGGGGTGATTTGAACCGATCTTTTGCCAACTTCCACATTGTTCCTTTTTGGTCCAACAGTCCTGGCTGGGCACTGGCAGAGTTTTTTCGTCATGGGGTCTGGACGCTCTTTGGGAAATGTTCCGGGAGATGGAAGTCCGGTGGTCCGTCCAGTGGAAGCGAGATCCTGGAACTAAACCTCAATGCCCTTAAGAACATAAGAGCGTATTGCGGCAACAAGGGGACTCCGGTCTATTTCTTCTGGTCCCCGTCCAAAAGGGTTGTTCAAGGGAGGATTCCTGATGGCTTGACGGTTGAAAAAGAGAGATTCTATGAGATAATACCTCGCGAGATTACAGTGGATATGGAGCCGCTTTTTCGGAAGTCCCGCAATATCGAGACTCTCTTCAAAGACGATTGTCACTACTCTCAAAAGGGACACAGGATGGTAGGCGAGGCACTGGCTGACTTCATATCAACTCGCCACAAACGTTAATCTCCCTCAAGGCAAGGCGCAAATCGGAACCGCCTCCGGCCTCTTTCGATGCACCCTGATACCGCCTCGCCATCTAGCAAGTAAAGTCTCGGGGCCTACAATGGGGTCAGCGACCTGTTGCAAGGTCTATTCTGGGACACACCCTTATACCAACTGCCATCGCAAGAAAGCGACAACGAAGCATGAAAGTCTTGGGGCAGCTTGTCCGCGGCTTCGCCCCGGATGAGGCTGGCGGTACTGCAAATACCTTAAGAATCCAGTCATCTTTGGAGGGGAGACTCATCTCCCCTCCAAACCACCCCATACGTTGACCCGGAAAGGGGTGGCTTTTTCCACGGGACTTTCATGCGAATGCGCAATCAAGAGAGTGAGATCGGTTTCTTGGGTGCCACTGCCGGCTTGCCCAGCACTGCTCTTTATCACCTGTTTGAACGCGCATTGGTATTAGGGCTTGTCACGAAATAACGTTGGCATTCTCCTGTAGGGGCGGACCTATGTGTCCGCCCTTTCCGCGTATGCACCCCTGCATTGGGGCAGACACGCAGAGCCTGCCCCGGACTTCGATCCGGGGTCTGCCCCTACAATTGCCACAGTAACCTGTTGCAAGGTTGATTGTGTGACAGACCCTTAGCACCGAACGTCAACGCGCATCACTATAGTTCATTTCTGAAAGCAACTTCCTGTAGAAGTCCTCCTTGTTCGCGGAGGCGCCGGTCCCAAGTAGGGGAGGCGGAGCCTCCCGGCATGCGTTCCCAGGCAGAGCCCGGGAACGAGAGGAAAGGGCTTTCATACCAACCATTCACTTACGGGGGGCAACGGGGAGGGCAGACACATAGGTCTGCCCCTACGTCTGGGCCCAGATTCGTCGTGGGGCAGAGTGTAAGGCGCGCACCTGTGAACGTGTATCAAAACCTGAAAACAGAACCAAATCGTGCCACGATCTGTGCATGGCGCAGCCATGCGTACGGCGCGCCGCATGCTGCGCCCTCTTGCCATGCGCCAAACGCAGGAACGTGGTCGTTCCCGTCGGCCGCTCGTAAGTGAATGGTTAGATGCGGTATCAGTATTGCCTTGACAGCGGGAACGCGGATGAAGTACGGTCAAGACCGCGAAAAACAGCCGACAATCCGACGCAAATGTGTGATACGCAAGTTGCGTTCAAAGAAGTACAGTGTACAGGTGAGGGACCGAGTCTCAAAATGCCCCATACCCGCCCTTTGGCAAAGGGGGGCAAGGGGATTTCTCCCTTCCGGACTTGAGCCATATGTTCCCTCTTTGAAAGCGCATTCCTATGAAAGTCCCGTACAAGAACCACCCCCATCCGGGTCAGCGTATGGGGTGGTTTGGAGGGGAGCCACTGCGCGTGGGGCGATTGAGCGGGCCCCGGACAGCTTACGTGACATGACAACTGTCGGTAGCATGACGTTGAAATGCTTGCCCGGCTAGGGCCTCCCCTCCAAGTCCATGCGCAGCGTGCGCTCCTCACACGCCTGTCCGAGGCGAAGCCACGGACTACTGAACCGCGGAAAAGACTTTCATGCTTCGTTGTGCCGGTGATTTCAGGCATGTAAGTTGGTATGAGTTCCCGTCGTCCGTTCGTTACAGGGGGCGGATCGATGGCGGTTCGGAATCCCAGAGACCGTCGGAGGTCTGGTCAGGGGTGCGCAAGACCTCGACACGGGAGGTCGCCGGTCTAACCGCCGTTCAAGCGCGGGGGCGCCCGTGACCTGGGAACCAGATGAGTAGTCTCCGGTCATTGACCGGGTCCACCAGTTTGAAAACCAAATGTGATAGAGCAACACAACCCACGCCAAATCGCAAAAGGAGGAACCGGTCATGAGGGATAGGATCATCAGGTTGGCAATGCCGTTTCTGGTGTTGGTTCTGGTTTGCAGTGCAATGGGAAGCCCGGCCGTCGCGAACGAGGTGATCCACGTAGGGGCCGTTCAAGCTCTAACCGGGCCGGTGGCGGATGCGGCGATCCAACTTGACGCCGGTCTTCGCGACTGCCTGATGATGGCCAACGAGAAAGGGGGAATCAACGGCAAGAAGATCCGGTACGTTATGGAGGACGGCCATTTCAAGCCCGATATCGCCCGGGCCGCCTTCGAGAAGATTATTTCCCGGTTTAAGCCCCTTGTTGTCTTTGGGGAGAACACTTTTTTTTGCAAAGCTCTGGCTCCGGAGATCAGGAGCGGACGTTACAAGATTCTCTTGGCAAGCCCCTCCTTCAGCAGCGAGCTGGCCGACAGGGCGATGAATCCTTCCATATTTGTCCCAGGCCCAACCTTCGGTGACCAGTTCGCTATCCTGCTGAAGTTCATAGCCAGGCAACATCTGGACAGGAAGCCGTATCGGGCAAAAGTTGCCTTTTTCTACAGCGATAGTGGGTTTGGAAGAGATCCTATCAATTACGGACGCATGATGTGCAATAAGCTGAGGATCAATCTAGTTGCGGAAAAAGTGGTCAAAATGGGCGCCGCGGATATTGCCGCGGAGGTAAAGGATCTGAAGGAAAAGGATCCCGATTATGTGATCGTACACGGATTCATAGGTGGGCCGCCGGTCGGTTCGCTCATCAAGCAGTGCAGAGACCTGGGGATGAATTGCACGTTCATGGGTACATGCTATGGTACTACCGAGATGCTCTTGCAACACCTGGGTCCTCTGGCCGAAGGCTATCACGGGGTGAACCCGTACTGCTTCTGGTCGATGGAAAACGTGCCCATGATCAAGAAGATCAGGGCTTACACCGCGTCCCACTATCCAGATGTGAAGTTCCGACCTAGTCACTATATGGTTGGATTCGTCACCGGCCTGGTCTTCGTCGAGGTGCTCAGGAGAGCAGACTCTGCCGGTCAACTTAACCATGAGGGCCTGGTCAAGGCCCTGCAAGGGCTGAAGGACTTTGACACGGGCGGCCTTACCGCGCCGTTCACCATCAGGAGCAACCGGTTCCCTGTAGCCCGGATATGGAAGGCCAATGTCGAAAAAGGAATCTTTGAGCCTGCATCGGATTGGATTGACCTCTACCGGTACCTACGTTGATATTCCGTCAGCCGAACATGATCGCGGGTTACCGGACAGCCCAACCTATGTGGCCGCGGAAGGGAGAACAGGAGAAAAATGTCAAATCAGCGCGACAAATACATTTTGGCCATAGATCTGGGCACATCGGGACCCAAGTCCGCGCTGGTTTCCACTCGCGGACACATTGTGGACTATGAATTCCAGGAAACCGGCCTCAACCTTTTTCCGGACGGCGGCGCTGAGCAGAGTCCTGATGAATGGTGGAACGCTATCATGAAGACGTCCAAGGCCGTGCTCGGAAAAGATCTGGTCCCCGTTGACGACATTGTCGCGGTGAGTTGCACCACCCAATGGTCCGGAACCGTTGCCGTTGATAAGGACGGCAATCATCTCATGGATGCCGTCATCTGGCTGGACTCGCGAGGCAGCCCATACATCGAACAGATAGCCGACGGACTTGTCAAGGTTGAAGGCTATGAAGTACGCAAGCTACGAAGATGGATCAGTCTGACCGGGGGCTGTCCTGCTCGATCCGGTAAGGATCCCACGGCCCACATTCTTTACATCAAGAACGAATTTCCGGAAATCTACGAGCAAACATTCAAGTTTCTCGAACCCAAGGACTACATAAACCTTCGGCTTACAGGCAAGTTCGCTGCTTCCTTCGATTCCATTGCATTGCACTGGGTGACGGACAACCGTGACATAACCAATATTGAGTACGACGACCGCTTGATCGAGATGTCAAACATGGAACGGGACAAATTGCCTGACCTTAAACGGGCTGTCGACATACTGGGCACAATCAAGAAGGAGGTTGCCGACGATCTGGGGTTGAACCCGGATGTGCAGGTCGTCATGGGCGCGCCTGATGTGCTCACCGCGGCAATCGGGTCGGGAGCGGTAAGGGACTACGAAGGCCATCTCTACGTCGGCACATCATCGTGGCTCACATGCCATGTCCCATTCAAGAAGACCGACCTTTTTCACAACATTGCATCATTGCCGTCAGCGATCCCCGGGAAGTATTTTGTGGCCAACGAACAAGAAACATCGGGCGCTTGCCTCACCTATTTGAGGGACAATCTGTTTTACCACAAAGACGAATTGCTCACCCAAGCCGCTCCGGAAAATGTTTATGAGATCTTTGACCGGATTGTGGAGAACGTTCCTCCGGGAAGCGACAAGGTCATCTTCACACCGTGGCTCTATGGCGAACGGACTCCCATTGAGAGTCACAGCGTTCGATCCGGTTTTTTCAACCAATCCCTGAGCACGACACGGGAGCATCTCATAAGAGCCGTATACGAGGGCGTGGCGTACAATGCAAAATGGTTGCTCAAATATGTGGAGAATTTCATTAAGAGACGAATGGACCCCATAAACATGATAGGCGGCGGCGCCAATTCCCAGGTGTGGTGCCAAATCTACGCCGACGTCCTTGATCGAACAATAAGGCAGGTCAAAGACCCGTTGCAGGCGAACGCGCGAGGAGCGGGTTTCCTGGGTTCCATTGCTCTGGGCTATCTCAGTGTGGATGATGTTCCCGATCACGTCCATATAGCCGATACGTACAAACCGAATCCGGAAAACCGCAAGATCTATGATGAGTTGTTCAAGGAATTCCTGAACATATACAAGAAAAACAAGGGAATCTACGCGCGACTGAATAGAAAGTAGCGGTTGATTCGCGTTCTTCATTGACCCGATGGCAACCGTTCACCGTGAAGCGTACAAGCTCCCGGGATTACGTATGGGGGAGGTTTGGAGGGGGAGATGAGTCTCCCCCTCCATTCTCACCGGGCGCAGAACCGCTTCAAGCCCGGTGAACCATTACAGCCCTACGAAATCCGGGAGGCCCTGATGGACATCAAGGATGTTGAAAAATATGTCGGCTGGATGAACCCTCGTGTCATCTCGTGGATCTTCAAGCACCTCAAGAAGATGCCGTCCGTGCAAAAGAAGATCCAGGAAGAATATGACACCATAATGAAAGATATAGAAGCCTCGGTGAAGCCGTACAAGGAAGGTTTTGTCACCTTTTCGCAACTCCCTGAAAAGGGCCGGGACAGGGACGATATTATCGATGACATGGAGAAGCTGAACTCCATTGAGGAGTCCCACTGGAAGGAAGGCTTCGTTTCAGGCGCTGTGTATCACGGCGATAGTGAGCATATAGAGTTTCTCAACAAGGTTTACGCTCTCAATTCCCAGAGCAATCCGCTGCATTCTGATGTGTGGCCCAGCGCGGTCAAATTCGAGTCGGAAATAGTATCAATGACAGCGGCCATGCTCGGGGCCGACCGGAGCGCCGCGGGCACGCCTGACGAGATATGCGGGACGGTTTCATCCGGAGGAACGGAGAGCATCCTCCTGGCCATGAAGACCTACCGGGACCGGGCAAGAGATTTGAAAGGAATCACCAGCCCGGAAATGATTATCCCCACCACTGCCCATGCCGCGTTCGAGAAGGCGGGACAGTATTTCAACATAAAGATCATCCGAATTCCGGTCGACAGCAGTTGCAAGGCCGATGTCGCGGCCACAAGGAACGCCATCACCAAGCGAACCATCGTGATAGTGGGATCAGCGCCTTCATTTCCTCACGGGACCGTAGATCCCATCGAGGAATTGTCTGAACCGGCTCGCAAAAAGGGTATCGGTTTTCACACTGACGCTTGTTTGGGCGGCTTTGTTCTACCGTGGGCCGAGAAGCTTGGTTACGATGTTCCGGCCTTTGATTTCAGGTTGCCCGGTGTGACCTCAATGTCGGCAGATACTCACAAATTCGGATACGCTGCAAAGGGAACATCGGTGGTTCTCTACCGTGGATTGGACCTTCGTCACTATCAGTATTACAAAACCGTGGACTGGCCCGGTGGCCTCTACTTTTCTCCCACCTTTGCCGGGAGCCGACCGGGCGCTCTCAGCGCAGCGTGTTGGGCGGCCATGCTCGCAATGGGGGAAAGCGGATACATGGAGGCCACCAAAAAGATACTTGAGACCGCCTCCGTGATGAGAAGCGGAATCAAGGAGATCCCGGAACTGCACATCCTCGGTGATCCACTATGGGTGATAGCCTTTGGATCGAAAACATTGGATGTCTACAGGATACTTGACCATCTGACCGAAAGGCAATGGAGCTTGAACGGACTCCACAAACCCCAATGCGTACACATCTGTGTAACACTAAGGCATACCCAACCCGGTGTCGCACAAAGGTTTGTCAACGATCTAAGGGATGCCGTGGAACACGTTAAGAAGAATCCGCACGCGGAAGGCGGCATGGCCCCCGTGTACGGAATGGCCGCCACACTTCCGGTCAGAGGAGTCGTGGGAGATCTCCTCCAGAAGTATTTGGATCTTTTGTATAAGGTTTGATACCAACTATCATCGCAAGAAAGCGACAACGAACCATGAAAGTCTTTTCCGTTGTTCACTGGTCCGTGGCTTCGCCTCGGACAGGGGTAGTCGAAGAGCGCGCGCTGCGCATGGACTTGGAGGGGAGGCCCTAGCCGGGCAAGCATTTCAAGGTCATGTTACCCACATCTGTCATGTCCCGTAAGCTGTCCAGGGCCAGCTCAATCGCCCCACGCGTACTGCGCGACCCTCCAAACCACCCCATACGTTGACCCGCAAAGGGGTAGTTTCTTCACGGGACTTTCGTCTCGTTCCCAGGCTCCGCCTGGGAATGCATACCGGGAGGCTCCGCCTCCCTTTCTTGGGGCCGGTGCCCCTTCCAACAAGGAAGACCTTCTTAAGAACGCTCATGCCTGAGAATTTGAGGGACAACGAAACATAAAACTGCCCGCCATACTAGTGGGTTACGGCCGTAGGGGCGTAGCATGCTACGCCCTCTTGGATGGTCGGCCCTTCCCGACCCACATCCTCTTCGGTCACTCTATTTCTGTATCCAACAATATATATGTCCCACGAGGTTCAAGACAATGGCAGCTCCTATGGCATACCAATTGTGGGCCCAAAGGCCGTAAACGAGCGGCGCCATACTTACCCACGCCAGGACCGCGTGCACCGGGTTGGCGTGCTCAAGGGTTCTGCGCTCCAACCATGTTGCGTCCTGTCCTTCCTGATACTCTTTGATTCTCTTTTCAGCCCAGCCCATGTGAGTGCCTCCTTTGAGTCGGTTTTGCGGCCCTGCGAGCAGCCGCTATTTGTTTTCCTCTTTCATGATATACCTGAAGAGGCAGTGGTCTTTGCCCGTTTTTCCACGCTCGTCGAGCACGAGTTTCACATCGGGATTGTACCCTTCAAGAATCGCGTAATCAACGTACTTGCAGTAGAAATTGGCGTATTCCCCTAGATCCCATTCCTCGGCTGCGTTCATGAACACGCACGCGCCCACCTCCACAACAAGATCGTCATGGTCAAGCTCCGGCTTGACAGAGAAATTCTCACCACCAATATCCGAGTAGATCAACCAGTTCTTGAATGACAGCGGCTTCCCCTGCTGTTTGACGGTTTCCCCTATCCTTTTTCCTCGCTGCCTTCCGAAATACTGCACCGCTTCCTTGATGAGCGCCTCGCCCTCGTCTGGTCCGAGTTTCTCAATAATGAACTTGCACATGACAGCGAAAAGCTGGGCTGCAAGACCAAACCCCGGAGTATGGTATTTATCACCGAACAGCTTTCTCTTGAGCCGAACATCCTTCAGATACCACCTGTTCAGTCCCTTTTTCTTTTCCTTTTCCAGATCATCCATGTGGTTTTCTCCTTGTGGTCTAGGCCTTCCGATGCCCGCATTAATGAATGTACCACAAAACCACCGACAGCAATGCATTTTCTCTGTGCCCTCTGTGGCCAAATCCTGCTTTTCTTCTCTTCTCTGTGTCTCTGTGGTTCAATTCTCTTTCTTCGCTGATCCGCGGGAGCACGCATGCTTAGCCCCTACGCACAGGACCCGGCGCGTTGCCGGCATTTCGATACTTTGTTGCGCCTCGATTTCTAAGCATGACCGTCGGCGTGAATCTCTAGCGGGCCCGCTCCGAATTTCGTTCGTTGAGTATTTGTCCGTGGAGTTCCTCAAATGTGGATGCGGGGAGGCGGCCGTCTTTGTCGTCCCTCATTTTCAGGCGTGCCGCGCCCGTTGGACACACTGTCGCACAGACACCACAACCTATACACCATTCCTCGTCCACCACAGGCAGTTCGTCTTGAATTTCCAGCACGTCTACCGGACAAATTTCCACACACTCGCCGCAACCTGTGCACTCCTCCTCATCGGTCTCTCTCATGAAATAGGTTGCCATGAGTATGTCCCTTGGGATCTTCCTTCTCCGCAGGCTTCCAACGTTCCAGCACGCGCATCCACAGCAGTTACAATTGTGTTTTACCTCGCCCTCGGTGTTGTCGACAAAGTGCACCAATCCGGCCTCTTCAGCTTGTTTGATGATGTTCAGCGCCTCATCTTTGGAGATCTCTTTGGCCAGTCCGCGATCAATTACATACCGGGCCATTTCGTCGAACTTCATACAGACTTCCGTGGGATGATCGCAGCCCCTGCCTGCAAGCCGATATGCAACCCGACACGGGCAATGAGCTAGAGCAATGAGCTTGGCCCCCTCAACAACCGATTCCATCATATGGACCGGGAACACGCCTTGTAGATCGGGTTTGAGCGAATGTTCCACAGGGATGTACCGGTACGGCTTTGTGTCGGCAGCATATGCCTCCCTCGTCACCTGCCGGTTGAAGTACTTGGCTACCATCTTGGCCATGTTTCGGCTATGGGGAGTATCATCACCTTTCCAAAAGAACGTCTGCGGAAAACCGAATCCCACCTGCAGCAGAGCGTACCCCATTTGACCGTCTTCTGTCTTGCCGGAAAACAACAGGCCTTTTTGGGAGAGGCGTTCCAATGTGTCGGACAGTTCATCTCGCGAAAGATCAACCCTGTCCAGGATTGTGTCCACACTGACAGGCTCCAGTGGAATCACCCCGGAAGGAATCGCCAGGGCAATCTCCGCTTCCAATTCCGAGAAGTTCTCCTTCAAGATCTCTATGAGGTCATCCCTTACAGGATACCCCATCCCCAGGCGGTTGAGATGATCCGCCAGCCTTTGGTAAACGTTTTGCTCAGTCACGTCGGATCCTCCTTGGTCTCCTCCTGATTATGCCGCCAATCCCGGTCCATGATCGGAATCCGAGTAGTGGCAGACTCCCTGAAAGCGCCCTACCGGACGGGAACCTGGAACATTCTACCCGAACGGGCCACAAGAGCCAAAAGAAATCACGTTTGAGAAATGAGGTTCCAATGAAAGTCCCGTGAAGAAACCACCCCTTTCCGGATCTACGTATGGGGTGGTTTGGAGGGCAATGCTGGTGACTTAAGAAAAAGCCAACCAGTCCCCGTCGTCACCCCGGCGAAAGCCGGGGTCCAGAAGGTATTGAAAGAACTGGATTCCGGCTTTCGCCGGAATGACGGACAATAGTATCCGGATCAACGGTATACGGCTTAAGTCACCAGCATTG
>CAZGNL010000018.1:0-43108 GCA_964527475.1 uncultured Syntrophaceae bacterium
TTCTCCCTTCCGGACTTGAGCCATATGTTCCCTCTTTGAAAGCGCATTGGTATCACCTGCGGTGTTGCGATCATCGGCAGGTGGTGATTCATGAGACACTCTTCATGGTGTGCGCGGTACAACTACTCATCGGCCGGTACGCACGATCGTCGCCGTAGGCCCTCGCACGATCGTAACCTGCGGACCAATCGCCAGGAACTTGCCTATACCCGGATCCCTTTGAAGAAGGGAGAAGTAGTCGTTTCCTAGAAAATTCACAGTCGTTGAAGGCATGGAAGAGCGAAATCTCACGTCCAGCCATCGTGCGCCCTTGAGGCGGAAAACCTTTCCGTCCACAATACGAATCTCAGGTGATTCCAGATCCGACGCCAGATTGGATCTTCTCAGACGCCACAGCAGTATCCCTAATTCATTTCCTTCGGTGTGCGGATGTTCGGTCGCGGGGGTCTTTCCCACAAGAGTAGGGACCCGGAATCCGAATTCCTCCGCCAGTTTGCCGATCCGGTTCCTTACCGCAATTTCCGGACCCCTGAACCATTCTTGTTCCAGGAGGCCGGACAATCGGCGCATTGCCCAAAGCCTGGGCAGATACGGGCGCCTTTCTTCCACAGCGGGAAACGAGAAGGTCTTCTTCACGACATCGAAGCGTCCCCTGACCTTGGCCCGCAGTTCAGCAACACCCCTGACCGCGCCTTTGGCTTCATATCGGCCAAGAACAATTGCGCTTTGCCGGCCAAAAAGGTCGGGGATCGGCGATGGGAAGACATTTTGCGGGGAAATCCCCTGAAATGTCAAAGAGATTTGCGATACCCTCGGGGGAGAGACTCTGGCCAAAAACCTGTTCATCACCGATCGGAAATCTTCCTTCCCTGAGTAGTGGAAGACGCTGCCCTTGGTGGCCCCGGCCACCTTGTCCAATGTGGCCATGTCGGGTTGCTCCCCCAGGGCCAACACAAATACTCTTGCACCAACATCGTTGTACCGTTTCACGGCAGCCAAGATTGCCCTTGGATTGGTGATTCCCACTGTGGACCGGCCGTCGCCCACGAGCATTAACACTGCGCGGCGGCGGCGAGAAGTGAACTGTTCGAGGGCACTCATCAAGCCGTTATGAAGGTCGGTTGCGCCCGTCTCCCCGATGGAATTGACCATTCCTACGGCCTTTGTGACGTTTTCCTTGGTCACGGGCAGGAGCTTGGCGGCAAGCTTTCCTGTTCGGGTTCCAATGGTCAAGACGTTGAACCTGTCCCGATTCCTGAGCCGGGACAGGCAAAAAGTTACGGCCCTCCTGGACCGTTGCAGATTCGCGGGATCCATGCTGCCGGATCCATCGATGAGAAAAACAACGTCCTTTTCCGGTTCCCCACCGCGAGACCCGAACACGGGAGTCGCAATAAACGCCAGGAATGTCCCTTTCCCCCCCTTGGGTCTGTGGGTGAAGAGTGACAGACCGAGACCTCTCCCGGAAAATGTTGTAAGGAGCTGGAAATCCTCGGAAACTCGCTCTTCCTGTTGTCTCACTGTTACAACGCAACGATTGGGAGATTCTCTAAAAACCGAAATGTTGTGGGATGGAGAAAAGACATTTCTTACAGTACGAGACATCTTGAATCGTACCCGAATGATCAGATCAGCCACGGGACCCACGGAATAGCGTTCCCCCGCGAGAGGGCAGTCAATCTCCAGATGATCCGCTGTGCCGGTGAAAGGGATTCTATACCGCACACTGAAGGACCTCTGTTGCTTGGCGCCCAGACTCACCGACCGGACGACGAGCATCTGCTTTCCCGCCAGTCCCAAAAGAGAAGGATCTCTCATCCTCACGGTCAGATCTCGCAGAAGCGTAAGAACGCGTGACGACGAGACCATCTCGAAGGAGTTGGAAATGCCGTCGATCTTAACCTGAGCCCGTTGGGGGGATTCGGCTCCATCAAGAGGGAAAAGGTAATATGCTTTTACAGGGAAGTCGTTGTTGTTGTAAAAAGTCTGATCGATCCTGTACTCCAGGAACGATTCGGATACCGTGATATGGGTACTGGAACGCAAGACGGTCGGCCGCGCTACAGCAAAGGTTTCCCCTTTCAAGGTAGGGGGAAACACGTGGAGGATGCCCCCGGCCAGGCTTTGAACCGGCAACAAGACTAAGATCGCAAGAAGAAAAGATCCTCGTCTGAAAATGGACACACTTGTGAACTCATTTGAACTCGCCGTGAGAGTCGACATGGGCCACAAAGATGAAGCGCTTGGGAATTTCAACAAGAATCTCCCCGTGAATGTGGGAACCGACCGTCCGATCATATTGCGCTTATTCCTGGTCCGCAGGTTTGGAGAAACGTTCCACATCGTCTTGAACGTCTTTCTTGATGACCCTTCCTCGGCTTTCATGCTACTCCGCCGGCAAACCCTTCCCGCTTTCCGGCTTAGACCGGCTATCCAAGAGGGCGCAGCATGCTGCGCCCCTGCGCCGGGGACCCGCCACTTTGCCGGCACTTTCATGTTTCGTTGTCGCTTTCTTGCGATGATAGTTGGTATAATGTCCGGATCCTCGCGTTCGCGGGAATGACGCGACCCAATCTACTACTTTGTCATGAGGTTCCACCCGCGTCATGAAATATCATGTGGGTTCATCACCAGCGAGGTCGAAGTCTCGGTCCCGGGCTTGATCGATGACCTCAAAACTTTAAGGTGAGTTTTCCACTGGTGGTGAGTATCCCAAGGATGTTGGTAAGCTTATCGGAATCCTTCAATGTGACCGAATCCGCGTCAATTTCGAGAACCTGCAACGCTGCCAATTTTTCAACATATTTCTGAATTCGGTCCGCGTCTTCCAGTCCAAAAAGGTCTCCAAGTCCGTCAAAATCAACGTCGTCACCATTTCCAAGACTTCCGCGACGATGGAGATAGACCAGGCCATGGATCAAACGACATAGTGGGTCATCAAATAGTGTGCTCTCCAAAATGCCGTTGGTATCTCTCAGCTTTTCCACAAGGCGGACGATCAGCTTCCGGGCCAGATCTTCGGGGATGAGGTGGCCGAAGGTCTCCACGGGAATGACCATGAGGTCACAATCTTCGAGGACCTCGGCCGCCTCGGCCCGGCGAGGATCGTACAGAACGGCCGCCTCGCCGAAAATGTCTCCAGGGCCCAGAATGGAAAGCGTTTGTTTCCTTTGGCCCACCCGCAGGAAGATTCGGACCTTTCCCTTTTGGATCACATAAAGATCTGAACTCGCGTCCCCTTGTTGGAAAATGATTTTGCCCGCACGAATCTTTGTGGTTTCAGGCAAGAGATTCGGCTGCGCATCCGGGGCCCTGTTCCCACTGTCAATGATCGAGTGCGACCGTCTGGTAAACTCGTCAGCAAGATTCCGCGCGTCCCTGTGGCCGACGTGTCGTGGGATGGACCGGGCCCTGGGCCGCCGCGAGTCCGGCCCAGCCCCCCCCGCGGACATCAACTTCCTCATCCGGCGCCTGTCGGTAAGGATCTCTCTTTGGAACATGCCCTTCAAGTATTCAGCGAATGTCGTGGTGTTCAGATCCAATGAGGAATGCGCTATTGCGCCGCGAACGTCCTCGATCAATTCCTCCATCCACGGGTACCTGTCATCGGGATCCGCGGCCATTGCCTTAATGAGAATCGGCTTCAACTGCGGTGGAATCCGCTCATTAACCTCAACGGTCTTGTTTATGTTCAGGTCCAGGATCATTCTCGCTGTCTCTTCGACCGTTTTCTGATGTCGGACCGGGCGCACCCCTGTTAACAACTCGTAGAGGAACATGCCGATACCGTAAATGTCCACCCGCCTGTCCAGAGGCTTGTTCAGGAGTTGTTCAGGAGAACAATAGATCAGCTTTCCCGCAACAGGCTGATCTTTGTCGGAAGGCCCGTTCAACAAGATGCGCGCGATGCCGAAGTCGATTATCTTGACCTCGGCCTCATAGGAGATCATGACGTTGAAGGAATTGAGGTCCTGATGAACCAGCATCAGGTTCTGTCCGTCGGCGCCCTTCTTCCGGTGAGCGTACGCCAAGCCCTTGGCCAGTTCCATCACCGCGTACAGTGCGAACGCAAGCGAAGGGTAACGCCCGGTTCTTTGGGCCTTCGTCAGTACATGGGCTGCGTTTCGGCCTTCTATGTATTCCATCGCAATATAGTATTCGCCGTCAATTACCCCCATGTCCATAACCTGAACCACGTTGGAGTGATTCAGTCGAGCGAGGGTCTTCCCTTCGTTGAGAAAACGCTTCACAAAACGATGTTTCTTAGCATATTCGGGAAAGAGCTTCTTGATTACAAGCGGTTTCTGGAAGTCGCCCAGGCTGACCGCCTTTGCCAGATAGATATCGGACATTCCCCCTTTGGAGATCTTGTACGTAAGAAGGTAACGACCGAACCCGGTCGGCTCGAAGTGCGAATTCCGGCCCGTTAAGGCGGACTGACGTTTTGTCGTGGAATCTTCCATTCCCATTCTTCAACCGATCAGGAACTTGACCGGAAGACCGCGGGGGTTAAGAGGGCATAGGTGATTGGACCGATCTTGATTCTGCGTTGTTGGGAAACGTCCGTGCCTTCGGGTGCTCTTCTATAACCCAGCGTTCGGTCGGCCAGTATGAAATAGTCTTTCTTGCCCCAGGTGAGGTGAACCAACAAGCCCGGTGAAACCGCGGCCGAACTATTCTGCGGCCTCTTGAGTGGAAGCCGGTGCAAAGGGCGAGAACCGATATTGATTGTTTGCTTTTCCAGAAGTGGGAGGGCCTGTTCCTTTGTCAGCGCGTACAATGCGCCGATGTCCGACAATGGAATCGCCATGGGCGCTCCGCCCCAGGACACCAACTGCAGCCCCTCCGATCGAGACTCTTGTGCCGCCGCGGCCGAATTACCGGACACGACGCCCGGTTGCATACCGGAGAGTCGGCCGTGGAGCGAGGAGAGCGTAGCCACATCCTCAGCGAGAAGTTTCTCCAGAGTCCCCAGCCTTCGGGTGATTTCCTCCCCCGACATGTTTCCTCCCTGACGAAATACCGCCAGGATGCGAGCCAAGCGTTGACTGATTTCCTCCAGGGAACGCACGGACCCACCCACGTCATTCAAGACCAGATCGTACTCTTGGGGCGCTCCACCTTCAGCCCGTGGGATACGCTGTTCAGCCGCGGCCATGATCTCCCGGAATCGACCTTTGAATTCCGCCAGCTGTGCTCGCTCCGGAAGCTGCGGATTCTCAGAATCAGTGGCCTGCCTCAGCACAGTGATACCATCTTGTAAGAAATTGAGGAAGGAAGGGTGCGGAACAACGCCGGAACTCGCCAGACGCTGAAGAAGCTGCGTGTTCATGTTCAGCAGGAACTTGACCGGCCCGTCACCGGAAGCCTGCCGATCCAATTCTTTGAACAGGCGCACCAGATCCTTGACCGTATCGATGCTGGTTTCCCAGTCCAACTGAAGCACGAGGGCCTCGATCCGGTCCATGAGATGTTCAGAGGATTGGTTCCTACCGACTTCTCCAGCTTTGGCCGCAGGTTGTATCACGGGAGAGGGGGGCACCGGGGCAGTCACGGCTTTGGGCTTTGTCGCCGGACCCGGCACGTCGTCGGGGAAGATACCGCCGAACAGCTCCTCTATCTTCTGTCCAACCGCCTCTCCCAATTCTTCAGGGCTTTGATTTCTTTTGTCGTCGGCCACAGATGCTCTCCCGACACGTCGATCAGGCTCCGGTACCGGACAAGCTCATTCCTTTGTCCTTCAGGAGTCGAGCGCTCACATCCACAACGGTCATCATACAGACTTTCTTGAAAGTCTCTCTGACCCCGTCACCCTTCAGCGCGCTGGCCTCAAATTCGGGGAGTTTTGACCCGGAATTCAAGTCCCGGGCAATCTCCTCCATGGGCATCACTCCCACTTTGCTGCCTTCGAGATCCCGCTTGTTATATTGAAGAACCAGCGGCAGGGAATGGATGTTCTTTCCCTGCTCAGCCAAGTTATCGTCAAGGTTTCTTAGGCTTTCCAGATTGTTGCTCTTTCTAGCGGAAATCGAATCGGCCACGAAAACGATTCCGTCAACACCTTTGAGCACCAGCTTCCGGGTGTCATTGTACCGTACTTGACCCGGCACGGTGTACAGGGAAATCTTGATCCGAAACTTCCCAATGCTGCCCAGATCCATAGGAAGGAAATCGAAAAAGAGTGTGCGATCGCCCGATGTGTCAATGGACAGGAGTTCTCCGCGAACCTGGTGTTCCAAGGCCTTGTGAATCGAAATGAGGTTGGTCGTCTTTCCTCCTCTGCCGGGACCGTAATAGACAATTTTGCAATGAATTTCGTCTGATCGGAAACTTATAATGGCCATTAAACATCCTTGTGAGAAGCGCGGCGCAGCTCCTGCTTAGGTGTTGAACCAGTCTCGCAGGTTCTTCGCGAAGGTCTTCTCAATGTCTTCCAAAGCTTTGCGGACCTCGAGGCGCACCAATCCAAGATGCGTGTTATTGTCAAAAATCGTTATCATGAGATGGTCTTCGCCCACATTGGAAAAGTGGATGTTCTCTTCTCTTCCTTTGTGGAAGAGAAGGGTGAACTCCTCCTCGCCAAAGAGTCGAGCAATGGCCGTAGTAGCCCCATAATTTGCAGCGGTCAGCGCGGCCAACGACGCAATTTTTTCCTCATCCATGGCCCCCAGGTGACTAACCAATTGTCCTGCCTTGTCGATCAGCAGCACCGTATGAGACCCGCTCCGACTCAGCATATTCGACAACGCCGCGTCTATGAGATCCAGGGCTTGCTTGCTCAGAACAAGATCTGCCATCTTTCTCCTTCGGTCCCTACTGTGCCTCAAGATTTCCGGATCGTCAAACGCATCCTTCGGAAACTCCCTCGGTCGGAGGGAATTCCAAAGCGCTTTCCCCGGGTTTCAATACGGTAGTTACACCCTGAGAAGGACAAGAGGATTGCCTCCTGTCTCAACCCGGAGATCTCATGCTGTTTTCGTCGCGCAATCCAGCCGTAAAACGAGGATCCCATTCAACCAAGGATCACACAGCGCTTCAGGCCCTGACAACGCACCGTACCTCATCTCCTCCAGGGTCTTTCCAACGCGTTGATCATTCACCCCTGAGAGCGTCCATCCGTCGAACACTTTCCATCAAAAGGAAGTCCCAGCTCTCTTGAATCGTCTCTTCCCGCGACCGCGTCTCATCACATTCAAAAGTCCCAACCTTCCAGGAGAGAATGTTGAAAAAAGCCTGATCTCCCTTGATATTCCGTTCTTCAGCGTTGACGATCTCTCCTTCCTTGAAAAAAATAGTCCCCATGCGGGTTCCACTGGTCACTTGCATGCGGCACGTGTTTCGACCAATGCAAATGAGTTGAATCATGTCGTGAAGGCTTGCATTGGTAATTATGCCGCTATAGCCTTTGCCGCTCGACTGATTCTCGCCGTTCATATCCTTCTCACCAGGAAGCCCAAACCCGCCATGATGGATTTCCCAATTCCGCAGACTTGCCACCAAAGTTTTCTACACCGAAATACTAACCGGACCAGCGATTTGTGGGGACCAGTATATCAGTAAGGCGCCATTAAATCAATCATTTCAATGACAGAAGTCTCCCCAAAGAAATTAAGGCGAAGACGAGCAAGAATTGTAAGGCTGGTTCCCGGGCTCTGCCCCGGAGCACGTTCCGAAATTGGTAATGCAACTCATGAATCGTGAAACTCTGTCGGAATGCCGTCGCACTGCCGGGCAAGCCGGCAGTGGCACCCAAAGCTCAATCCGTGACTAATATCCAGAACCGCTATATAGGGGGAGTTTTGAGACTCGGTCCATCACCTGTACACTGTACTTCTTTGAGCGCAACTTTACCTGAAAACAGATGACCCGGGATGACCCTGACGCTTCACCTTGCACCAACCGTCCAAGAGGGCGACGCATGCGTAGCCCCTACGGCCGGGACCCACGACTTTGCGGGCATTTTTATACTTCGTTGTGCCCGACGCACGGCCAACTATAGTGATGCGCATTGATATTGGGTGTTAAGATCACCCTCCCCTACCCCTCCCGTCAAGGGAGGGGGGAGGAGTTCCCTCTCCCCTGGCGGGAGAGGGTTAGGGTGAGGGGGGTTCCAGCCGTAGAGCCCATTTTCAATGCGCGGCAGTATAGCTGTCGATCAACGTACTTTACCGATGAACGATGGACGCAGCTCACTACTGCTGCCACGCCGCCCGCGGAGGGACGGCTGAACTCCCACAAGCAGGGAAGGAGTTTCAGTCGTCCCTCTGGGACTCGGGAGTTGCCTTGTAGGGACAGCGTACCCCGGTATGAATTCCGGGGCTACTGTCAAGCGTCCCTCCGGGACTCGCGGTCTGTTGACCAGGTTAACGCGTATGCCCCAGATCCCTCGGGTTACTCTTCAAGCTTCACCGCCTCCGCATGATCACCCGTGCGATTGCCATTCCGTCTCTTTCTTCCACACGGGCCTCCAGTTCTTCGGGGCCGGTTTCTTCCAGGTGTCGGGCGGCTTCGTTGCGGAACTCCAATTGCGCGCGGCCCGCGTGGTTCATCCGGGTTACGCTGATGTCGGTGAGGTCGAATCTCAGTCCGGTTCCCATTGCTTTCAGGGCTGCTTCCTTGAGGCTCCAGATTCTGGTGAAAACGTTCCAGCGCTGTGGTCCGTCTCCCGCGGACTTGATTTCCTCCTCGGTGAAGTAGTCCTGAACCCATGCTTCGCTTCGCGGCTCAATTCTCTCCATGTCCAGGCCCAGGCCTTCAAATGTGGCCGCCGCGGTTGCCGCGGCAATTGCCGAACCATTGGAATGGGAAAGGGAAAGATCGCCTATGGTTTCGCCCGGACGCATTGACAGTTCCGCATAGGGCTTACCCCGGGTGTCCGCTATGATGCGGATGTTCTTCTTGGGCGAGGGCCGTGCCCCGGATTGTGTGGAGGCCAGCCGCTGAACGCTTCGTTTCAGACCGACCCTCCCGGTTATCCATTCCGCGGCTCGCTTCGGGGTTTTCTTGCTCGCGTAATCACGAATCTCGTCCTCATCCAGGATTCTGTTCAGAAATCGTTGCGGATCCTTCTCCATTTCCTTGGCCACTTCGTCCACCAGCAGGATCTCCTCAAAAACCTTGCCGTCAAATCCGTGGCTTGGGCCCAGTTCAACCAACTCGATTCCCTGAAGAGTCAGAATCACATCTCCTTGTTGGTCCATCATAATTCCGTCAAATATCAGTGACTTCCTTCCATTTACAGCTTCCAGGGAGGATTCCCGGACAAAGGTCAATTCCCCCTCGTACGGTAGTGAATTGTCCGAAGAGATCACCGCTCGTTGCACTCCGGTGGGAAGGGCCATTATGCCCCGTGATTCCACTGTGAACGCAGCCGCTGCCTGGAAGGCCGCCTCAACCGCGGCCGGCATCGAATCCGTGAACATGGCGTCCCGCTGCGCGGTGTCGGAGAATCGGAATCGGACTCCCCGATCGCGGCCTTCAACAGCTACGTGATCCAGGAACCTGAAACCCGGTCCATGAAAGAACACCTTGTACAAGTCATGATCGCTGATCCAGACAGACTGGGTGAAGGGGATGCGCTTGGTCGGCTCGTCCGCAGCCGAGGATCTTCGGGATAGAACGCATTCATGATGGAGCCGCGCAGCGCCGACCTTCCGGCCATGTTTGTCCTGAAACCACGAGATGATGCGCGCTTCATAAGAAGCGCTGTTGTCGGAATGTCCCGCTATTCGGAGAACTTCAACCTCAGCCTCGAAAGGATCATCCTTGAAGATCTTTAGAGGGCTGTGGAAACGCACATCCTGGAACTCCGCGTCACGGAGGTCCGGGTCCAGCAACGTCGCGGCCGCTCGCATGATCTCCATTCCGCCCACACCGGGCAGCACAGCCGCGCGGTCGATTCTGTGGTGATCCAGAAGCGGATGGGAAGGATCGAGCGTCAGTGACGCCTTCACATATTCACCGGGAATAAGACGGAGCGCGGCGCCTTTCTGCCCGGCAAAGGAGATCGGGCTGAGATCCGGAGATCCGGGGCAGTGGAAAGCGTCCGCTTCAAACGGTCCGAGCCTGCCCGCGGCCACAACCTCGCATGCCCCGGAGGATCTGATCAACTCCTCTCCGAAGATCCGGGCGCCGATTTCCGGTGGGATGAAGTCGATTCCCGCGGCGTCAAGGCTCTGCTGAACGCTCCCTCTGGTGGCCATTCCGATCTCGGACCAGGGCGCCCAGTCGATAATGGACACCTTGGCACCCAGATCTCGATCTGCCCGCCGCAGAAGATGGGACAGCCCGTCGTTGGCAGCGGAATAATCAACCTGAGCAAGGTTCCCGAATCGTCCTGCAACGCTGCCGAATCCAATTATGCGTTGGGGAGGCAATCCGTGCCTTTCCAGGGAATCCAGGAGATTGATCATTCCGTCCACTTTGACCGAAACAACGGTCTCCATCTGATCCAGGGTTTTTCTGTTGAGCGCTTTGCTCACATCAATGCCGGCCGCGTGAATCATTGTGTCCACTCGACCGCAAATCTCGGCTGTCTCGCGTATTGCCTGGTCTACGGCTTCGCGGTCTCGAATGTCCAAAGGTCTGTAGATCACTTCCGATCCCGCGGCCCGCAGATCCCTCATTGTGGCGAACACTTCGGCCTCGGCTCGAAGCCCGGAAAGCTCATTGTCGACCTTGACAGGTGTGGGAGAGGTTCCTTCACGCTTCATGCGTGCGACAATCCGGTCTTTCTCTTGTTCCCAGTCCCGGGACTCGAACCCAACAAGGCGCTCGGCCCGGTCCGACAGCAGTGTGCGCCCCAGTATCACAAAGGTAAGTCTCGCCTGTCCGGCAAGATGACGGAGACACGCGGAGGTTATACCCCTTGCCCCTCCGCTGGTCAGCACCACGTCCCCGGATCTGATGCCCGGCGACTCGGTCGGTTCGGAGATCGAAGGAACCAGCCGAATGGCCTTGACAGAGCCGTCCGGGCCTACGCCCACCTCTACCGGGAAATCCTCTTCAAGGCTTCGGCCCACATATTCAGCGAACTCATCGTGCGTCAAGTCGGGGCTCAGATCGAGCACCCTGGTCCGAGTCTCAGGGTATTCCCTGGAAAACGCCTTTGTCGCGCCTACGGCCGCGCCCTGGAGGTGAGCGTTTTCCGATGGGTTCTCAAGACCGAACACGCCGTCTTCCGACACCGCGGTCACCAGGAATGTGGGACCGTCTTCAAACGCGGCAGCGGCCGCCAGATAAAGCTCAAAGGTCGATCTCAGTGCTTCCGGACCATTTTCCAGAGGGAAAAGGTTTATCAGGCCGATTCTCTTGTTTGGGGCGTCCGGGGGCAGCTCGGGCCGCGCGATCCTTTTTACCTGCGAATATCCCCTTGCGAGCAGTGCATGTGCCACGGCCGCGGCAACCTCATCGGGCCCCCCGAACACAAGGGCCTCATCCACCTGGGCCAACGGGATCTTGTCGGTTTGGGGCAAGGCAACCAGCCTGGTCTCAAGAAGACGAATCTCTTCTTCCGACGCAGGGGTTTTCTCATCCGAAACATCAACAGTTTCAGCCGCGGCTTCAGCAGCCTTGTGCTGCGACTGTTCCTTAACAAACCCGATAATATGTTCGATCGTGGGGAAATCAGCGATCTTGAGGCCTTCGATACGCGGGATGCCGAATTCTTCTCGCACTTCAGAGATAAACTCAGCCTGCTTGACCGTGTCTATACCCAGGTCGGCTTCCAGATCCAGGTCTGTGTCGAGCATGTCCGCGGGGTACCCGGTCTTTTCCGACAACAGGGACAGGATCTTCTCACGAATTATATGGCCGCGATCCGCGGGAATGTCGGTGTCTCCCGGCGCGGCATCAACGTTGGATTCAGATTCTGTTGCGGATGTTTGTCCGCTATGTTGGAGCACGAACCCGATGATGTGCTCGATGGTGTGGAAATCAGCGATCTTGAGGCCTTCAATGCGCGGGATGCCGAATTCTTCTCGCACTTCAGAGATAAACTCAGCTTGCTTGACCGTGTCTATGCCCAGGTCGGCTTCCAGATCCAGGTCTGTGTCGAGCATGTCCGCGGGGTACCCGGTCTTTTCCGACAGCAGCGACAGGATCTTCTCACGAATTTCCGATTCTCCGCGCGCTGCGGCCTGGAATTGCGCAGATCGGAGATCATCGGACGCAGCGGCATGTTCTTGTGGAGTCGGCTCGGCCGCGGGCGCGTGTTCGGCCGCGCGCTCGGAAACCTTTAGGGTCCGATCTTCAACCGAGACAACCGGGTCTCTGTATCCGGTAATCCTTTTCAGCCAATCACGATGCGCGGACAGATCCGATATCCGGTTCTCTTCCCTGGTGAGCGTCTTGTAGAGCGCGATAACAATCTGGGAGCCGAATCCTGCGGCCAGCCTCAGCGCGTAACGGGCATTTATGGGGCCCTGGTGTCTCAAGTTGAGATCAGCGAAATCCGGATCAGGCTGCTTCAGGTTCGGTATGGGCGGAAGAGTCTTTTTCTGTAGGCAGCGCAACGCGACCACATCTTCCACAGATGCGCCCATAGTATGCCCTGTGAATCCCTTGGTGTTGGCGATGGGAATCTGTCTTGCCGCGTCTCCGAAGGTCTCACGGAGTGCGCTTATCTCAGCGGCTGAACTCCCGCCTCGTTTTGGAGAGTACGTCTCATGGGACATGAAGAAAACATCGCGGGCCAGTTCATCCCGCGAAAGGCCCGATTGGTCTTCCCATCTTGAGATTACCCGTTGCATCAAAGAGGAAATGTGGTTCACGTCCAAGCGGGTGCCGTGAAACGCGCTGTTTGCGGCCATACCGGCCTCGATAGAGGCTATGGGTTCCACACCGCGCTGCCGCGCCAGGTCCTGATTTTCCAGGACCATGCCCACCGCGGCTGAACCCAGAATGAGCCCATGTCGTCGATCATCAAAGGGCAGTGCGGCCTCGCTGACGTTGCCTTCAGTGGTGGCCGCGCCCATTGCCAGAAATCCTGATCCTACCCACGGCAGCAGGGTCCTGCCGGCAACATCATCGGCTGCCACCACGACGACCCTTTTGGCCTGTCCGGATCGGATCCAATCCCTGGCAAGGAGTACCGCCTGAGTAGTGCTCGCACACGCGGCGTCCACGTGAGTGTTCGGTCCCCGTGCCTTTATGAACTGGGCCAGTTGCCCCGAGGCCATAGTCATGACCCGGAAGAGGAAATCTCGGTTAAAGGTGTAGAGTTCCTCCGTTCCCGAGGGATTGAGATCATCGAACTCCCGGGTGAACCATCTTGTGATGCGGTCCCTCTCTGCGCTGTCCTGAATCTGTTCCAAGAGGCCGGTGTAGAAGTCGATGAGCCTGGATCTGGCGCCGGAACCGTACCGGCTTGCGACCTCGCGAGTCACTTCGTCAACCAGGGAGGAGATGCCCGGAAACGCGGAAGCGAATATCACGCCCGTCTCATCCCTCAAAGGCTCCGGCAGGGCCCAGGAATCGGGCAGTTCCCGGCCGGTGCTCGTGGTTCGAGTCCGTTGGACCAAAGGAATGCCCGCGTCCTTGATGGCTTCGATGCCCGCGGCCAGGGCCAACCGGGTGGTAACGTCCATGGATCTTGCCAGCCGTTTATCGACGCCGTATTCTTCCATGATCTTCTCTTCGGAGAAAAAACCGGCCAACTTGATCACACCTGAAACGTCATCCACAACCTCCAGTTCCGCCTCACCCGACGGCCCCTTGACCAGTCGTTCCACGTTCTTTTCGAGCATTCTGCGACGACCGTTCTCCGGGACCTTCCGGATAAAGTTGCGGCCCAGGATCAGATCATCCAGGCATTCCTTGTCAAAGGGAAATCGAGCGTCACTCGGCAATCCAGCGGCAATCCCGGTGACAACAGGCGGTCTGAAGTCCATTCCTTCGGATTTCACCTTGTCCGCGGTCTGCTCAAGTGGGAGCACGTTTTGCACAAATGTATCAAAGCCTGATTTGATGAGGCCGCGGATGGGCTCGCCCTGAATCTCCAGGAATCGCTTAAATTCCTTCTTTGAAGCGATTTCCCTGATTTCCGGATCGACCAGGCCTTCGAGCAACACCGGAGGACTCTCTGCCGCGGGTTCCAGCATCGCGGCCCCTGGTTCGTCGGTGGAGCGGACCACTCTCAACTCAGGGGCGGCGGATCGGTCTGCTCGCGCCGGCGCGGCCCAACCATCCGCTGCGTCGAAATCGATTGCCACTCCCTCAGCGGCCAGCGCAGCCAATGTCTCCATCAACTGGAGGATTCCGCCCTTTTTGGGATGATTGGTGGGCATCGCCAGAATGTCATCAGGTAGAGTGTCCTGAGTGAGGTTGGTCATAACTCTCTTGGGACCGCATTCAACAAATATTCTTACGCCTTCGCCGTAAAGGCGTCGCACTGATTTCACCCATTCCACAGGCGCGGCGAATTGCTTTCCGAGAAGGTCACGAATCTGTGCAGGCGCGGCCGGACCAGCGGGGTAAAAGTCTCCGGTAACATTGGAAAGAACCGGGATACCGGGCGGTTTGACGGTCAGCTTTCTTAGGGTCTTCATGAACGGTTCCCGTGCCGGGGCCACCACACCGGAATGGAAGGCCGCGGAAACCGGAAGGATTATCCCATCCAGTCCACGATCCTTGAATAGTTCTCCGGCCTTCTTGACCGCGGCGGTCTCGCCCGATATCACCGTCTGCCTGGGGGAGTTCTTGTTTGCGGCCACCACATAACCGTCGATCTCGGCCAATACCTCTTCAACCAGTCGCGCATCTGCGGGGACGCTCATCATGAGCCCGGGGTCATCGATGCTCACCCTGGCCATCTCATGGCCTCGGACAGCCACCGCCTCAATCGCGTCCCGGAATTCAAAAACTCCCGCGGCCACGCAGGCCGCATACTCACCCAAAGAATGCCCGGCCACGCTGACCGGTTGCACACCCATAGCCGCCAGGAGACGAAAGATCGCCGTATTCGCGGCCAGGATCATGGGCTGGAGAAGCTGGGTATCCTTCATCACGTCGGCCTGTTTCACCGTTGACTCGTTCCCGCCCCCTGCGCGGGGGAACATCGCCTCGGTCACTCCAGGCAGATCCAGGGAGTTGAGGACTTCGTCCGCCTCCTCCAATGTCCTGGAGACCACGGAATAACGGTCTGCAAGGTCCCGGAGCATGAACGGGTATTGTGAACCCTGGCCTGGAAACAGAAACGCGATCCCCGTCGCGGTTCGATCGGAATCCGCGGCGGCCACATGAATGCCGCGGGCCGGGAAAAAGGACTTCTTCCGGGGATCTTCCATTCCCTCTTTGATGAGGTTGAGCTTCTTGACGGTCTCGTCCGCGGACGCGGACGCGAAACCACAGCGGATCGCTCCACTGCTCGCGTCTTTCCTGTTCGCTGAGGCGAGCTGAATCCAGTTTTCAGGCATCGTACGCGCAAGGAGATCTTCGATCTTGGCCACGAGTCCCGCTTCATCCTTGGCTCCCAGGATCCACGCTTCTCCATCCACACTCATTTTCTCGGGACGCGGCCAGTCAGGCGGAATGTGCTCGACTACCGGCGGAGCCTTTTTCCCGTTTGATACCAGACGTAGTCCGGGACAGTGCTCCTGGAGGATTATGTGAAAATTTGTGCCGCCGAATCCGAAAGCGCTGACGCCGGCCCTTCTCAGGCGGCCGTTGGGCGGGGCCCACGGTCCGGCTTCGGCCAAGAGGAAAAGCGGCGAGGTTTCCCAATCAATGCTCGTATTGGGTTCACGAACGTTGATGGTCCGGGGTAGAGTGCGGTGATAGAGACTGAGAATCGCCTTTATCATGCCCGCGGCCCCTGCCGCGGCCTTGAGATGCCCTATCTGGGATTTGATTGATCCGATACCCACTGATCCCGGGGCCGCGCCCGCGTCTCTGAAGTACCGGTCCAGCACAATAAGCTCGGTCTTGTCTCCCACAGCAGTGGAAGTTCCGTGCGCTTCGATCAGCCCGACCGAAAGCGGATCAATCCCCGAGGGTTCCGTACAATTCCGTAGAGCCCTCTCCTGACCTGCCGCGTTGGGCGCGGTGATCCCTTTTCCTCTCCCGTCCGATGACGCGCCGATCCCCACAATGGTCCCGTACACCCTGTCCCCGTCTCGTACCGCGTCGGAAAGGCGCTTCAACATCATGATCCCCGCGCCTTCGCCCATCACGAATCCATTGGCCCCCTCGTCAAAGGGCCGGCTTCCGTCAGGAGACAGCGCGCCGATTTTGCAGAACTTTACAAAAGACGAAGGGTGCATGGCAGCGTCCACGCCGCCTGTTATGGCGAAGTCCACCGCTCGGCTCCTCAATAGGGACACAGCGTTCATCACCGCGGCCATTGAGGATGCACAGGCTGCGTCTACAGTGAAGTTGGGGCCCTCCAGGTTGAACACATTGGCCACGCGGCCCGAAATCACGTTGGCCAACTCCCCGGGGAGCGAATCCTCGGTTATCACGGGAAGGTCATCCAGGAACCGGGAACGGAAATCCTCCAGAAGGGCCTTCCTATCCTGGGGTTCCAATTGGAGCTTGTCGAGCGATTCCTTCAGCGCACAGAGAGTTCGCGGAAGGTCGAGACGCGCCGCGTATTGATCGGTTGTTTCGCCCCCCATGCTGTTGCCCAGGATGATACCGACCTTTTTCCCTTTGAGGGCATCTCCGGACAGACCCGCATCCTCAAGCGCATCAGCAACGCAGGTAACGGCCATCTGCTGGGTCCGGTCCATCTTTTTCGCCACCGCGGGCGGAATCCTGTACTTCAGCGGATCAAATGTGAAATCCCTTATGAACCCGCCGATGCGCGAATAGGTTTTGTCAGGAACCTTGGGGTCCGGGTCATAGTAATGGTCCACATTGCCCCAGCGGTCTTCGGGGACCTCTCCAATTCCACTGCGGCCGTTCACGATCTGGTCCCAGTACCCGTCCGGGGATTCCGACCCGGGCAAACGCAGCCCTATTCCGACCACTGCAATGGGCTCGTCGTCGCACTCCATTTCCATCGCGGGTTGCGGGTCGGGCAAGTTCCGAAGACGGCCCTCACCCCGTCCCTCTCCCAGAGGGAGAGGGGGCTCACTCCCGTCATTTGCACCGTGGTTCCGCAAATGCGACTCAATGTCGGACGTTGCGTCAATCGTGGTCTTACTTTCCTCGTTAAGAACCGATCCTGCTTCAAAGATCGCCCTACCCTGCTCAAGAACTCTTTCGTGCAGCGCGTCCATTGTGATTGGACTGTCCAAGACTGAAACCACCTGACCCATGAGGTACAGGCCCAGTTCCTTTTGTTCCTCCGGGGGAAGATCACAGAACACGGGACTGTCCGACCCCGCGGTTTCAGGGTCTATAGCGCATCCCTTGGCAGCAAGCCTCAGAGCGCCCAAATTGTCCTTTTCATAGAGATCCTTGCGCTCCCTGAGCGGAACACCCTGTCTCAACCGCTCTTGCTCACGGGCCATCAGTTGTGCGGCCATTGGAGATCCGGCCGCCCGGGCCATAGTGTTCACAGTCCTGCCGATTATCACGGTTCGGTGGTTCCCCACCGTGAGATCCTGGTAAGTGGATGTGATTGCGCCCGTGGACACTGCTTCGCTTGTCGCCAGGTAAGCGGTGCCCATCTGGAGGCCCATTTTGAGTCCTTGGGCCGCCAGGTCATGTACCATGCCCGCCACAAAAGCCCCGGCCCGAGCGCCGGCTATTCCGCCCGCGAAAAGAACCGTCACCTCATCCAGCGAAAGACCCTCGCGTGAGGCTGTTTCCAATTCGTCCAGATTGGCGCTCCACAGGGTCAGACTACCCAATGGCCCCACATGTCCCCCTGATTCGCATCCCTCAAACACAAAATGCCTGTGCCCGGCCTTCAGTCCCTCCCTTACAACACCGGGCGCGGGGCAGTGCAGGTAGCAAGCCGTGCCCATCTCTTCTATTCGCCTTGCCAGGTCAACGCTTCCCGCGGCGAGTATGGCAAAATGAGGCGGATTCTCAGCCATGATCTCCAGGTGGGCTTCGTAGACCTCGCGGTTTACTTCCAGTCCGATGAGCCCCACGCCGAATCTGCCGTGGGTCTTTTCACGGGCAAGATCCATACTCTCGCGAGCAATGGGCGCGGGCATGTTGCCCATCGCCAGGAACGGCAGACCGCCCGCGTCAGCGACCGCGGCGAGAAAATCAGCGTTGTCGCTTACATGGGCCATGGGGCCCTGAACAACCGGGTACCGGGTACCGTGATCTCGGCACAGGCCGCTTCCTTCTTGGAAAGGCCAATCACCAGGGGGTTGCGACAACCTTTCGCGGAACGCGTCTATGATAGAGCGCGCGTCTTTGAATTCATCGGCAAGCCGCTTTGCGATCACCACGTCATCGGAAATGGGAAGGAGACCTTCTTCGGAATCAGGTTTCTCCAAAGGATTCCTCAAAGCCTCTTCAAGACGCTGGCGGTGCAAAGGAAGCTCGTCAATGGTCAGACTATCCTCAAGCTTGCGCATCTCGCGGACCATTTTCGTACCCACCCGGGAATAGACTCGAACCCGAGTATCCAGGCATTCACCGAGGGTGACCGTAGCAGGGAGACTCAAGGTCCCAAGAAAATCCTTCAACGACCGCGAAATCCCGGACTCGGAAGCGAGCAACATGTGAACATCGAGCACTATGCCGTCAGCGCCTGCCGCCCGCGCTCCGCCCGCGGTTCTCAGCCCGATGCCGCCCTGAAGAAAGACAGGGAGATCGACCGCTTCGACCAGCTCCTGTAACAGCACCAGACCGCTCGTTTCACCGACCCATCCCGGCCCTTCATTGCCTCGGGCCACGAGACCCGCAGCCCCGGCCTTCTCGGCATCCTCGGCCTGGCCGGCCGCGCTCACCTCCACCACTACAGGAACCCCGGATTCCCGCAGCGCGCCCGGCAGTAGAGCGGAGAGCCGATCCGCGTCTTCCAGGGGTAGCAGCACGAGATCTGCTTGCCCATACCTGGAGAGCTGATCGAGCCTGCTCAAAGGAATGCGCACTCCATGTGGGATACCCGCAGGAACTTGGAAATCGGCAGGCCCTGCGGTCACATGATCCACAATTCCCAGGCCGCCAGAGTTTGAGACCTCCTCAATCAGGCGCGGATCTCTGTTGAACGCAGGGTTGACATAGAGAATTGGTATCTTGAAACCAAACAGCGGTTGCTTTGTCATGAAATCACCTTAAGCGGGTTGATTCTTCGGTTTTCTCCGGCTTCGGCCACTATTCCGTAGAATAGGACCTCTCTCACAGTTTGCGCCTCATCCAGCAGCGACCCCTCTCCGCCCTCGTGAAGCCACTTCTGGATGATGCCGTTGAGAAACCCGACAATCCCGAAAAAGACCGTGAAGTAATTCATCTGCTTGAGACGCCCGGTCTTTGCGGCCTTCCAACAGCTCCTCTTGAGCCCGGGCAAGGATAGGATGAGCTCGTTGATAAACTTTTCGGAGAATTCACGCCCGAAATCCTGCTGCTCCTGAATGATTACCTTGAAAAACGCGGAGTTCTTTTCAAAGAAAGTAAGGTAGATGCGGATAACGCTTTCTATGATCTTGAGGATGTCCTTCTCTCTGGTGAGATCTTCTCTCGCGTGTTCCTCGAATTCACTGAGGGTTTTCTCCTTCAAACCGTTGAACAGGGCCTGCTTGGTCCTGAAATGCCTGTACACGGTTCCCTTGGCGATTCCGGCCCTGACCGCGATCGAGTCGATTGTGGTGGCGTGGTAGCCCTTCTCCGAGAATTCAGCCAACGCGGCCCTCAAAATTCGCGCGCGAACATCCTTCTGTTTGGAGCGCTTGGCCTTCTTTCCTTCAGCAGGCCTGCGCAAGGTTTGAAACAAGAGATCCTCGAGGAGATTCTCGCGGGGAATATCAAAGGACGCGGCCACATCGAGAACATTTCGATACAGCTCCCGAACCAGCGTTGCCGAGTAAATTGGGGAAGACGCGAGCGCGTTTGTCGTGCTCTCTACAAAGAGTAGGACTATCTCCTCGCGCGGTCCGGCATCCTGGGGCGCTTGTTCCAACTCCTGGTTGAGTATGGAGACAAGCTCAGGAATAGCAAAGGTGTCCTTGTGTGCCTTTGTCTGATTGATAACCGATCGGATTTTCTCTACGATTTCGGGTTTTTTCACGGCAGCCTCCATGAAACGTACCAGTCGGCCACAACATGTGACTGACTAGCTAGTCACATGTTACTATTAGCTGACCGGTCCGCCCAAAGTCAAGAAGAATCTGCCATTTGTTCTCACGCCGACTCTCCCCCAGAGGGCATATGCGTTAACTTATCGCTGGAATCCAATGTGTCCCGGAGGGACGACTGAAATTCTTTCTCTGCTTTTCGGAATTCAGCCGTCCCTCCGGGACTGGGGTTTTGTCTTGCGAGGACCGGGTACCCCGGAATGAATTCCGGGGCTACTATCAGTCGTCCCTCCGGGACTCTTTTGAAGAAAGCATTCTGTTCCTATCAACACCCATGCCCCTACAAAGGCACAACGGGCCGCCTTTGTAGGGGCGACCGGCGGTCGCCCGAAGGCAAGGCACGGCATTCCAAGAAAGAGGACATTTTCACACAAAATGGATGCGCTGCAAAATCCTCCGAGTTCCGGCTTGGACCCACTATCCCAGAGGGCGTAGCATGCGTCGCCCCTACGCTCGGGACCCGACGACTTTGCGCGCATGTCTATGTTTCGTTGTGCCGCGATGTCCGGGCGCGCAGGTTAGTGTCATTCCTCGTTCAGCGACAGTGCTTCCCGGGATTTCACCAGCTTCAATATGGGATAGATGGATGAGGCCAGGCACGCGGTCATTGTGACCGCGAAGGTTTTGGCGAACACGAGCGGTTGGATGGAAATGTCTACCGACCATCCGAATGAGCGATAGTTTATCGCGTACACGATGATGTATGTGATGATCAGCCCACAGACAATTGAAATGAGGAACGCGATAAGCCCCATGATCAGGGCCTGGTACAAGTTCACTTTCCCCAATTGCTTTGACGTGAATCCCAGGTAGCCCAGCACCGCCATCTCCTTGGATCTTTCGATGAAGATGGCCATCAGGGCCGCGGCCACTCCCAACAGGGCCACCAGGAGCGACACGCCTTTCAGGGTTGCGGTGGGAGCAAATGTCTTGTCGAAGATCGTCAGAATGTTCCGCTTCATTTCAAGGTTGGAAACAATAGTGCGATCGAGGCCCGGAAAGCTTTCCACTATCCTGGTTCGCACTTTCTGCGGGCTCGCGCCGGGTTTGAGAAAGAGCGCCACAGATTGAACCCGTTTGTCCTTCCAGATCTTCTGGTAAATTTCCCTGTCAATGTGCATGACCCCCTGATCCGACGAATAGTCCCTGACAATCGAGATGATGGTAAAGGAACGCTCGCCATTGGGTGTCACGAGCTTGATCCGGTCATGGGTGTCCAGCCCGAATCGGTACGCAAGGGATTCGGAAACGAAAACGCCACCTTGCATCAGCCTGCCCCAGGCGTTGTGCTCTCCTTTGAGGAAGTGGAACTTGGAGTGATTCCGCAAGACCGCGGCGTCCACCACTCTTATCCCAACCTGCTTTCCCCTCAAGTCCACATTGTGGGTTGAAAAGCGTTCCACCGCGGCCACGTCCGGGTCGTTCTGCAAGTGTATGAGCAGACTTTCAGGAAGAGGATGACCCCACCTGGTGGTTGCCGGAGATATGTAGAGATCTCCCTGCAAAACCCCGCCGACCCATGCTCTAACCGATTCCCTGAAACTATAGATCATCGTATCCACACCGATGGTCATGGAAAGGGCAACCGCCAGCGCTGCCACGGCAATGCCGGTTCGGCTCAAGGAAGCCCGGATGGTCCGGGCGGCAATGAATCCTTCCAGAGAACCGAGGCCGTCCCTGAACCAGAGTCCCATGCGATGGGAAAGATGGGACAGGATAGCAGGCGTGAAGAGCGTAAAGGCCAGCGTTGCGCCGAATGCCGAGGCAAACCCCCAGAAAATGGAATACCGCGAGGCCCAAGCCGCGGCCACCGCGGCTGCCAGACTGAGCGCGCCTGCCACGGCTAATGATTCTTTCAGCGCCTCCGCCCGGTCTTCTATGCTCCGGCGCTTCATGCCCATAATCGGAAGCGCACCCGCAACCTCCAGAGCCGGCAGCCCTGTGCCGACCAGCGTAGCAAGGTACCCCACGGCCAGACCGGTCAAGGCCGTGGGAAGAGTGAGGTGAACGGTTTCAACGTTGAGGAAGAAATATAGGTCGCTGATTGTGGAGGAAACCTTGTCAATACTGAGCCGGGCGATCAAATAACCGAACCCTATTCCCAGGAGACTCCCGGCTGTTCCCAGCAGAAGGGATTCCAGGAGAAAAGCCGACACAAGACCCCGACGATCGGATCCAAGAGTAAGGAGAAGCGACAAGTCTTCCCGTCGGGACAGCACTGAAAACATGGAGAAATTGTAGATAAGAAATATCCCGACAAAAAGGGCCAGTAAACTCATTGCCGCCAAGTTGAGCTGAAACGAATAGAGCAAGGCTTTCAGGGAAGATTTCTTGGCGGTTCGATCTGTGAGTCTGAGCCCGGCCGGCAGATCCTTCCGAAGTTCTCGCGCGTCGCTGTTGAGGGTGATGTCAATCCTGTCCAGGTATCCCTTTCGCTCGAAGATCTCCTGCGCGGCGCCAATGTCGAGCACCGCCAGGTTTTCGCCCGGGTTGAGCGCCTCGGAACCCGCAAGGGGCCCGATTATCTTCAACTTCTTCTCGATCCCGGCCACCGGAACGGTCAAGGAATCTCCGGACCTCAGCCCCCAGCGACACATCAGCTTGCCGGAAAGGTACACGGCAGGGGTGGCGCCCACGAGGAATTCCATGAGATCGGTCTGTGAGCGGACACGGGGGGCCAGGTCACGAAATCCCGAGTCAAGAAACGGATCCAACCCGATGAATCGAATCGGCTCTTTGCCCGTTTCCAGGGTCGTGGAGACAACCTCAATCACAGGAGAAGCCGCTTCCACCAGGGGATGCTTCCAAACAAGGGCAAATTGATTTTCGTTGATGCGGGAGTAACTGGAAACCACGGAATGGGTGGCCTTGCCTGAAAGGAAATCCACCACGGATTCAAGAGAGCGCAGCGCGGAATCGTTGATCAGCTCCACCGCGACCACAATGCCGACTCCTAGCGCAATCCCGGCCAAGCAGAGAAAAGACAACAACGCGTGCCGTCGGTAATAACGCGAATTGAATTTCAACAGAGTTGGAAGGCTCATCTGTCACGCGCTTCTCAAAAGTGATGTCGGATTCCCAGGTGCGCAGTTGAAACGAAGTCCTCTCGTCTCGATGGAGATTGCTTCGGGCTTACGCCCTCGCAATGACACTTTACCTTCTCGTTATTGCGAGGAGTGAAACGACGAAGATCTCAGTTTCCGTGACAACTTTCGAGAACTACTATAGCAAGTGCCAAAAAAGTTGACCGGTATTTCAGATCCGGTTCCTGTGCTCACCGTGAGGAAATCCCCCCAACCCCCCTTTGTCAAAGGGGGGTAAGGGGGGATTTTGCCTCCGTGCGGGAATCACCTTTCAATCAGACAGAACTTTTGGCAACCGCTATATAGTCCATCCTCTTGTCGCTACGCGACCCGGACGGTGCTAGGCGCACGGCCAACTATAGCGCCACGCATTGAAGATGGGTTCCACGGCCGGCCCCCCCCTCCCTTGACGGGAGGGGCAGGGGGAGGGTGATCTTAACACCCAATATCAATGCGCATCACTATATCTGTCGATCAACGTACTTTACCGATGAGCGGTGGACGCAGCACACTACTGCTACCTCGCCGCCCGCGGAGGGCCGTCCGGGCCACCCGCCACCCTACTGTGCCACGATTTCGTAGAAACATTGCGTTGCGCAACCGCCTCTAAGAGCTTCCCTGGTCGCCTTTCTTCTTGAATACAATCGGTACCAGATAGCTCAGGCCGTCCGTTTTCATTCTCTCGGGAAAGCGCGGAAACTTCTTGGACGCGTTGCGTACGATTTTCTGTGCGGCCTTGTCCAGAACCGCGTGACCGGAACTGCGGGCCACACTGATTCCCGAGATCGAACCGTCGCGAAGGATTCTGAACCGTACCAGGGTCCGACCATATTGTCTTTTTCGGGCCGCGTTTCGCGGGAAATAGGAGGCCTCCTTGATTGCTGCAATCACCCCGGCTTTGAAATCGGCCAGATCCTTTCCCATCGCTGCCTTCAAACGCGTCTCGCGGGTTGCGATTTGAGCAGGAGCGGCCTTGGATTGATATTGGACTACTTCAGCGCTGACAGATGGATCGTCCTCACCGGTCGTAGTCTCCCTGGTTTCCTCTTCCGTTTCCTTGTCAGAGCGGACCGGCCCGGGTTGTGGTTGTTCGGTCTGCGGTTCAGGTTGTGAATGGTCCTCCTGATCGACCAGATCCGCATCGGGCTTATCGGTCTTTATTGCCGTGACAGGCATGGGAGGTTTGGGGCTCTTTTCTTCGGATTCCGACTTGTCCGCACGCTCCGGTTCCGACGCGTTCATCGGGGCTGAGTCCACCGCGGAGGGAGTCTCCGCTTGAGCGGTGATATCCTCTTCCGCGATCACGGACACCATAATCCGATCATCGAGGCCTTTGGACACCCCGAGCGCATCGATCCGAGAAAACAGAAGATTTGCCGCAACGAAAACCGCAGCGGTGTGCGCTAGGATCGATACGAGCACGAATGGGGTCAATCTTGGCATGGATATCTCATACGAGTCTGCAATCCAACAGGTGAGGCGGGTTCTCGGGGCGCCTGCGCCGATCGACTATCCAGGAGGGCGTAGCATGCTACACTCCTACGGCCGTAACCCACCAGACTGGCCGGCATTTGTGCGCTTCGTTGTTCCTGACTTTCAGGCATAATCATTCCTACAATAGTCCACCTTGTTTGCGAAGGCGCCGGCACCAGGTAAGGGAGGCGGAGCCTCCCGGTATGCATTCCCAGGCAGAGCCTGGGAACGAGAGGAAGAGGGCGACGTATGCGTCGCCCCTACGCCGGGGACCCGCGACTTTGCGGACATTTTCATGTTTCGCTGGGCCTGAAATTCAGGAATGATAGTTGGCATCATTTGCCTGCCGGATCACCGGGTTCCGGGCGTTTTTTCTTCACCGTGACCATCCCAATGCGCTGCAATCCCGCTCGTCGAGCCATATCCAGCGTGTCGATTATACGACCATAGTCTACTCCGCGATCCCCTTTTATGAGTAAGAGGGTTGCAGGGTCATCCTCTGCTGTGTCCTGAAGCCTCCGGAGCATTGCGCTTCGGTCCACACGATCCTTACCGAAGAAGAGGTTACCTCCTGCGTGTATGGACACAACCACTTTATTTTTTTTCAATTTGATCTTCTGGGACGTGGCCTCCGGGAGATCGATTCTTATTCCGGGTAGTACTATGAAAGTAGTGGAGAGCATGAAAAAGACTATGAGAAGAAATACCACGTCCACCAGTGGAGTCATATCCAACCTGGTTTCATCGGGTTTTCTTTTTTGGATCCACATGAGCGGGCTCCTGTCACAATGAATCGGACTCCGGCGACCTCAGCGGAGTGATTAGACCTTCTGGGATTGCTTGATCAGGCACTCCGTGAGGGTCACGGACTCCTTCTCCAATTCAAGGGAAAGCTTGGCGGCGCGGCTCTGCACGATTCTGTGCATCAGCACAGTCGGTATGGCCACCATCAGGCCCGCTGCCGTTGTTATGAGCGCCTCGGATATACCGCCCGCCAATAGCGCCGGATCGGCCATTGAGTGCTCGTAGATAGTGTCGAAGGCCTTTATCATGCCTGAAACGGTTCCCAACAGCCCGAGCAATGGAGCGAGATAGGCCACTGTTCCAAGGACCGACTGGTAACGTTCCAGCCGCACCGCTTCCTGTCCCCCCACTTCCGAGACCATAAACCGCACCATTTCAGGACTCTCTCCGCACTGAATCAGACCCGTCCCGGCGATTCGGGACATCGGCACATCACCCACGGAATCACAAAGGGCCATGGCCTTTTCAATCGCCCCGTCTGAGGCTTGCCGTATGACTTTTTCGGTAAATCCCGGAGGCATCACGTTTTTCCTCCGGAGGCTCCAGAGCCTTTCGATGAACACGGCCAGCGCCGTCACAGAGCACAGAAGCAGCGGATACATCACGGGTCCGCCGCGGTTAAAAAGATCGAGTATTTCCATTCGTAGTCTCCGTATGCCGGCTTGATATTAATTTACATACTTGAAAACACAGGCACAACGAAATATGGAAGTCCTTTCCGTTGTTAACCTGTCCGTGGCTTCGCCTCGGACAGGAGTGCGAAGAGCGCGCACGCTGCGCATGGATTTGGAGGGGAGGCCCTAGCCGGGCAGACATTTCAACGTCATGTTATCGACAGATGTCATGTGACGCAAGCTATCCGGGGCCCGCTCAATCGCCCCACGCGGAGTGGCTCCCCTCCAAACCCAATGCTGGTGACTTAAGCCGTATACCGTTGATCCGGATACTATTGTCCGTCATTCCGGCGAAAGCCGGAATCCAGTTCTTTCAATACCTCCTGGACCCCGGCTTTCGCCGGGGTGACGACGGGGACTGGTTGGCTTTTTCTTAAGTCAACAGCATTGCCCTCCAAACCACCCCATACGTTGACCCGCAAAGGGGTCGCTTTTCACAGGACCTTTGTATGAAAATGCCCTTCTTCTTGGAATGTCGTGGCTTTCCTACGGGCGACCGCGGGCAATGCGTTCCCGGGTTCGCCGGGGTCACGGCCTTACCGCGCTTCGCAGAGGCGCGGCATGCTTGCCGGCAAGAATTGAAGGATGACACGAGAATACGCGACCGAACCTGTGCAACGGAGTACAAAGGCGGATTTGCCCTGTTCAACCGTATGCTCAATCGTGTTCCTTCTTTGACAACCCATAGGCGTCAACCGTTTGCCGCCACGGCTCTATCCAGGGCGGAGAGCAATTCCAAGACGTTTTCCGATCGGCTGTTGAAACCCATTAGGCCGATTCGCCACACTTTTCCCGCCAGTTGGCCAAGACCTGCCGCAATTTCGATGTTGTAGTTTTCCAGAAGGTAACGGGTGACACCCTTGCCGTCCACTCCGTCCGGGGTCAGGGCCGTGGTGAGGCTGGGCAGGCGAAGATCTCTATTCACGTGACAACCTATTCCCAGGTCATTGAGCCCGTCCCAGAGCATTTGCGCGTTGGACAGATGGCGTTCCCACCGGTTCTCCAGGCCCTCTTCAGCTACTATGCGCAGCGCTTCCCGCAAGGCATAGTTCATATTTATGGGCGCGGTGTGGTGATATGTTCGCTCCGACCCCCAATATTTCCCCACCATTGTCATGTCCAGGTACCAGTTGGCCGGCTTGGATTTTCTGTTGTTGAGCTTCTCCAGGGCTCGCGCGCCCATTGTGAGCGGAGCGATTCCCGGGGGACAACTGAGACATTTCTGGCTGCCGCTGTAAGCCACGTCCACGTGCCATCGATCCAGAAACACCGGCACGCCGCCCAGGCTCGTCACGGTGTCGAGCAAGAGCAGACAATCAAACTCACGGCAGAGCTTGCCGATCCCCTGCATGGGCTGAAGAGCGCCCGTGGAGGTCTCAGCGTGGATCAGTCCCAGCAGTGCGGGTTTGTGCTCGTCCAGCGCTGCCCCGATCTCCTCAACGGTGAAAACTTCACCCCAGGCCTTTTCCATTCGGCGCACATCCGCACCGTACCGTGAGGCCATATCGCAGAGCCGTTCACCAAAGTATCCGTTCACACCGATGAGCGCCACATCACCCGGTTCCAAACAATTGGCTACGGTAGCTTCCATTGCAGCGCTTCCTGTGCCGCTGACCGGAATGGTGAATTCATTGTCCGTTTGCCACGCGTAACGGAGCAATTCCTGGACTTCACCCATGAGTTCGATGAATTTCGGATCCAGATGCCCCACTTCGTTCATGGCTATGGCCTGGAGCACCCTTGGATGCGGGTTCGACGGCCCTGGGCCGAGCAACAATCGTGGCGGCATATTCAGTGAAGAAACCTGTATCCGATGAGATTCGTCGGCCTTGAGAATTCTACTGTCCATGTGACTCAGCCTCATTGTTCATTTTGATGGATGAAAAGGTTCGCCATGAATGATACGTATTTCCGGACGCGATTTCAACAGGTTGTCTGATACGGGGCCGCTTTGCCGAGGTTTGCGGAGGATCCGCCGTAAACGGGCCTCCACGTGGACCGCTATGGACGCGTGTTCACTTGAATCTTGCTTTCCGTCCGCAAACTGCTAGTATTCGTAAAAGCGTCCAACAAAGGGAAATCTATGTCGGAGATCTCATGAATAAGGGCCTGAAGCGGGAACTGACCGCGATTGTGGGCGAAGACAGGGCAACGGACGAACCGCTGGATTTGGCGGCCTGTTCTTTCGCGGGCGAACAACGCCCTGAATTGGCGCTCTATCCGATCAGCACTGATGAAGTCTCCCGAATACTGAAAGTCGCGCACCGTGAGGAAATCCCGGTAACAGCAAGGGGATCGGCCGATAATTCCGGCCGCGGGACCGTTGCAATACCGGGCGGGCTCGTCCTGGTGTTCAGCAGCATGAACAAGATCCTGGAGATCGACGCAGATAACCGCACCGCAATCCTTCAGCCCGGGGTCATGAATTACGATTTTCGGATGGAGGTGGAAAAAAGTGGCCTTATGTATCCTCCGGATCCCGATTCGTGGGAGACGGCCACCATGGGCGGGACGGTCGGCGCCAACGCGGGCGGTCTCAGGACCCTTAAGTATGGAGTCACCACCGATTACTTGCTGGGACTTACTCTCGTGCTGGCAAACGGCGATATTCTGAAAACCGGGGGCCGCGCAATAAAGAATGTTACGGGATACGACCTGACGCGACTCATGTGCGGCTCCCAAGGGACTTTGGGTTTGGTCACCGAGATCATAGTCCGCCTGATACCCAAGCCCAAGGCGGTATGCGCCATCCGAGCAGACTTCCGGGCGCCCGGAGACTCAGCCGACGCAGTAGCTGAAATGATCGCACAGGGAGTAATCCCCGCGGGCCTGGAACTCATGGACAAAGCCGTGCTCCGCGCGGTCGAAGCCGAGACTCACGTGGGCTTGGCCACCGACGTGGGAGCCATGCTGCTCATAGAGGTTGACGGTGATCCCGCGACCCTGGAGATTCAGGTGAAAAAGATCGAGAAGATACTCCAGGAGAAGAACGCTGCCGGGATTGTAAGAGTGGACAAACCAGAGGACACGGATAAACTGTTGAACGCGGGGCGATCCGCTTTCCGTGCAATAGACGGAATCAGGCCTAAGCCGATCATCGAGGACCTCACCGTGGCGGTGAGCAATTTGCCGGCAATGGTCCGGGAGTTGGAAAGAATATCCGAAGAACACAAAATTCAGATCGGTGTTCTGGCGTTCGGGGGCCGCGGGGCCCTGCGTCCCGTGATCTTCCTTGAGGAGCGGGACAAAGACGAACAGGCCAGGATAGAAGCAGTGATTGAGGACATCTATCGCGCGGCCACGGAACCGGGCGGCGCGGGCCCCCCTCCTGATACGGCTTTGTTCCGTGGCAAGGCCGATGACGTGGCTTTGACTTTGACAAGGAGAATCAAGCAGGGCCTTGATCCCAAGGGAATCTTGAATCCCGGCAGGTTCGTCTGATCGGGATTGCTCCTGCGATGACCGCGCCACCGTTGTTCGGCAGTCCGATACAATCCAGGAAAGAGAACTCATGTTTGCCGATAGCATAAGGGAAGATCTTCACAATTGTCTGAAATGCGGCATGTGCCAGCCGGTGTGCCCCACCTTCAAGGTAACCCGCATGGAACGTCACACGCCTCGCGGCCGGGTTCAAATGGTGAAACATTACCTGGAAGGGGATCTGTCGATCACCCGGGGGCTCCAGGAAGCGCTGACGAGCTGCATACTCTGCGAATCCTGCGCCGCGGCATGTCCCAGTGGAGTGCGCTTGGACCGCGTTTTCGAGAATATGCGACAGGAATTGCACGAAAGATTCGGACCAAAGCTGACCAAACGGGCTCTGTTTGCGGCTCTTCAGAATCCCCTGCTCATGAGGCTGGGCGCGCGAATCGGGCGAATCGGGCAGAAGACCTTTCTGGCGCCCCTGAACGTTCAGTGGAAGATTGGGAATGTTCCAATCAATCGTCTGCCCACCTTCAACAAAAGTTCGTTTCGGCAGAGCATCGGTGAATCGGTACCAGCCAAGGGTAAGAGGATCGGGCTCGTGCTCTACTTCACCGGGTGCGCCACCGACCTGATCAACGAGGAAGTGGGGCAAGCCACAATAGATGTTCTGACCCATGCGGGCTTCGACGTTGTGATACCACAGGATCAGGTCTGCTGTTCAGTTCCTGTTTTCCTGAGCGGCGCGCGACGAGAGGCCCTGCCGAACATCCGGAAGAACCTGGAAATCTTTGATAGGGACGACGCGGACGCGATAGTCGTGGATTGCGCCACATGTGGCGGCGGCCTAAAAAAGGCTGTACCGCACCTCATGGAAGACCTGGGCCTCGACACGACAAAGGCTGAAAGAGTCGCATCCAAGGTGAAGGACGTCTCCCAGCTGGTTGTGGATCATCTCGATGACCTGGTGCTGGCGGACGCGGGCCAAGGCGCCGGCATTAAGGTCACATACCACGATCCCTGTCACATGGTCCGCAGTATGAAGATCTCACAAGAGCCGAGGCAGATACTCAATGCCCTCCCGGATGTGGAACTAGTGGAAATGGATGGCGCGGACCAGTGCTGTGGAGGCGCAGGCTCATTCCAGTTCGAGCACGTGGAGATGTCCGCGGGAGTCACCGCGCGCAAGAAAGACAGCATTCGATCTACAGGCGCTGGAATGGTGGCCACAGGCTGCCCCGGGTGCAACCTGACGCTCAGCGGGAACCTGTTCGAGAAAGATGATCCCACAGTCATACATACCATCCAATTACTGGCCCGGCGGTTGAGAAGGTAACAGGGGCGCGTGTTGCGTGATCACGATGTGGGCAGGTCCTGATTGCAGTGCAACGGAAGAGGAAAGAAGGCCCCGGGACAGATGAGGTTAAATGAAGCACGGACATTTCCATAGACTTCTTCACTACCGCGGCAACAGGTTTGAGATTGCGCTTTCGGCCGTGGTATGTGTTGTCTTTCTCATCCTGTTTTGGTATGGCGCGCTGGAACGCATGGAGAAAGTCAAGGCAGACGGCAACTACTTGGACCAGGGCGCAATCATGTGGTACGCTAAAGAACTGCATGACACCAATTATCGCTGGCACGGTGACGGCAATCGCTCGCCCCTGTATCCTGTGATCCAATCCCTATTCTACGACACCAAGATGCCGTGGGAATCCTTCCTGGTTCAGGGCAAATATGTGAACCTCATTTTGTCCCTCTTCATACTGGTCGGGCTTTTTGTTGTTTTTCGACGCTATCTCGGTCTGGTTCAGACAACAGCCTTGTTGGGGATTACCGCTTTCACAGTCTTCATATTTCGGGCAGGCTATGCGAATCCCGCGCATCTGTTCTACTTTCTCAGTTTTGTGGCATTCCTCCTGATGTGCCGCATGTTTGTGAATCCCAACCCCTGGACAGGGATCCTTTGCGGCTTAACCGCGGGCTTGGCCTATCTGACCAAAGTCAGCATGTTGCCGGGTGTGATTGTTTTCATTGTTGTGTTTGTTATGAAGGAGGTTTTCACGCTCCTGGCGGGCAGATCCAAAACCGCGGGCGCCGCAACACCCGACAAAGGCTTGGCGTACAGGCTGGTCGGTCTCGGGCTATTTGTTGTGTTATTTATGGGGGTGATATCCCCGCAAATTGCTGCAAATAAGAGGGTATTCGGTACGTACTTCTACAACGTCAACACCACATTCTACACGTGGTATGATTCCTGGGAAGAAGCAAAGCGCGGAACAAGAGCGCATGGGGACCGAAAGGGTTGGCCGGAGGTATCTCCCGATAGGATTCCCGGTCCGAGCAAGTATTGGCGAGAACACACGATCGGGGAAATATCCGCGAGACTGTTCATAGGTTCCGTGCTCGTAACGGTTACGTGTGTGACCTCACATGGATGGTTCAAGTACGTTTTGATCCTGGCAGGCATGGCCCTGATCGGAGTCATCACGAATTTTTCGGCGAGCGTGAAGAAGGCGGGTGAACAGCCTTTCCTGATCGGATTTGTCTTATGCTATCTTGGAGGATATTTCGTGGCCTATTGTTGGAACGGCGTAATAGGAGCGCATTCTCGCTACATATTATCCCTGTTTCTGCCTTACGTGTTTTCATGCTCTATGGTCATAAGCGCCACTTCCGGAGATCGCAATGCCTTGACGATCTTCGGCAGGCAAGTTTCATTCTCGGGAATATCGGGGTATATACTGTTGGTGATGATCTGCATTGAATTGTATCCCATAATATCGCACAGGATAATTGTCTCGGGTTGAAGATACCGCAGCGCGGACAAACAGGTCCGATACCAACTACCATCGCAAGAAAGCGACAACGAACTATGAAAGTCTTTTCCTCTCGTTCCCAGGCTCTGCCTGGGAACGCATACCGGGAGGCTCCGCCTCCCCTACTTGGGACCGGCGCCTCCGCGAACAAGGAGGACTTTTATAGGAATGCGCGTTCAAACAAGTGATAAAGAGCACTGCTGGGCAAGCCGGCAGTGGCACCCAATAACCCGATCTCACTCTCTTGATTGCGCATCGGTATAACCCCCCTTTTTCATACTGACTCTTGCCCACACGTGACACAGGGGGTGGCGCTAGAAGCTGTGATTCCGGCCAGTTGGCCGGCAGGTGAAACTGTCCCCCGGGGCAAAGAGGGCGACGCATGCGTAGCCCCTACAGCGAAAACCCCGCCTCAAATGCGGTCCGGACGAAGCCCCTGTGTCAAGTGTGTCCCGGAGTCAGCTTTTTCATAGGGGGGGACCCGAACCCAATGCTGGTGACTTAAGAAAAAGCCAACCAGGCCCCGGGGTCCAGAAGGTATTGCAAGACCTGGATTCCGGCTTTCCCCGGATCGGTGTCCGGGGCAGGCTCTGGAATGACGGTCCAAGGGGAGCTAGGTAAACCGCCCGCGAATTTCCGCGGTCCAGTACTAGCTTTTCAAGCCGATCAATCTATATTTCAGCATGGCTTTCACGATGCGAATGGGATCTTGAACAAATGAGACTTTCTTTCCCTCCGAAAAGGACCGAGAGACGTAATTGACGGGAATCTCGATCGGTGCGAACCCCTGTTTTATCAACTTGATGACGAGTTCGATGTCGAAATCGAAATGATCGCATTGAAACTCGATTCCATCTATGCAATCCCTGCGAAAGACCTTGAACATGGTCCACGGATCTTTCAGACGCTGACCGTAGAGCACATTGAAGCCGAAGGTCAGCGCTTTATGCCCAAAATTGATAATCCACGCCAGGACGGGCTTGTGAATGAACTTGCGCATTTTCATGGCCCCGCCTCGATGCCTGAGACCAAGGGTGAAGGATCGGCGAAGTTGGAGTATCGGTCTGATGAGCGCTTCATAATCCCAAAGGTCATATTCCAGGTCGCCGTCCTGGATCAGGATTATGTCTCCTGAAGCATGCTCAAACCCTTCTCGCACCGCGTTTCCTTTGCCCCTTGGGGCATCCTGGAGCACTATCTTCACTTTCGGGTGGTCTTCAAGCTGGAGAACCTGGTCTCTCGTGCCGTCGGTGGAGTTGCTCTCTATGATCACAATCTCTATGTCCAGGCCGGGAACATTCTTTTCGAGCAGTTCGTCCATCAACGTAGGAAAGGTATCCTTCTCGTTGAATACTGGAAGGATGACGGAAAGACTGGTTAGGTTGCCATCCTCAAGGGTGTTTCTGGTTGCCACAGCTACCACGCGGCTGTGGGAAACCTTTGGGGCCGTTTGCGGGAAATGGTTCCGCGTCCATCCCGATCGCATTCGCGCAAACCGGGAAAACCATGAATCAGAGGACGGCCCATCGCCGCGGCCTTTCAAACGGTCCGTGTCGATACGTTTCCTGTACGGAACCATCCTTATGGACGAAAAGCCCCCCCTGTACAGGATGGTCTGCAAGTTCGTCGGATTAAAATAGAACAAACGCTCCGGCTTGAATTCCATGATCTTGCGGTTCATGAGCCCTGACGCGTGACTGTCGGGTGACAGCGCCGTAACCAACAAGATCCCGCCCGGTTTCAACATTTTCCAGGCGAATTGAATCAGGGCTTGCGGGTCTCGTACGAACTCCACGATGTCTGCGAGCACACACACGTCAAATGACTGATAAGGAAATTCAAGTGTTTCGGCGCCCTGAGTGTACACGAAAGCCTGATTTCTCAGAGCCGCGGTATCTTCGAGCAGATCTTCTGAGAAATCGATCCCTGTAAAGCGAAGGCCCGTGGATTCAGCTTCCGCGCGCAGAGAATCTGTTCCGAAACCTATGCAGATCAGGCTTTTGCCTTGTCCGTCTTTTGAGCCGGAGTAGTGGCAAATGAGATCCTGAAGGACCCCGGCTTGGGTCCCCATTGCCGGCGTAATCCCGTTTTTTGCCGAAAAAGCGCGTCCGGGTAAAAGACCCGCGTGCCGTCGGACTTTCGATAATTCGTCTGTGGCGGGCTGTGGATTGAAGAATACGAGATTACACTGGGAACATTCGTCCAGCCTTCTTCCCTTAACTCGAAACGCGTATGTGATCTCGTCACTTCCGCAGGACGGGCAACAAGAAAATCGCCATCGAGAACCATTGTAAAGTGTCAAGCGTTGCGGCGGCGATCCGTCCATAGTCCTATGTGTCTCCTTTGAATATATGGCAGTTGCCAAGAGTTCTGTCAGATTGAAAGGTGATTCCCGCACATAGGCAAAATTTCCCCCTTGTTCCCCTTTGACAAAGGGGGGCAAGAAGGGATTTCGTCTCTATGAGCACAGGAACCGGATCTGAAATATCGGTCAACTTTCTTGACACTTCCGGATCACTCAAACCTCATAGCGTCTATCACGGCCAAGCGGCTGGCGCTCCTGGCCGGTGCAATTCCCGTGACGATCCCCAGGAAAAGCCCCAGCAGCGTTGATCCGAGTATTGTCAACATGAAAGTCTCGTACTCGGGTTCAATTCCGAGAATGTGCCTGAGGGCTTGCACGCCGACGGCCCCGACCAGCAAACCCATTGCCGTGCCTGTCAAGCTCATCAGCACGGATTCGAGCAAGAACTGCAACATAATGACAGGGTTGGTACCTCCGACCGCCTTCCTAAGTCCGATTTCGGTTGTCCTTTCGCGGATCGCGGCGTGCATCACGCTGGTTATTCCGAGTCCGCCGAGAAGCAAGGTTACTCCGAGCGCGGCCCAAACAAACAATTTCACCAGAAGGACGGTATTCTGGATGGTTCTAATCTTGTCAGGATTCCACCTGACCACCATGGCTTCCGCGTACCCGGGCTGATTTCGGGTGAGCAATTCAAAAGCCGTTTTCTGGATAGACTCTACGGAATCCCAGCTATCGGCCCGTATGTTGATTCTCCGGATCCCGTGCATGCCCTTGAACCGGGATCTGGCGACGGAGATCGGGACAAACACGGAGTGGCGGTGTTCTTGCCCCAACAGCTCGCTCGTGAAACCCACTATCGTGAACATGCCCCCGTCCAGGAAGATGACCTTGCCAAGTGAACCGGCCGCGGAACCGAACAGATCCTCCGCCATCCAGTAGCTGATCACGCACACGCTTCGTCTGGCCCGCACATCTTTTTCGGAAATCCCTCTCCCACCAACGACCGGAATGTTGTTTGCCTCCAGGAAATTCATGTCCGCGCCCGCGACCCTCCCCTGGAGCTTTTCGCGTCCCAAGGTGATCCTAACACCCTTCCATAGGTACGGCGATACCAGCATGACACCGGGAATGCGTCGTAATCCCGCCATATCCCGATCAAAATACTGGCCATGATGCCACCGGTGACGACTACGGAAATCAAATTCCGCTGTAATGACCGTGGCCGACCCGAGAAGCCCTATGTTCGTCCCCAGTTCCTTCTCAACAGAATCTCCCAAGGTCATGACTACGATGATTCCGGCTATTCCCAGGGCAAGCGCAATGATGACGCTTCTGTAGCGTCGTCTGTTCCTATAGGTTTGCCGAAGGGAAACCTTCAGCAAGTCCGAGCCTAACATGCCGTCCTGTCCTCAGTTCTCCGGGAGTCATGAAGCTATCCTATGAAAATGGATACGCTGGGAAGTCCTCCGCGTTCCGACTTAGACCGACTATCCATGAGGGCGATCCCGCGCCTCGCGGGACGTCGCCCCTACGCTCGGGACCCGGTGACTCTCCGGACAATTTCATGTTTCGTTGTGCCTCGATTTCCGGCATGAGCTTTCCTCTGAATCTCCATGAGATCTATGAAGAAAGACCACGGAGTTTCCAGAGCGCATGACGGGAGCGGGCCTCTGTGCCGCCTCCCGTGTCCACGCCGCCTATGCATGGAAGACTATACCATAACCCCTACAATTGATCATCCCCTCAGAATCGAGTCAAGCAACCGTTCAGTCATTCGGGGCTCTCTCATAAAACGTCTTTGTGAGCGTAGGGGCAAGTGCAAAACCTCCAATGTGGTGCAAGTTGTGCAATTGATCGGGACAGCCTTGGCTGGTGTCGTGCTATAATCGCAATCACCGATGGGGTCCGGAACTTCTTCAGGGTCCGGGCATCAGTTTCTTGCGAGGGCGTTTTATGTCCAGACTCAGGCACAATCTGACCGGCGCTTGTGGAGCTATGCCGGTCATATTCATGCTCTTTTTTTTAACCAGCTGCAATCAAACGGACAATCGGCTGTTCGAGGCTGCCCGAAAAGGCGACGTTGACCGGGTGAAAAGCCTTTTAACTCAAGGCGTCAACTTCAATGCAAGAGACGATTACAGGTGGACCGCCTTGATGTGGGCATCCCTGAACGGCAGGACTGATGTCGGGAAACTGCTCTTGGCCCGGGGCGCTGATGTCAACGTCGCGGACAAATCCGGTTTCACGGCATTGATGTGGGCGTGTCTGAAGAGAAGAGCCGACTTAGTGAGAATGCTCGTGGACAGCCGAGCGGATCTGGATGCGAAGACAAGGACAGGCCTGACCGCGTTCATGCTGGCAGCCCGGAATCGTGACTGGGAATTCGTGAAACTACTTCAAGAAAAAGGTGCGGACATCAATGTCAAAAACACGGATGGTAGTACAGCCCTGATTTTGGCTTCCCAGTATCGGGCGACGGAAATTGGGAAATGGCTGCTCGATAGGGGAGCTGACACGGAAGCAATAGACATATACGGTCGTACAGCGCTCACCTACGCAGCCATGTTCGGGAAAACGGAATTCGCAAAACAGTTGTTGACAGGAGGCGCAAGTGTTGATCCGAGGGATCGACAGGGCTTCACCCCGCTGATTTGGGCTGCCAGGCGCGGGAGCCTGGGAGTAACGGAGATGCTGCTGAACAAAGGGGCGGCCATCAATCAACAGACCAGGGACGGCTGGACAGCCCTAATGTTTGCCTCCTATTACGGCCGTTTGGGATTTGTGAAGCTGCTCCTGGACAGGGGCGCTCATGTCAACCTGAATAGCCGGCCCTGGTTCGGCTTGTTCGGCAAAACCGCCGCGATGTACGCTGCCGAGCAAGGCCACGGAAAAGTGGTCCGGCTTTTGAAAACCCACATATACTTGAACCCCGACATCCCGGCCGAATGACAAGAAAAAGTCATGAAACTCAACGTTCATTCGGTCTTGGGACCGATTTGATCAAAAACCTGTTTCCCGGGAACAGTCTCAATTTCACCCTGATCAAATGGTAACCGTTCACTGTGAACCGAACAAATTTCCGGAATTAACTATGGGGTGGTTTGGAGGGTCGCGCCGTCACTCATGAAAACCAAGGCCATTCGGCCGGATCCACGTGATTTGGCGGACATCGCGCCTCCCACGGTGAACTCTTACCAAATTGCACCCCAAAATTTGCGGCAAACCGACCGCACGACCATATCCACATTTCCTGTGGATAACTTGTCCCCATCCCTGTGGATAACTCACGGGTCTCGTTTGTGAGAGCAATGTCACAACATTTTGCACAATTGTGGGGCAGTCCAAAAACCATCGTGATTTCAATGACAAAGCTAACCATTCAGAATCTCGACATATGCGGAATGGACCGCTCTCTAAGCCTTCAAAGTTATAAACACCTGTTGATAGATCGCTATCTCCTAGCCCGTTGGAATAGGTGAATTTTTCGGCAGACCGCGCTCAGGAAAAGGAGGAGCCGTCGTCATTTCAATCTGTTACGGCAACCCAACATGTTGTGGTGGCCCAGGACCACATACAACATATGGTGGGTGGCCCGGACGTAACAACGTCCGGGTCGCGCAGCGACAAGAGGCAGAATTAAGATAACCCGGATTAGGAGCGCACCTTTTGCACAAAATATCCGATTCGACAAAACCTCTTGTTCCTTTGGAACCCAGACGCGATGGCGTCTGGGTTCCACCCGTAGTGCCACTATTCCCACTGTGTTGAGGGTTTTGATACCAATGCGCAATCAAGAGAGTGAGATCGGGTTCTTGGGTGCCACTGCCGGCTTGCCCAGCAGTGCTCTTTATCACTTGTTTGAACGCGCATTGGTATGAGACAACCTCCATGCGTAGCCCCTACGGCCGGGACCCCCCGCGTAGGGGCGACCGGCGGTCGCCCGAAGCTAAGCCGCGGCATTGCGAGAAAAAGGGGGGGGGATTTCTTCACTGTGAGCACCCAAGCCGGATCTGAAATGTCGGCCAACTTTTTGGGCACTTGCGTGGTGATTGCGAAGACTACTTTCCGATTACTCTGAGAATCAGTCATCTTGGGCACGCTTTTCAGCCTCCCGGTTGTTCCAAACTCTTGCCGAGTGCCAAGATAGTAGAGGGCACGCGAAGTCGGGACTGCCCCCTCATGCGGCCGGGATGAGCAATTCTTGGTTGACATTGTGTGGCCTTTTAGGCTAGTTTGCGGATTATAGAGGAGTTTTTACCTGTACAGATCTTACTGAGGGAGGCTCCTTCTGCCATCTTACTTCTTTCAGAGACTCTTGCTGACGGTCCTTCTGGTCCTGGGGATTCTTGTGGAGCCCTCAGTGCGGAGCTACGCGCAAACCCGGTCCCGCGGAGAATGCGTCCTCATCGGCCCCAAAAGGTCGGATCGCGTGGGGAAAGCCGCCGCGCGCCCGGATAGTAAGCCGGATGTGGTGTTTTCGCTGACCTTGAGGCCCACAGCTTCTGAACGAGAGATCACCGATCTGGAGATCAGGGCGACATCCGGCCCTCCGGGAATTTGGAAGGCCGGGCGTGGTGTCCCCGGAGTGGGTTACATCGGTGTGGCACGGGCCACTCGACCTTCCGATATCATTAATCGTGATGGCGCCAAACTGAGCATCAATCCTCATATGGACAAGAATCTCCTTCTTTTTGTGACCGACGACGGCAAGTTTTCCCGAAAAGACCGCGCATATCATGTCAAGGCCCTGCACTCTGACGGAACTTCATGGACCATCCCGGTGCAAATTGGGTCGGTGCAGGCAGCCGTGGCGCCACCAACTGTTTCAGGAACATATCCGGTTCGGATGTCGGCCTTCGTCAAAGGCATGTCCAGGTACGACGCGGTCAGCTCCGATGAGAAGATCACCGGGGACGACAAGGCCGACGGTCGCTTTGTATTGACCGTCCAGGCCGATCAACGGGAGATCACGGCTATTGAGATACGCAGTGTAGGCGGCCGCGTATCCAGGTGGGACACTGTGCCGGGAAGCGGGAACCCCGCCATAGGAGTCTCCCTGGTTTCGGATCCCACGCGACTGCTCAACAACAGGGACGGGACCGTCAACGTAAGGATTAAGGGTCGATTGGACCTGAACCTGTTCGTGGCTGACAACGGTAGCATCAGCAAGGGTGAGACCGACTTCAGAGTAACCTTAACCTTCGCTGACGGCGGGGTTTCCTGGTGTAGAGTCCAAAAGTCCGACATCACGGGCAGCGTGGCGGATAGACCGACCGACCGCTCCGGTCCCAGGGTGAACTTTCTCGGGACTTGGCTCGGATACGTCTCCACAGACGCGGTAGGCAAGTACTCCGGCGTGAAACCCGACTCCGAGGCGGACGCGGTCTTTGGGTTGGACATTGAGGTCACCCCAAAGACCGAGATGAAAGGCATCGAAATCTCCAACCTCAGCGGAACAGGAACCAGGTGGGCAACAGGTAAAGTCACCACAGGGGCCTGGGGCCTGGGGGTCGCCCATCAGAGCGGCCCTGTGACCCTGTTGAACAAGCCGGACGGTTCAGTGACAATTCCCGTGGGAAAAAGAGCGCAATTCTACCTCTATGCCGCGGACCCGGGAGGACTGAGCAGATCGGTGAACCGACTGAGGATCGTGATACATCTCGCAGATGGCTCTTCGTACCAGCAGGCCCTTCGCCGGCCGTTGGCGTCAACTTCCACGGTGGCGCCCGGAACCGGTGACCCACAGAGGGCTATGGGGCTGATCACCTGTGAGTTCAGAGGGTTTATCGCGGATCTGGCAAACACCTCAACCCGGCCCGGAAAAGACGGGTACCTGGACGGGACGTTTATCCTGAAGCTCAAGGTAGACAAGAAGCAAATGGCCAAGGTGGATGTCAAAGATGCAACCGGGGCCATTCGATGGTCCAGCCTGGGCCGAGCCCCCGCCATGTTCCTTGGGGTCGCAATGTACCCCAAGATCTATGATCTGGCCAATCCCAAAGGCGGGATGGTGAAGATCCCGGTTTCCGGCCGGCGCACATTCTACTTGTACGCCGCAGACAACGGGCTGCTGTCCGACCCCAATTCCAGGCTCACCGCGACCGTCACCTTCACGGACAAGACCACCCTGTCCACAGACGTCATCAAGTAAGAGTCGGTCCTAAGGGCCTGCCACGAAATAACGTTGGCATTTTCCTGTAGGGGCGGACCCCTGTTCAGGCCAGGGGCAGGCTCTATGTGTCCGCCCTTTCCCGCGTGCGCACCCCTACATTGGGGCAGACACGCAGAGCCTGCCCCGGGGTCCGGAAAGGTTTGCAAGAGACTGGATTCCGGCTTTCCCCGGATCGGCGTCCGGGGCAGGCTCTGGAATGACGGATAGGGGGGCCGTATTGTGAGCAGGCCCGTTGAGACAACAACACTGGGTGGAATACGCAACCGCATTTGCGCCACGGAGTACTAAGGTAACCGTGAACCGTATAAGCTCCCGGAATTACGTATGGGGGAGGTTTGGAGGGGTAGCTACTGGGCGTAGGGCCAATTTGCGAGCCGGTTGGTGTGGGAGCTTCATTTGTAGTCCGTGGCTTCGCCTCGGACATACGCATTAGGAGCGCGCTTGCTGCGCCTGGATGCTCGAAGGGGGAGAACATCTCCCCCTTCGAGCATCCCCCATCGTAGGCCCGCGTTGTTACTTGGTAAATGGCGCATCGGTATGACGGCCGTCGACGGTGCGTTGTCTGATCCGATTTTGGGTTGAGTCCAAGCCCCCGCTGGTTGCCCTGATAACGGCGGCGCGGCGGCGTTTTGGCGAAACTCCTGCCGGAGCGTCACTTGACAGGCCCCGGGGGGTCCACTATTCTACACTTCGCTTTTTCGTGGGCTTGCTCGTTCGGCCGGAGAGCCGGTCAGTCCGGGAACAAGCCATCGACATTCCCGTTCGGCGGAGGCTTCATACCAATGTGCGATCAAACGAGTACTGAAGAGCACTGCTGGGCAAGCCGGCAGTGGCACCCTGGAACAGAACCGTACTCCTTTGAGCTCAACTTGGTATGACTCACGGCCCTTGCCCCTGTGGGACTAAGAAAGAGAATCGGGAACCGAGCTATTCCGCTCACAGAAGATGGAAAAAGATGTTGCGATCATAGGCGCGGGGGTCGCCGGTCTATCGTGCGCATTGGAGCTGTCCCGGTTGGGGATCGGCTCTGTCATAGTTGAGCGCGCCCCCTTTGCAGGCGGGCATGTGGCCGGATTCTGTTGCAAGGCCACGGATCAGTGTCAGCGATGCGGCGCGTGCCTGCTGGAGGACGTTCTGCAAGGCGTCCGCTCAGCCGGTGACATTGCGGTTCTGCGTCGGACCACACTCCTGCCGGCCGGAAAGCAGAGCGCGCGGTTCAAGTTGAAACTGCAGCAGCGACCCTCGCGCATTGACCCGGATGCATGCAATGATTGCGGTAAATGCCTTGAGGTGTGCCCTGAACCGGGCGCTCTAGCACGTTCCCCGGAGGACCGCAAGCTGACGCTCAATGAGCGGATATGTCGGTTCTACCTGGACGGCGGGTGCAAAGAATGCCTGGACGCGTGCCCGGAAGCCGCAATCCGTCTGGACACGGACTATGAGGACCTGGAAATAGAGGCGTCCGCGGTCATAGCCGCCACAGGGTTCAAGCCTTTCGACCCGCGAGAAAAGGCCGGGTTCGGTTACGGTCGTGTGCCCGGGGTAGTAACAGCGCTGGAATTGGATTCCATGTTGAGGACCGATGATCGGCTGTTGGGCGAAGACCGGGCATCGATCGAATCGGTGGCGTTCATACAGTGTGTGGGAAGTCGAGATGTGACTATTGGCCGAAATTACTGCTCCCGTGTCTGCTGCGGTTATGCCATGAGGCTTGCCAGGCTGCTGAAGCATCGATTGCCGAAGGTTGAACCTTCAATGTTCTACATGGATATTCAGACATACGATCGGGATTTCGAGACTCGCCTGGAGCAAGCCCGCCGCGAGGTGAGGCTGATCCGATCCATGCCGGCCGAGATACGCTCAGACCCCGCCGGCCGTCCGCTGGTTATTTACCACGGTCCGGATGACAAAAGGGTTTCCGAATCGTTTGACATGGTGGTTTTGAGCATTGGTATGTCACCGGAACCGTCAATGGCCCGGATCCTCGGCATTGGGTTGAACGATGACGGCTTTATGGGCGCCAATGGCGAGCCCGGCGCCACGGACAACAGTGGAGTATTTCTGGCTGGAACGGTTCAGGGGCCTCGTTCCATTGCGGACTCGGTCTCCCACGCCACGAGAACCGCTGCGCAAGTGGCAACGTACGTCCGAGAAATG
>CAZGNL010000018.1:43208-46159 GCA_964527475.1 uncultured Syntrophaceae bacterium
GCGTTTCGCCGATATCGGAGAGTTATTGAATCCACGTACTGTTAAGGAGATTTTGAGAATGCTCTACAAAAGTCTGAAGTTCAACACCGTGGCCACCATCTTCTGCGTGGTCTTTCTTGCCGGCGCGGTCTGCGCCCCATTGGTTCAAGCATCTTTCAAACCCATGCCGGAAGCCAAGGTGAACCCGACTGAGAAGAAAATGGCTCAACAGGTCGTAGCCTCGCTATTTTCCAAATGGGGCAAGGGAAAATTCAAACCGCTCCCTGATGATTTTACGGCCGGGATGAAGAAGGCGATGACCTCGGCCGTTCAAAAAGCTACTTACAGTCAATTAAAGACCGCGTATGGGGAATTTCGTTCCATTGATTTTGTCTCGGCGTCATCCTCTGAAAAACCTCCAGGTCTGGTCATGTACCGCTTCAAAGGGGCCTTTTCCGGAAAGGGGGGTGCGCCTGAGATTCGCGTTCTGGTGAACAAGAAAGGAAAGGTGTCAGGACTATGGTTCACGGAACCAAAGGGAAAGGTGAGCCAGGGAAAGGTGAGCCAATGACAAGCCGTTCCAGCCGGGACCCGCGGTTCCGCGCCGGTCGTGCGAATGTTGTCCGGGCAGAGGCGATTCCATGAGTCCCATCAGATTGAACGATCTGGATTTGTCCTTTAAGGACCGAGTTTCCCAACAACCGGGAGGCGAAGCCATCAAGGCCTGCTTTGCTTGCAAAGCCTGCACCGCGGCGTGTCCCGTGGAAGTCATCGATCACAGGTACGACCCCAGAAAAATCATTCGCATGGCACTGCTGGGAATGAAAAAGGAGATCCTGGAAAGCGATTTCATCTGGTTTTGCTCCACTTGTTACGCTTGTCATGAAATCTGTCCTCAGAGAGTGCGTTTTACTGAAGTGATGTTCGCGATCAAGAATCTGGCGGCCGCTGAGGCCCTGGCTCCGGCCGGGCTCATGGGTCAAAAGACCTTGCTGAGGGAGCACGGCCGGCTGTACGAGATCACAGAATTTGAAAACGAAAAGCGCGAAAAACTGGGCCTGCCTCCAATAGCGGAACAACCCGAGGATTACGAAAAGCTGCTGGCCGATAACGGTTAGCGTACACAAGAAGGCGCCTGCGCTTCTGTTTTGACAGGGCATCATTTCATTTGACGCTGAGAGATTTTTTCTATGGAAGCTCTTCTATATCTTGGCTGCACGGTTCCGGTTCGCAATCTCAATTACGAGCTGGCCACCCGTCTTACGGCAAAGGAATTTGGCATTTCGTTCCGTTTGGACACGGGTGCGTTCGGGTGCTGCGGGTTCCCCATGAAGTCTGTGGACTCCATGTCCGCTCTTGTCATGGCTGCTCGCAACCTGGCCCTCGCGGAGAAGGAGGGCCTGGAAATGTGCGCTCTTTGTAATTCTTGCGCTGCGATGCTGAGGGAGACCGCGCACGAACTGGATCATGATCCCCAATTGAAGGAACAGGTTAACCGGCGCCTTGAATCATTGGGACTCCGGTACGATGGGCCGGTCAAGGTCCGAAACTATATGCGGCTTTTGTGGGAGGAGGTCGGGCTGGACGCAATCCGTGAAGCTGTTACAAAACCGCTCACTGAAGTGATCCTGGCCCCTCATTATGGGTGCCATTACCTTAAGCCCTCGGAACTCACAGTGGGATTCGATTCCCCCGATGATCCCAGGACTATGGCCGATCTGATCAGAGCCACCGGCGCTCAGGTTGTCGATTATCCGTCTCTCAAGGAGTGCTGTGGCGGAGCGACGCTGGGCTTTTCTGAGGAAGTGGCCAACACCATGGCTCGCCGGAAATTGGAGGATGTGGCAGCGACCGGCGCTCACGCCCTGGTGCTGGTTTGTCCCTTCTGCAACGTGATGTATGAGGGCCAGCAAAAGAGGATTGCCAAACAAGCAGGTCTTGACCTCAAGGTACCCGTAGTTTACTATCCCCAGATACTCGGTTTGGCAATCGGATTGACTTCCAAGGAACTCGGATTCAAACTCAATCGCGTCAAACCCAAAGAACTTCTGAAGCTCGTGGAAGAATGATCGCGGTCGACCGGCCTGGACCGATACACACTTTGTCAACATAAGATCACTCTTTATCTGAAAAATTTGGTTGTGAGGAGGTTGCAATGGAATATGAAGGCTATTCATTTCCCGATGATCTGAAATACGAAAAGAACCACTTCTGGGCAAGACTGGAAGACGATCTGATAGTCACCGGGGCCACGGAATTCATTTCAAAGCAGGCCGGCGAAATCACTTTCGTGGATCTACCGGAGGAAGATGATGAGGTGACCCAGGGCAAACCCTATGGCTCCATCGAGTCGGGTAAGTGGGTCGGAAGGATCTACGCGGTAGTTTCAGGAGAAATCGCCGAGATCAATGAAGACCTGGAAGATGAGCCCGAAAAAATCAACGAAGATCCATACAGAGGCGCGTGGATTTGCAAGATCCGTCCCTCCAACCTTGAGGCCGACATGGCCGCGCTGATGTCCTGCGATGACACATTCAAACAGTTTGTAGCAGACGAGATCAAGAGGGTTGAAGAGCAGAGCTGATACCATTTCGCGAATATTATTGTAATCCGGGTTTGCCGCGAGAGAGATCTGTGCCAACGAGCAGTCCGTGGCTTCGCGCAAACCATAGACCCAAAACCTTTCTCGATGCACCCACGCCAACCGGCTCGTAAATTGGCCCTACGCCCAGCAGCTCCCCCTTCGAGCATCCCCCATCGTAGGCCCCGAGATTTCACTTGTTAAATGGCGAGGCGGTAAGAGGCCAATCTTTCCCGATTCATGGGCCTTGTGGCCGGCGTATACACCCGGCGCTTCAATCGCTCACACAGGTGGGATGGATCGTTACCCCGCGGTCGGTTCAAAGCCATTTATAGAGGTTCTCAAAAGTAATCACGGATTGACTCATTGGCGTGCCCCTTCTTTCTCGCTT